>NZ_JANXRJ010000272.1 GCF_025353065.1 Lapillicoccus sp.
GTGGTGTGCACACCACGACCTCAGCGCCAGACCACGACCTCGGCCGGATGGGCGGTGGGTTGGCCAGGTTTAGCCCACGACCTCGGCCGCGGTCATCCACGCCAGCTCCAGCTGCTCGCGCTCGTCGACGAGGGCGCGCAACGTGTCGTTGAGGCGCAGGACGGCTGCGTGGTCCGCGGCCTTCTCGGCCATCTCGTGGTGCAGCCGCTCCTCCTGGTCGGCCAGCTTGGTCAGCTGCCGCTCCAGTCGGCTCATCTCCTTGCGGGCCTCGCGCTGGTCCGCCGGGCTCGTCGTCGGGCCTCCGGACCCACCTGCCCCCGAGCCCGAGCCCGAGCCCGAGCCCGCCGGCATACCGTCCCGGGCGGGGACGCTCTCGAGGAGCTGGAGGTACTGCGCGACCCCGCCGGGGAGCTCGCGCACCTGGCCGTCGCCGAGGAGCGCGACCTGGCGGTCGGCCACGCGCTCGAGCAGGTAGCGGTCGTGGGAGACCACCAGCAACGTGCCGGCCCAACCGTCCAGGACGTCCTCGAGCGAGGTCAGGGTCTCGATGTCGAGGTCGTTGGTCGGCTCGTCGAGGATGAGCACGTTGGGCTCGGACATGAGCAGCCGCAACAGCTGCAGCCGCCGCCGCTCGCCACCGGAGAGGTCGGAGACACGGGTCTGCTGCCGACCACCGCTGAAACCCAGCCGCTTGGCGAGCGAGCTCGCGCTGACCTCCTTGTCGCCGAGCATGGTGAAGCTCTTGACGTCCTCGATGGCCTCGATGACCCTCCACGAGGCGAACTTCTCGAGCTCGCGCACCTCCTGGGTGAGGAAGGCGACCGCCACCGTCTTGCCGACCTTGCGCTGGCCGCCGGACAGGGGGACGTCGCCGGTGAAGGCGCGCAGCAGCGTCGACTTGCCGGAGCCGTTGACCCCGACGATGCCGACCCGCTCGCCGGGGGCGAGGCGCCAGGTGACCCGGTCGAGGATGGGCCGGTCACCGAGCTCGACGGAGGCGTCGACGAGGTCGATGACGTCCTTGCCGAGCCGGGTCGTGGCGAAACGCACCAGCGAGACGTCGTCGCGCGCGGGCGGCTCGTCGGCGATGAGGTCGTTGGCCGCGTCGATCCGGAACTTGGGCTTGGTCGTGCGCGCCGGCGGTCCGCGACGGAGCCAGGCCAGCTCCTTGCGGAGCAGGTTGTCGCGGCGCTCGGAGGTCACGGCGGCCATCCGCTCGCGCTCGGCCTTCGCGAGGACGTATGCCGCGTAGCCGCCGTCGAAGGGCGACACCTGCCCCTCGACGACCTCCCACGTGAGGGTGGCGACCTCGTCGAGGAACCACCGGTCGTGAGTGATCGCCACGAGGGCGCTGTCCGGCCGGATCCGTTTGGTGACGAGGTGGTTCGCCAGCCAGGCGACCCCCTCGACGTCGAGGTGGTTGGTGGGTTCGTCGAGCAGGAGCACGTCGGGGTCGGCGACGAGCAGCGCCGCCAGACCGAGCCGCCGCCGCTCCCCACCCGACATCGGCCCGACGACCGCCCCGAGGCCCCCGACGGACCGGGCGTCGATCCCGCCGAGCAACCCGGTCAGCACGTCGCGCACCCGAGGGTCGCCGGCCCAGACGTGCTCCGGGAGGTCGCCCAGCACTGCTTCGTGCACGGTATGCGTCGGGTCCAGCAGGTCGACCTGGGAGAGCATCCCGACGGTGACCGACCCGCCCCGGGTCACGCGCCCCTCGTCCAGCACCTGCTGGCCGGCGATGACCCGCATCAGGGTCGACTTGCCGCCGCCGTTGCGGCCGACGACCCCGATCCGCTGCCCGGTGTTGACGCCGGTGGAGACCTCGTCGAGAACGTGGGTCGTTCCGAAGACCAGCGAGGCCCGTTCCAGGGCAACAAGATTCGCCATCAGACCCGCGTCGGTCCGGGGACGACCTGGGCGCCGTGCACCGGTGCCTTGGCGCGCCGGACGTCACCGGCGACCCCTGACGCGGTCAGGGACACGCAGAGGTCGAGGGCCGCCTCCGGAGAGGCGGTGAGGAACGCGACCGTCGGCCCGGACCCGGAGACCAGACCTCCGAGGGCTCCGTACTCGACCCCGGCCTCGAGCACCTCGGCGAGGCCCGGCTGCAACGACAGGGCCGCCGGCTGGAGGTCGTTGTGCAACGCCCGTCCGAGCGCCTGCGGGTCACCGGAGCGGAGCGCGGTCATCACCTCGGGCGACGGGGTGGGGGCCGGGACCCGGCGGCCGGCGCGCAGCCGGTCGCACTCGGCATACACCTCCGGGGTGGAGAGGCCGGTCTCGCTGAGCGCGAACACCCAGTGGTAGCTGCCGCGGGCGAGCACCGGGGCGAGCTGCTCGCCGCGCCCGGACCCCATGGCGATGCCGCCGGACAGGGCGAAGGGGACGTCGCTCCCGAGCTGTCCCGCGAGGTCGGCCAGCTCGTCGCGGCTCATCCCCGCCGACCACAGGTGGTCGCAGGCCACGAGCGCGGCGGCCGCGTCGGCCGACCCACCCGCCATGCCCCCGGCGACCGGGATGTCCTTGTGCAGGTGCAGCGAGACGGGATCGTGGACGCCGACCTCCTCGGCGAGCGTGCGGGCGGCCAGCAGGGCGAGGTTGGTGTCGTCGGTGGGGACGCCGGCCGAGCAGGGCCCGCCGACGGTGACCCGCCACGTGTCGGACGTCGTGACCGTGACCTCGTCGTGGAGACCCACGGCCATGAAGACGGTCGACAGCTCGTGGTAGCCGTCGGGGCGGACCGGCCCGACGCGCAGGTCGAGGTTGACCTTCGCCGGGACACGCACCGTGACCGAACCGGGCGACTGGTCTGCGGTGGTCACGTCCTCACCCTAACCATTCGGGACCACGGCTCCGGGCCCGCCATCGGAACGAGGACGCGCGGCAGCGATCGCGGCGAACGCGATGATGTCGAGCTGCTCGCCCCGGGTGCGCGGGTCGATGCCGGCTGCGCGCAGGGCGACCTCGGCCGCCTCGGCGGAACCCGCCCAGGGGGCCAGCGCCGCGCGCAGGGTCTTGCGTCGCTGCGCGAAGGCGGCGTCGATGCAGGCGAAGACCTCGGTGCGGGTCGCCGTCGTCGGCGGAGCCGCCCGCCGGACGAGGGCCACGAGCCCCGAGTCGACGTTGGGGACCGGCCAGAACACGCTGCGGGGCACGGTCCCCGCGAGCCGCACGTCGGCATACCAGGCGGCCTTGAGGCTCGGCACGCCGTAGGTCTTGCTGCCGGGCGGGGCCGCGAGCCGCTCGGCGACCTCGAGCTGCACCATGACCAGCGTCCGCTCGAGGCTCGGGAAGCGCTCGAGGAACGACAGCACGACGGGCACGGAGATGTTGTAGGGCAGGTTGGCCACGAGCGCCGTCGGCTGCGGGTCGTCGAGCGCGGACAGCTGCAGGGCGTCGGCGAGAACGACGCGGAGGCGGGCGGCCGACGCGGGCTGGCGGGCGGCGACGGTGGACGCCAACGCCGCGGCGAGCACCGGGTCGATCTCGACCGCCACGACCTCGGCGACCTCGGGCAGCAGGGCGAGGGTCAGTGACCCGAGCCCGGGCCCGACCTCGACGACGACGTCGTCCGGGCCGACCCCCGCGAGCCGCACGATGCGGCGCACGGTGTTGGCGTCGACGACGAAGTTCTGACCCCACTTCTTCGTGGGGCGGATCCCCAGGCGGGTGGCGAGCTCCCGGACCAGGCCGGCCGTGAGCAGGCTCCGGCGGTCAGGGGCGACGTCGCCCGCCTCGTCCCCGCCCATGCGGCCTCACCCTACGGGGTGGCCGGACAGCCGGACGTCCGCGCCGACGGCATACCGGTATGCCGTTGACGCGGACGTCGGGTCGGGCTGGGGTCGCGCTGGTGTCGGGCTCGGGTCAGGCCGCGTGGGCGCAGCCCCACGGGCCGAGGCCGCGGGCGGCATACAGCCGGTTGGCGACGGTGATCTGCTGCTCGCGGGAGGCGAGGTCGGCGCGGGAGGCGAAGTCGCCACCACCGTTGGACAGCCAGGTGCCGCTGTTGAACTGCAGGCCGCCGTAGTAGCCGTTGCCGGTGTTGATGCTCCAGTTGCCGCCCGACTCGCAGGCGGCGATCCGGTCCCACATCGCGGCGTTGGCGAGGTTGATCCCGGCTCCGGACGTCGGACCGCTGGGCGGCGGCGGGGTGGGGCTGGGCGCAGTGGGCGCGGCGGGCGGCGCCGCGACGACCGGGAGGGGCTTGGTCCCGATCGCGAGGACCCGGTTGACCGGCGGCGTGGTCACCGCCGACGACGCCTGGACGCGGGACGCGAGCTGTCCGTCGATCCAGGTCTCCGACCAGGTGAGCGCGCGGACGCCGGCAACGCCTTCGGCGCTGGTCCGCGTCGTGCCGGCCGTGAGCGTCGCGTCGTTGGTGCGCACGGTGGCGAAGCCGATCGCCTGCGTCTCCGCCACGGACTTCCTCACGACCCGCTTCACGCTGATCGCGAGGCCGTTGGTCACCGCGGTCGACAGGGCCGGCTGCACCCAGTCGAGGGGTCCGACGGTGACCGCGAGCTGCTGCAGCGCGTCGGCGACGGTGGCGACGGTGGTCGACGTCGGGAGGGTCTTGCCGTCCACCGTGACGGTGATCGCGCGGGGGCTAATGATCGACATGGTGAGGCCGGCGCGGCCGAGCGGCTCCGAGCGGGAGACCGAGAGTCGGGCCGTGGCGTCGGCGCGGATGCCGAGCTGCGCGAGCGCCTCGTCGACGGACGTCGCCGTCGTGTAGTAGTCGGTCGTCTTCCCGTCGATGCTGACGACCAGCTTGCGACCGTAACGCACGACGACGGTCTCACCGTCCTCGAGGGCCGAGGTGGCCGACGGGGAGACGCTGTCGTGGGCGCCCACCGTGATGTCCTGCTTGGCGAGGAGATCGCCGACCGAGCTGCCGAGGACGTGGACGGACGAGGTCTTCCCGTCCACGCACAGGGTCACGGCCTTGTCGAGGTGGGCGATGCTGAAGGCGCCGACGGCGACCGCGGCAAGGACGCCCGCCTGGGCGACATACCGAACCGAACGTGAGATCACAATGCTCCAAAACTGGGACGTCCCGGGTCGAGAAGCGGTCCCGGCAAGACGAAGGGCGTCTGCCGGCCCGACCCGGGATCTCGTCCCGAACCGCCCGATGAACGCCCCTGTGTCTCGCCGGCCCGTGGTCTCACTACCGGCCAACAGCCGCTTACTGTCCTCGACGGGGCAGGCTTTGGTCAACTTTTGGTAACGGAGGATCGTCACCTGTGGGACGGATGTGGCTCAGGTGACACAAGTCCGGTACGCACCGCCTCACCTCCCGCTCAGCCGTGGCAGTGTCCTGCCGCGACAGGAACACGCTAATCCGGCTGTTAGCCCTCGCGTGTGGGCGGGATCGGCTGGGCCCAGGAGCCGTAGACGCGCTCGGAGTTGGCCGCGAGCGCCGCGCAGAGGGTGGGCACATCGAGGGTGAGGACCCCGGCCATCGCGCGGACGGTGAGCGGGATGAGGTAGGACGCGTTGGTGGCGCCGCGGTGGGGGGTCGGCGTCAGGTAGGGGGCGTCGGTCTCGACGAGCAGGTTGGCCGTGGGGGTGACCGCGAGGGCGTCCCTCAGGGTCTTGGCGTTCTTGAACGTCACGGTGCCGGAGAACGACAGCATCAGCCCCCGCTCGACCGCGACGCGGGCCATCGCCACGTCGCCGGAGTAGCAGTGCAGCACCGTGTGCTCGGGCGCCCCCTCCTCCGCCAGGATGCGCAGCACGTCGTCGTGGGCGTCGCGGTCATGGATCTGCAGCGCCTTGCCGGTGCGCTTGGCGAGGTCGATGTGCCAGCGCAGGGCCTCCTGCTGAGCCGGTATGCCGTCCGGTCCGGTCCGGAAGTAGTCGAGACCGGTCTCGCCGATGACCCGCACCCGGGGGTGCCCGGCCAGCTGCTCGATCTCGGCGAGCTGCTCGTCGAGCTGCCCGGAGGCGGCCAGACCGGGAATCTCGTTGGGGTGCAACGCCACTCCGCCGAGCAGCTGGGGGTGGAGGTCGACCTGCTCCACCGTGAACCGGGCGCCGGACAGGTCGCACCCGATCTGGACGAGGCGGGTGACGCCCACCGCCGACGCCGCCGCGATGGCGGCCCCGACCTCTGTCGAGACCTCGCCGTCTCGGGCGATGTCGAGGTGGACGTGGTTGTCGACGACGGCGATCGGCAGGGGGTCGGGCGCCGCGGGCCGCTCGCCCCGTGCCGACCGGGACGCGGTCACGCGCTCTCGTCCTGCAGTCGGGCGAGCTCGTCGTCGACGACGGACGGGTCGAACTTCGTGAAGACCGGGCTCGGCGTGGCGATCGGGGTGCCGACGACGACGGGCCGCGACCCCCACGCCGGTGTCGCCGAGTAGTCGCCGGTGATCACGGGGTATCCCGGACCGCCGTCGAGGTCGTCGACCTCCTCGAGCCGCGGCATCGGGACGAGGTCGCCCTCGCCGCCGAGCACCCGGTGGATCGCGTTGGCGCTGTGCGGGAGGAACGGCGACATCATCGTGTTGAGATCGCTCACGGCCTGGACGAGGACGTGGAGGATGGTGCCGAGCCGCTCGCGCTCGTCGTCGCGCTTGAGCCGGAAGGGCTCGGTCCTCGAGACGTAGGCGTTGGCCTCACCGACGATCCGCATCACCTCGGCGGTGGCCGCCCGGACCCGCTGACGTTCGAGCAGTCCTCCGACAGTAGCGAATCCGTTGCTGACCGCGGCCAGCAGCTCCTCGTCGACGGCCTCGAGCGGACCTGCGGCAGGGATCTCGCCGAAGGACTTGTGGGTCATCGTCGCGACGCGGTTCACGAGGTTGCCCCAGCCGGCGACGAGCTCGGAGTTGTTGCGCTGGACGAACTCGGCCCAGGTGAACTCCGCATCCTGGGTCTCCGGGCCGGCGGCGCAGATGAAGTACCGGAGAGGGTCCGGGCCGTAGCGGTCGAGGACGTCGCGCACGTAGACGACGTGGCCGCGCGAGCTGGAGAACTGCTGGTCGCCCATCGTGAGGTACTGCGAGGCGACGACCTCGGTCGGGAGGTTGAGCACGCCGTAGACGCCGGGCTCCCCTCCGCGGTCACCTTTCCCGGCATACGCGAGGAGCTCGGCCGGCCACACCTGGGTGTGGAACGTGATGTTGTCCTTGCCCTGGAAGTAGTAGGACGTCGCCTCGGGGTCGTTCCACCACTCGCGCCAGCGCTCGGGCTCACCGACGCGGCGGGCCCACTCGATGGACGCCGAGAGGTAACCGACGACGGCGTCGAACCAGACGTAGAACCGCTTCGTCGGCTGGTCGCGCCAGCCGTCGATCGGGACGGGGATGCCCCAGTCGAGGTCGCGCGTCATCGCGCGCGGACGGACGTCGTCGAGGAGGTTCTTGGAGAAGTTGAGGACCGACGGGCGCCAGGTGCCGGTGGCCTCGCGCTCGGCGAGCCACTCCCGGATCGCTCCCGAGAGGGCCGGGAGGTCGAGGAAGAAGTGCTGCGTCTCGACGAAGTCGGGGGTCTCGCCGTTGATCTTCGAGCGGGGGTCGATGAGCCGCGACGGCTCGATCTGGTTGCCGCAGTTGTCGCACTGGTCGCCGCGTGCTTCGGCGAATCCGCAGATGTAGCAGATGCCCTCGATGTAGCGGTCGGGCAGCGTGCGCCCCGTCGACGGGCTGATCGCCACGAAGTCCGTCATCTCGATCATGTAGCCGTTGCGCCAGTCGCCGGTGAAGAGCTCCTGCGCCACGGCGTAGTGGTTCCGGGTCGTGGTGCGGGTGAAGAGGTCGTAGGCGAGGCCGAGGTCGGTGAGATCCTGCGCGATGACCCGGTTGAACCGGTCGGCGAGCTCGCGCGGCGTCACCCCCTCCTTGTCGGCCTGGACGAGGATGGGCGTGCCGTGCTCGTCGGTGCCCGAGACCATCAGCACGTCGTGACCGGCCATCCGCATGTAGCGGCTGAAGACGTCGGAGGGCACACCGAAACCGGCGACGTGGCCGATGTGGCGCGGGCCGTTGGCGTAGGGCCAGGCGACGGCGGACAGGACCTTGGTCATATCGGCGATCCTATGGCGGGCGGCCAAGGTGTTGTGGCACTGATGGTGCGGCCGAGGACGCTGCCCACGGGCTTGACCCGAGAAGGGGGCGCTTCGCTCGAGAACCTTTCCCCCGCGGACCTGCCCTTTATCGGGTGACCCGACAAAGGGACACGAGGCGCGTCGGGGCCACCGCGATCCTCGAGGCCCGGCACCTACCGGGCGGCGAACTGGCCGAAGAGCCCGGGGTCGATCTCGCGGACGAGCGCCAGCCCGGCGTCGAGCGGGACGTCGTAGGCGACGTAGCTCTGCTTGCCGGCCGCCGTCGTCGCGACCACGTGCGCGAGCCCGGCCCGGCGCTGGAAGAAGGACTGCTCGATCTTCCAGCCGATGATGCCGTCACGCTGGAGGACGTCCCGCCGGCGGACGAAGGTGCCTTGGCGCACGACGAGGTGGCGGGCCGTGAGGTGGTGTCCGAGACCGGCATACCGGTCGGCGGCGAGGAAGGGCGAGACGACGAGCGGGACCAGGCACACGACCCCGACCCAGGCGGGGAGGTCGACGGTGCGGATGAGGACCCAGGCCGCGGCGGCGAGGACCAGCGCCGGGACCACCGCTCGGGTGAACCGGCGCCGGCGAGCGGCGGGTCCGTGCGGCGTGAGGTCGGCGTGGAGCGCCTCGTCGTCGTCGAGGACGGCGGCGGCGACCCGGTCGACGACGGTGCGCGGGGCCGAGGGCACGAGCCAGGCGCTGCCTCGCTCCTGCTCCTTCTTGGTCAGTCCGGTGGTGATCGCGTGCAGGCGGCCACCCCGGGCGAGGCGCAGGCCGAACGGCTGCCCGACCTCGAGGCCACGCAGCCGCTTCTCCTCGATGCTCGTCTCGCGCGTCGTGGTCAGGCCGCGCGTGACGTGGAGCGTGCCGCCGCTGTGCCGGGTGAGGCGGAAGGCCCAGAACTGCAGCACGTAGCCGATGATCGCGAGCAGCGACACCAGCACGGCGGCACCGACGAGGCCGACCAGGACGTCGATCCAGATCGGGTGCCGGGTCAGGGAGCTGACGGTGCTGCCGAGGTCGGCCTGCTGGAGGTAGCGCTGGAGGAACTGGTTGCCGAAGCCGAGGATGGCGAGGGCGGAGAACACCCCGGTCAGCGTCAGCGGCGCGAACCGCACCCACCGGGGGTCGAAGGTCAGGAGGACGGTCTCGGTCCCGGGGGTGTCCGGGCCGGACCAGACGGTGGTCGACCGCCCGTCGGCGTCCGTGGGGCCGGCCGGGGGAGGCGCCAACCCGTCGACCGGATCTCCTTGTGGCGCAGGCATGTCTGTGTCGTGCGTGGCCAGGACGACGTTGCGCCGGTGGATGAGCTCGTCGCGCAGGTGCCGCGCTTCGGGAAGGGCGAGGGCGTCGAGGACGAGGCGGTCCTTGCCCGTGCCCGCGGTGCCGATCTCGACCTTGGCCAGGCCGAGGATGCGGTGGAAGATCGGCGAGGTGAGGTCGACGGTGCGGACCCGGTCGGCCGGGGTGGCGATGACCCGCTTGTTGACCAGGCCCTTGCGCAGCTCGATCTGGCCGTTCTCGATGCGGAAGCGGGTCGTGAAGTAGCGCAGGAGGCCGAGCCCGATGACGGCGAGGAGGGCGGCATACTCCCAGTAGCCCCCGCTGTCGGAGGTGCGACCGAGGATGAAGACACCGGCAAGGGCCGGCAAGAAGCGGATGGCCTCCTGCACCGGGTGGATGAGCAGCATCCGGGGGTTGAGCCGGCGCCAGTCGGTCTCGACGTCGCGCAGCTCCGGCGGGGTGGCGTGGCCCGGCGGCGGGAGCGGCAGGAGCGGCGGCACAGCGGGCGGTCGGTCGCCGAGCCAGGGCTCGGTCACGTCGCGTCCCCGGGCTCGGCCACCGTGGCCGCTGTGAGCTCGTCGATCAGCCTGCGGGCGTCCTCGACGTCGAGCCCGTGGATCTTCAGGGGGCCGGCGGCGGACGCCGTCGTGACGGTCACGGTCGCGAGCCGGAACAGCTGGGAAACCGGCCCACGGGCCAGGTCGACGGTCTGGATGCGGCTGATAGGCGCGATCCGCCGCTCCTGGGCGATCCAGCCGGTTTGCGTATAGACCGCGGAAGGCGTTGCCTCCCAACGGTGCACGCGGTAGCGCCACTGCGGCATGACGACGAGGTAGACCGCGGTGAGCAGCAACCAGATCACCCCCACCACGAGGTGCGGGGTGCGCGACCCGTCCTCGTCGATGAACCACCAGAGCACCTGGACGACGAGCAGGACGAGCGACTCGGCAGCCCCTGACAGGGCCCACATCAGGCGGGCGCGCGGGCTGACCTGGTGGGCCGGCTCGCGCAGCCGGCTCCGCGGCATACCGGCGGGCGGGCCTGCTCGGCTCGCAGCCCCTGTCTGCTCACTCATGCCGACCACCGCCACCTCTCGTCCACCCCTGACGCGAGGCCGCGCCCGTGCACCCACCGTATGCGAAATCTCACGGGGGGAGGGGTCGGCCGTTCTCGGCGCCGCTGGTTGGATGGTCGGATGTCCGATCTTCGGGAGACACGCCACGTGGCCGCCTCCCCCACCGCCGTCTACGACCTCGTTGCCGACCTGCCGCGAATGGGTGAGTGGTCGCCGGAGTGCGAGCGCGTCCAGTGGCGCGGTGGTGCGACCGGCGCCGTGAAGGGCGCCAAGTTCATCGGCTGGAACCGCGCCGGCGCCGTGCGGTGGTTCACCTACGGCGAGGTGGTGGCGGCAGACCGCGGTCGCAACCTCGCCTTCGAGGTCACTGTGGGGCCGGTCAAGGTGGCGCGGTGGGAGTACTTCATCGTGCCCGACGACGAGGGCCTCGACTGCACGATCATCGAGGAGTGGACCGACCGCCGGGGCCAGTTCGGCGGGCTGATGGACCGCGCGCTCGGGACGCGGCGCAAGCTCAACGCCGCGGGCATCAGCGCCACGCTCGACGCCCTGAAGCGGGCGGCGGAGAGCGAGCGGGTCGCCTGACGCCGCGGTTCTCCCTCTCGGCGCTCCGAGGTGAAACAGGGGCCCAGGGAGCGCGGTTCCACCTCCGGCGTCCCCCACGACTTCGCCGAGCTAATAGCGCGCGGGCCCGGCTCAGCGCGACGCGAGCACCCCGTCGTAGAGCGCCTTCGACGACAGCCCCGTCGCCGCCGCCACGTCGGCACAGACGTCCTTGAGCCGCTCACCGGCCGCCACCCGAGCCCGTATGCCGGGTAACGCGTCCGCCACGGACGCCGCCACCGGGGCGGCCCCGGCGACCACGACGGTGATCTCCCCGCGGACCCCCTCGGCCGCCCAGGCGACGAGGTCGACGAGCGGCCCGCGCCGGACCTCCTCATAGGTCTTGGTCAGCTCCCGGCAGACCGCCGCGGGCCGGTCCCCCCCGAACGCCGTCGCCATCGCCTCGAGGGTGACGTCGAGCCGGTGCGGCGCCTCGAAGAAGACCATCGTGCGGCGTTCGTCGGTGAGCGCGGCCAGGGCCCGGCCGCGCTCGCCGGGCTTGCGCGGCAGGAAGCCCTCGAAGCAGAACCGGTCGACGGGCAGCCCGGAGACGGCCAGCGCCATCAGCACCGCACTCGGCCCGGGCACGCAGGTCACCCGGATCCCGGCCTCGACCGCGGCGACGACGAGCCGGTAGCCGGGGTCGGACACCGACGGCATACCGGCGTCGGTGACGACGAGCACCCGGTCACCGGCCCGCAGCCGCTCGACGAGGTCGGGTGTCCGGGCGGCCTCGTTGTGCTCGTGATAGCTGACCACCCGGCCCCGCGGCGACACCCCCAGCTCGCCGAGCAGGCGCCGCAGCCGGCGGGTGTCCTCGGCCGCGACGACGTCGGCGGTGGCCAGCTCGTCGGCCAGTCGCGGTGCGGCGTCACGGGGGTCGCCGATCGGGGTGGCCGCGAGGACCAGGACGCCGACGGCTCGCTCGGGGTCCACACCGTCGTCGCTCACCGCGCCATCGTCCCAGCCGCGCGCACACCCGGTGGCCACGCTCCGCCCAGCCCGGCCCGGCCCGCGTCCCCCCACCCCCGCCTTCTTGCTTCGCGATGGCCCAAAGCGGCCGGAATGTCCGCCGATTCGGGCGATCGCGAAGCAAGGAGCGGGTCGTCGTCCGCGATGTCTCGCCCGTCACCGGCTGCGTCGGACGGCCAGCCCGAGGACGAGACCCGCAGCGACGACAGCGATGCCCAGCCAGACGAACGGGTCGGGGACCGGCCCGCCGAGCACGACACCGGTGGCAGCTGCCGCGACGGGGGCGATGCCGGTGAGCAGCCCCGCCACGGCGGCGCCCAGGCGCCGGACGCTGGAGTACCAGAGGACGAAGGCCGTGGCGGTGACCGCGACCGCGAGGTAGGTGACGGCCAGCAGGTCGTGGTTGGTGAGCCGGGACACCGCGGTCGGCCCCTCGCGGATCATCCCGACGCCGACGAAGATCACGGCGGCCAACCAGGTCGTGTGGACCGAGACCCCCCACGGCCCGTGCCGCCCCAGCACCGGCACCGCGAGCAGGGTGAAGCCGGCCTCGCACGCCAGCACGACTGCGGCATAGGCCAGCCCGACGAGGTCGCTGCGGCCGACCCCCTGCACGAGCGCGGCACCGCAGGTGACCACGAGCGCGGCCAGCAGCACCACCGGGCTCGGCCGGCCACCATCCATCAGCGGCGCGACGACGGCGAGGACCAGCGGCACGCAGGCCACCGCGACCCCGAGGACGGCCGGCTCGGCGTGGGCGGAGCCCTCGACCAGCGCCAGGTTGAACACGACGAGACCGGTCGCGGCCACCCCCAGCAGCCACCCCCACTCGGCCCCTCTGGGGAGCACGAGACGGTGACCGGTCAGGCGTGCGGCGACGAGCAGCAGCAGGCAGGCCGCGGCATACCGGACGGCCTGGGCGGTGAAGAGCGGCGACCCGGCCAGGACCCCGGACACCGCGACGCTCCCACCCACGAACACCATGGCTGTGGCGCCGGCCAGCATGGCCGCCGGACCCGTCAGCCCCGGCACAGGTCGGGCGAGTGCCGGCTCGGGGAGCGGGGTGGTGTGGCGCACGGTGCCACCTTCGCACCCGGGCACGCCCGCCCCTCGCCTTCTTGCGTCGCGATGGCCCGAACCGCCGACAACAATCCCGGATTCGGGCCATCGCGGAGCAAGGAGCGGACGGGTCGTCGGGTCCTCCGGACTGCGGGTTACCGTTGGGTATGCCTCGACCCGTGCGCCTGCGCCGCTCCGTATGCCGCGCGCTCGCCACGTCGCTCGTCCTCCTCTGCGGTCTGTCGGGGTCCGCGATGGTGGCCGGATCGGCCCGCGCCGCGGACGGTTCGACGTCGGCCGTGCAGACCCAGGACGCGATGGTCCCGGTCGGCGCCGAGCCGGGAGGCGCGGCCGTCTCGCTCGACACGACGACCTTCGCCCCCACCGGCGACGGTTCCACGAAGCACCCGGCGGTGCTCCTGGCCCACGGGTTCGGCGGCAGCAAGGCCGACCTCGTCACCCAGGGGAAGGACCTCGCCGCCCACGGCTACGTCGTCCTCACCTACTCCGCCCGCGGCTTCGCGAAGTCCGGCGGGTTCATCCACCTGGACGACCCCGCCTACGAGATCGCCGACGCCCGCACGCTCGTCGACCTCCTCGCGACCCGTCCCGACGTCCTGCTCGACGCTCCCGGCGACCCGCGGGTCGGCGTCTTCGGTCCCTCCTACGGTGGCGGGCTCGCCCTCATGCTCGGCGCCACCGACAAGCGGGTGGACGCCGTCGCCGCGGCGATCACCTGGAACGACCTCGCCGACACCTTCTTCCCCCAGAACGCCCTGGCGACAACGCCGCCCGCCACCGGCTCCCCCGCCGACGTCGAGCGAGCAAGCAACCCGGGACCCTTCAAGCAGCTGTGGGCCTCGCGCTTCTTCCTCGGCACCGCTGCCGCCGGCGCCTCGGTCAGTCCCACCTGCGGCCGGTTCGACCCCACCGTCTGCCGGCTCTTCCTCACGGCCGCCCAGACCGGCCGGCCGAGCGCGGAGCTGCTCACCCTGCTGCACGCGCACAGCGTGAAGCCCCTGATCGGGGGGCTCACGGCCCCGACCTACCTCGTCCAGGGCATGGCCGACTCGCTCTTCGGCGTCGAGCAGTCCGACGCGACGGCCCGCGCCCTGCAGACCCAGGGCACGCCCGTCGCGGTCCGCTGGATGGACGGCGGCCACGACGGCACGAGCACCACCGCCGCCGACGACCTGGCGTCGGTGACGACCTGGCTGTCGCACTACCTCGACGGCGCCCAGAAACCCACTGCGACACCACTGCCCATCCCCACCTTCGTCTACGCCAACCCTCTCGCCCGGCGCGCCACGTCGGCCACGCTGTCGCAGACGAGCAGCTATCCCGACGCCGCCACCTGGTCCACGACCCCGATCGACGGCGCGACGAAACCCGTGCTCAACCCGCCCGGTGGGCAGCCGGCGTCGGTGACGATCATCCCCGGGCTGGGCACGCTCGCGGCGACCCTCCCGGCCTATCAGCTCGCGGCGCTGCCGACCGAGTCTGCGGCCTTCGACACCCCGGCCTTCGCGGACTCGCGCACGATCGTCGGCACCCCACGGGTGCGCCTCACGGTCACGTCGACCGGCCCGACCGCGACCCTCTTCCTCAGCCTGTGGCAGGTGACGACGGGGACGGCCACCTTACCGAGACAGGTGGTTTCGCCGGTCACCGTCGCCACGACCCCGGGCACGCCGACGACGGTCGACGTCGCGCTGCCGGGTGGCACGTGGAACGTCCCGGCCGGCAGCTCGCTGCGCGTCCTCGTCACGAGCACCGACTCGTCGTATGCCGCGCCGACCGTCGCCCGCGCCGACCGGGTCGCCGTCGCCGACCTCCAGCTCCCTGCGGTGGCCGGCACCGCCGTGGCCGGGGCAGGCGGCGGGACGCGCGACAGCGAGAGCATCGGCGTCCTCGTCGCCATCGCCGTCGTGGCCCTCGGGCTGATCGCCGCCGCCCTGTGGCGCCGCCGCACGCGCCAGCACACGCCCCACCTGGCCGAGCTCGCCGACGTGCCCCTCGTGGTCGACCACCTCGTCAAGACCTACTCCGACGGGCACCGTGCCGTCGACGACGTGTCGTGGCGGGCCGAACGCGGCCAGGTGGTGGGCCTGCTCGGCCCCAACGGCGCCGGCAAGACGACGACCCTGCGCCTGGTCATGGGGCTCATCCGTCCCGACTCGGGAGTCGCCCACGTGCTCGGCGAGCCCGTCTCGGCCGGCTCCCCGGTCCTCGCCCGCGTCGGCGCCCTCATCGAGGGCCCGGGCTTCCTGCCCCACCTCACCGGCCGGCAGAACCTCCACGCCTACTGGGCCGCCACCGGTCGCGACGACGCCGACGCGGCCTACGACGAGGTGCTCGCGGTCGCCGCGCTCGGCGGGGCCGTCGACCGTCCCGTCCGCTCCTACAGCCAGGGCATGCGCCAGCGGCTCGGCATCGCCCAGGCGATGCTCGGCCTCCCGGAGGTGCTCATCCTCGACGAGCCCACCAACGGGCTCGACCCGCCACAGATCGCCGCGATGCGGCCCATCCTCCATCGGTATGCCGCGGCCGGGCGCACCGTCGTCGTCTCCAGCCACCTGCTGGCCGAGGTCGAGATGACCTGCTCGCACGTCGTCGTCATGCACGCCGGCCGGGTCGTCACGACCGGCACCGTCGCCGAGCTCGTCGACAGCTCCGACACGACCGTCGTCCAGCTCGGCCCCGGCTCCGACGTGGTGGCCGCCGCCGTGTCGTTGCGCGCCGTCGACGGCGTCACGAAGGTCGAGGTCACCGACGACCCCGTCGAGCCACGGCTCGTCGTCACCGCCGACCTCACCCGGGCGGACGTCGTGCGTGCGGTGGCCAACACCGGCGTCGACATCGTCGGCATCAGCAGCCGCCGCCACCTCGAGGAGGTCTTCCTCAGCGTCATCGCGGGGGCCTCGGGCGGCGCGCCCGAGTCGACCGGCGGCGACTCCACATCACTGACCGACCGCCTGAGGCAGGTGCGCTCCCGATGACGTCCTCCGACACCGTGACCGCCTCCTCCGAGGTCGTCCGCAGCCCGTTGTCCTGGCGCGCCGAGCTCGGCCGCCAGCTGCGCCGGCGCCGGACGATGTGGTCCTTCATCCTCATCCTCGCGCTGCCGCTCATCCTCGTCGCCGCCTTCGCGATCGGCGGCGGCGGCCCCCAGACGACGACCGGATCACTCGTCTCCCTGGCCAAGGACGGGTCCGGCAACTTCGCCGTCTTCACGACCTCGGCCGCGGCGTCGTTCCTCCTCGTGGTCCTCGCCGCGCTCTTCGTGGGCGACACGGTCCCGTCCGAGGCCTCGTGGTCGACGCTGCGCTACCTGCTCATCGCGCCGGTGCCGCGGGCCCGCCTGCTGACGAGCAAGCTGGTCGTCGCCCTCGCTTCGATGGCCGTCGCCGTGGTCCTGCTGATCGCGTGGTCCGTCGTCGTGGGCGGAGTCGCCTACGGGTGGTCCGCCTTCACGAATCCCGCCGGTGGCACCCTCACCTGGGGCGAGCTGGCCCCGCGCCTGCTCGGCGTCGCGGCATACATCATCATCATGCTGTTGCAGGTCGGCGCGATCGCCTTCTGCCTCGGCGTCCGCACCGACGCCCCCCTCGCCGCGGTCGGCGGGGCCGTCATGGTGACCATCGTGTCGGCGATCCTCGGCCAGATCGAGAACCTCGGCTCGATCCGCAACGGCCTGCCGATGTACTACGACCGCGCGTGGTTCGACCTGCTCACCCCGGTGATCGACTGGACCGCGCTGCGCCACGGCACCCTCTGGTCGCTCTTCTACACGATCCTCTTCCTCGGGCTGGGCTACACCCTCTTCCGGCGCAAGGACATCCTGAGCTGAGGTGTCGGGGTCAGACCCGAATGACCGGCGGTCCGCCCAGGCGCACCAGCATCTCCGCCCACCGTTGAGCTGCCTCAGCGGTAACCGGCGAGGGCTCGACGGTCGACGCGGCTTCGAGCGTCGACAGGCGACGGGCCGGATAGCCGTATCGGGAGCCGCGAGTACTCCGACGTGTCCACCGGACTCGCAGAGGCACCAACGCAACGCCGAGTTCCACGGGGAGCGTTGACCCCCTTGGAGGGAGGCCAACACTCCCCGCCGGCCGGCGTCCACCGCGACCTTTGTCCTCACCGGGCCGAGGTTTCCCTCATCAGGACAGGATCTGTCCTGTGGCCCTGCCACGATGGCGTCATGGCCAGCCCACCCCGTGACCTCAACACCCTCCTCGTCGAGCAGCTCGACCGGCACTGGACCGCCCAGCTGCGACCCCGCCTCGAGGGACTGAGCGACGAGGAGTACTTCTGGGAGCCGGTGCCCGGCTCGTGGAACCTCCGCCGTCGAGTGACCGGTGACCCGGCGCTCCCGGTGGGCAACGAGGGGGACGTCACCATCGACGGCACCCATCCTGCTCCGCAGCCCGCACCCGTGACCACCATCGCCTGGCGCCTCGCGCACATCATCGTGGGCTGCCTCCTCGGCCGGGTCCACGGCCACTTCGGCGGCCCGGCGGTGGACCACAACACCCACACCTACGCCGCGACGGCGGGTGAAGCGCTCGAGCAGCTCGACAGCGCGTATGCCGCGTGGGTCGACGGCGTGCGCAGCTGGGGGGTCGCCGGGCTCGACGAGCCCTGCGGCTCCTCCGAGGGTCCCTTCGCCGACGAGCCCTGCACGGTGATCGTGCTCCACCTCAACCGCGAGCTGATCCACCACGGCGCCGAGATCGCGCTGCTGCGCGACCTCTGGGTCCACCGCACCCCCTGATCCACCACTGCGTCCGTGTCAACGTTGCCTCTCGCGCCCACTGACGCGGACGCAAGCAGCCACCACCCCGACCGAAGGAGCACCACGTGCCCGGCAACCCTCCCCCCGTCGCGACCGAGCACGAGGCGCTGCGCGCGTTCCTCGCCCAGCAGCACGACGGCATCCGCGGCGCGGCATACGGCCTCACCGACGAGCAGGCCCACGCCACACCGTCATCCAGTGCCATCACGATCGCCGGCCTGGTCAAGCACGTGACGGTCATGGAGCGTGGCTGGCTGGAGCGGGCTCTCGCTGCCCCCGACGTGCCCGCCGCCGACACCCGGCCCTTCGAGGAGCAGATGGCCGACTACGGCCAGGACTGGGACCCCGCCGGCCAGCGGATCGAGGACCTCCTCGCCGACTTCGACGCGATGGCGACGGCCAGCGAGGACGCCATCGCCGACCTCGACCTCGATGCCCCCGTCCCGGTGCCGCAGGGCGCGCCGTGGTTCCCCAGGGACATCGACGCCTGGTCGGTGCGCTGGGTGCTGTTCCACATCATCGAGGAGGTCGCCCGGCACGCGGGGCACGGCGACATCGTCCGCGAATCCCTCGACGGGGCAACGATGTACGAGCTGCTGGCCGGCCGCGAGGGCTGGCCCGCGACCGCCTGGCTCACCCCGTGGGCACCTCCGACGGCGTGAGGAGCCGGGCCCGGATCTCGGACTTGAGGACCTTGCCGACCTTCGACCGGGGCAGGTCGTCCCAGACCTCGACCTGCTTCGGAGCCTTGACGCTGCCGATCCGCCCCTTGACGAAGGCCGTGATCTCCGCGGCGGTGGCCTCGCGCCCGGCTCGCAGCTGGAGCACGGCCGTGACCCGCTCGCCCCACTTGTCGTCCGGCAGCCCGACGACGGCGCAGTCCTGCACCGCCGGGTGCTGCATCAGCGCCTGCTCCACCTCGGTGGAGTAGACGTTGAAGCCGCCGGTGATCACCATGTCCTTCGCCCGGTCGACGATGTAGAGATAGGTGTCGGGGTCGAGGTAGCCGATGTCACCGGTGTGGTGCCAGCCGTATGCCGCGGCCTCGGCGCTCGCGCGCTCGTCTCGGTAGTAGCCGGCCATGACGAGCGAGCTGCGGACGACGATCTCGCCGCGCTCCCCCGTCGCCAGGAGCGACCCGTCGTCGCCCATGATCGCGACCGTGACCAGCGGGCTGGGACGTCCGGCGGACGAAAGACGTTCTTGCGCCACGGATCCGTCGGGCCGGAAGTGATCGGCCGGCGACATCGTCGAGATCATCATCGGCGCCTCCGTCTGCCCGAAGAGCTGCGCCATGACCGGGCCGATTCGCGTGAGAGCCTCCTCGAGCCGGGCCGACGACATCGGCGCGGCGCCGTACCAGAAGCACTGCAGCGAGGACAGATCGGCAGCCGGCAGCCGCTCGTGGTCGAGGACCATGTAGATCAACGTCGGGGGGAGGAACGTGTGCGTGACGCGGTGGCGCTCGACGAGGTCGAGGAAGCCGCCGACGTCGGGGGCGCGCATGATGACGATCTCACCGCCCTCGGCGAGGACCGGGAAGCAGAGCACGCCGGCGGCGTGGGTCAACGGCGCGAGGGCGAGGTAGACGGGCCGGCCCTCGAAGGGATAGCTCATCAGCGTGATCGCGGTCATCGTCTCGAGGTTGCGGGTCGTCAGCAGCACCCCTTTCGGCCGGCCCGTCGTGCCCCCGGTGCCGACGATCATCGCGACGTCGTCGGGGGCTCGGGCTCGGACCAGTCCTCGGCGCCCCCGGCCAGGAACCGCTCCCACGTCAGGGAATCCGGGGCTTCACCGTCGAGACAGACGAGTGTCTCCAGCTTCGGCAGGTCGCCGCGGATGCTCGCGACCAGCGGCGCGAAGTGCTCCTGGAAGAGCAGCACGCTGCAGTCGGCGAGGTCGAGCAGGTCGCGGTTCTCCGCCGCCTCGTTGCGCGGGTTGATCGGGCACCAGACCGCGCCGGCGCGGCTGATCCCGAAGACGCAGGTGAACGCCACGGGGTCGTTGGCGGAGAGGATCGCGACCTTCGCCCCGGGCCGGACACCGCGGCCGGCCAGCGCCGCCGCGATGCGCACGCTGAGCGCGCGCACCTCGGCGTAGGTGCTGGTCCGGCCGTCGGTCGTCAGGCACGGCGCGTCCGGTCCGAGGGACGCCCCCTTGTCGAGGTAGTCGCTGAGTCGCACCGCGCCGCCCCTCATCTCTCCTCGGTCAGCCGGCGATCCTCCTCGGTCAGCACGCGATCCACGACGTCCGGGCTCACATCCCCATCCCGCCGTCGACGGCCAGCCCGGCGCCCGTGACGAAACGGGCCGCGTCGGAGGCGAGGAAGACCACCGCGTCGGCCATGTCGGACACCTCGCCGAGCCGGCCCGCCGGCGTCAGCTCGATCACGGCCCCCACCGCCTCCTCCGGCGAGGCGAAGAGCCCGATCGCCGCCACGTCGTTGGCCAGACCGGCGCCCATGGCGGTCGGCACGAGACCGGGATAGATGCAGTTGACGCGCACGCCGTAGCCGAGCTTGCCGGACTCCATCGCGGCGACCCGGGTCAGCCGGTCGACACCGGACTTCGTCGCGGAGTAGACCGCGATGCCGGGGAAGGCGATGGTGGCCGCGACCGATGCGGTGTTGATGATCGCGCCGCCGTTGCCGGCGGCCCCGCCGGGCCGCATGGTGCGGAACGCGTGCTTGATGCCGAGGGCCGTGCCGAGCAGGTTGACCTCGAGCTGGCGGCGCACCTGGTCGGGGTCGAGGTCGACGATGAGGCTGGTGATCTCGATGCCCGCGTTGTTGACGACGATGTCGAGGCCCCCCAGCAGGGCGGTCGCCTCGGCGACGGCCGACTCCCAGTTGGCGTCGTCCGTGACGTCGAGGTGGACGAACCCGTGTCCCTCTCCGAGGGACTTCGCCACCAGGGCGCCGAGCTCGTCCTGCAGGTCGGCGACGACGACGTGTGCGCCGGCCGCCGCGAGAGCGTGGGCCATGCCCTCTCCGAGGCCCTGGGCTCCACCGGTGACCAGTGCCTTGCGACCGGTCAGGTCGAAAACAGTCATGTCGACTCCTTTGTCGAATGGGGCGCCAGCGGGTGCGGCGCCTGACGTGCCGAGTGTCAAGTTTTCCCCGGACACCTGTCAAGACCTTGCTGGACACTCGTCAAGATCGGGGGGTGCAAATCCCCCGTCGCCGCGTACGATCGAGTCCTGACGACCGTCGCCCCTGTCCACCGCCGTCCCCCGGGAAAGGAGGCCGCTCGTGACGTCCACCGCCACCCGCCGCGTCGCCCGGACCGTGCGCCAGATCGACAAGGTCGACGAGCGGCGCAACCACCTGGCCGAGTCGGCCCTCAAGACCCTCGGCGAGCTGGGCTACGCCAGGTCGAGCCTGCGCGCGATCGCCAACAACTCGGAGTTCAGCCACGGCGTCGTGCACTACTACTTCCACGACAAGTTCGAGCTGATCATCTACTGCGTGCGCTACTACAAGGCCCGCTGCGTGCACCGTTACGACGCGCTCGTCGCCGACGCGACGACGGCGGAGGGACTGCTCGACGCCTTCGCCGCCAAGCTCCAGGAGACCCTGCGCGAGGAGGCCCCGATGCACCGCCTGTGGTACGACCTGCGCGCGCAGAGCATGTTCGAGGAGTCCCTGCGGGAGGCCGTGACGATGATCGACCGCACCCTCGAGGAGATGATCTGGCGAGTGGTCTCGCGGTATGCCGAGCTGTCCGGACGCGAGTCGGTCGCCGGCCCCGCGGCGGCATACGGCATGCTCGACGGGGTCTTCCAGCAGGCGCTGCTGGGCTACGGCGCTGCGAGCAACGACCGCGACGACGACGGCGAGCGCGTCCTCGCGACCCTCGCCGACCAGGTCCACGGACTCCTGCCCCTCATTCTCCGGACCGACCCGCCACCGTCGTCAGGCCTGCACGAGACCGCCTGACGCCCGCTGACGGGCCGCGCCCACCGGGCCCTCCCCCACGGGCCCGCGCCCGCCCGACGCCTCGCCGGGCGGGCGCTCCCTGTCACCCCAGCCGCGCCGCATAGAGTGCCCGCATGTCCGTCACGGCCGAGACCCCCTTGGGCGCCGCTCCGGCCGTGGTGCCCACGGAGCGACGCGGCCTGCTGCGCCGCGAGGTGCTCATCGTGCTGGGGCTCTCGCTCGGCGCCTCCGCGGTGTATGCCGTGCTGCAGATCATCGACCGGCTCACCAAGCAGGTGGCCCTGTCCCAGCAGTCGTCGTCGCTCAACAACTCGGTCACCCCGGACCGGCCCTACCTCGACCTCGCCTACCAGCTGACCGCCATCGCCGTGGCGCTCGTCCCGGTGGCCGCCGCGATCTATCTGATGCGCCGGGTCGAACCACCAGCACCGTTCTCTCCCAGTCGTTTCCTCGGACTCGACTGGCAGCGGCCAGGATTCGACGCCGCCGGCGGTCTCGCCCTGGCCGCTCTCATCGGCGTCCCGGGGCTGGGGCTCTACCTCGTCGCCCGGGCCATCGGCATCAACACGCAGGTCGCCGCGGCCAACCTCGGTGGCGCCTGGTGGACGATCCCCGTCCTCGTGCTCTCGGCGATCCAGAACGCCGTGCTCGAGGAGGTCATCGTCGTCGGCTACCTCGTCACCCGGCTCCGCCAGGTCGGCTGGGCGCTGCCGGCGATCGTCGTCGGGTCCGCCCTGCTGCGCGGCAGCTACCACCTCTACCAGGGGTTCGGGGCCTTCATCGGCAACGCCGTGATGGGCGTCGTCTTCGTCCTGGTCTACCTGCGGTGGCGGCGGGTCGGTCCGCTCGTCGTCGCCCACAGCATCCTCGACATCGTCGCCTTCATCGGCTACACCCTGCTGAAGAGCCACCTCTCGTGGCTGCAGTGACCGCACCCACCGCGGCCACCGCAGTCCTCGAGGCCGACGAAGCCGTCCCGAGCGACGCGGCGGCCCCACCCGCCCGCCACGGGCGCGAGCTCCGGCTGCGCGAACACCTCCTGGGCCGCCCACCGACCGACCGTCTCCTCGGCTGGCTCGGCCCGCTGGCCGCCGCGGTCATCGGCGGCATCCTGCGCTTCTGGAACCTCGGCAACCCCCACCAGCTGGTCTTCGACGAGACGTACTACGTCAAGGAGGGCTGGTCGATGATCCTGTTCGGGGTCGAGATGCGGAACAACGCCTCTCTCGACGCCGCGAAGCAGATCGACCAGAACTTCACGGCCGGCAACGTGCGCACCGTCTACGACCCGACGGTGGGCGACCTCGTCGTCCACCCGCCCGTCGGCAAGTGGCTCATCGGCTGGGGCGAGCAGCTCTTCGGCATCGACAACTCGTTCGGCTGGCGCTTCGCGGTCTGCGTGCTGGGCACCCTGTCGATCCTGATGCTCGGGCGGGTCGCCCGTCGCCTGTTCCACTCGTCCTTCCTCGGCACCGTCGCCGCGATCCTCCTCGCCTTCGAGGGCCACCACTTCGTCCACTCGCGCACCGGCCTGCTCGACCTCATCGTGATGTTCTGGGGGTTGGCCGGCTTCGCCTTCCTGCTCATCGACCGCGACGCCTCACGCAGGGTCCTCGCCACCCGCGTCTCGGCCCTCTCGCAGGACCGGCTCGGGCGCTTCGGCCCGTCGATGGGCTGGCGTCCCTCCCGCTGGGCGGCCGGGCTGTGCCTCGGCCTGGCCACGGGGACGAAGTGGTCGGGGGTCTACTTCGTCATCGCCTTCGGGCTGATGACGGTGTTGTGGGACATGGGCGCTCGCCGAGCCGCCGGCATACCGGGGTGGCGCACGGCGTGGCTGGTGAAGGACGCCCCGGTCGCGTTCGTCTCCATCGTCGGCACCACCGTCGTCACCTACTGCCTCACCTGGTGGGGGTGGTTCGTCTCGAGCGACGGCTACAACCGGCACTGGGCCGACACCCACGGCTCGACGCGGTGGGGGTGGATCCCCGGCCCGGTGCGGTCGCTGTGGAACTACCACGCCCAGATCCTCGAGTTCCACACCCACCTGACCTCCTTCCACCCCTACAAGACCAGCCCGTGGTCCTGGCTCATCCAGGGCCGCCCCACGTCGTTCTTCTACGAGGGCCCGAAGAAGGGCGCCGACGGCTGCACCGTCGCGGTCTGCTCGAAGGCGATCACCTCGATCGGCACCGTGTCGATCTGGTGGGGTGGGACCCTGGCGATCGTCGTGCTGCTCTTCATGTGGGCGCTGCGCAGGGACTGGCGCGCCGGTGCGATCCTGGCCGGCTTCGTCGGCGGCTACCTGCCCTGGTTCGCGCTCGGTGACCGCACCATCTACTCGTTCTACGCCGTGACCTTCGTGCCCTGGGTCGTCCTCGCCTGCGTCTACGTCCTCGGCCTGCTCATCGGCGGGCCACGGGCATCCCGCGGTCGGCACCGGGTCGGCATGGGGATCACCGGGGGCTTCGTGGTCCTCAGCGTGGTGCTCTTCGCCTATTTCTACCCGCTCTACACCGCGCAGGTCATCCCCGAGGACTTCTGGCGCGCGCGGATGTGGTTCCCGAGCTGGGTCTAGCCGCACCCCACGCAACGTCCGCACCGTCGCGACACCGGTGTGCCGACGGCGCGGACGCAGTGGCCCGGACGCAGTGGCCCGTATGCCGCGGGCTCAGTCCCGTGAGCGACTGACGACCGAGCCGACCTGGTCGGCGAGCAGCACCGCGACCCGCAGCTGCTCCTTGCGCGGGCGCCGGACCCGGGTCGCGGCGACGAGCACGAACGCCCCGACCGTGGTCCCCCCGACGCGCACCGGCAGGGTGATCTCCTCGTCCGTCGGGAGCCCGTGCCGCGCGATGTCGTAGTCCTTGCCGCCGCGCACCACGGTCCCGTCGGGGCGGATGATCACCCGGGGCGAGGCCGCGTGCGGCACGAAGCGGCAGTCGTCGAGGCCGAGCAGGTCGGTCAGCTGGGTGCGCACGAGGGCGACCAGGCTCTCGGGCTCGGGGTTGCGCGACGCGACGCTCTCGGCGGCGCTGAGGACGCCGTCGAGGTAGCCGGTGCTGCGACTGGCCCGGGCCTGCTGCCGGCGTCCCCAGAGGGCGAGCTCGGTCACGGCGACACCGACGGCCACCAGGAGGGCGAACGCCTCCACGTCGTTGGGGTCGCTGATCGCGAGGTTGCCGTAGGGCTGGGTCAGCAGCAGGTCGAAGAAGATCCCGCTCGAGACCGAGGCGGTGAGCCCCGCCATCCGGTCGCCGGTCGCCGACACGGCCACGATGACGAGCACCAGGACGAGGACGGTCGTGGCCGCGCTGAGGTGGTCGCGCACCAGCGCGAGCAGCCCCGCGACGGCCGCAGGGATGACGGCGGCGACGAGGAGGAACCACGTCCGGTTGCGCTCGAGCCAGCTCTCCATACGTCAGGGATACACCCCCCGCCGGCGGTCGGCGCGCGCGCTAATGGGTTCTTGACGTCAGACGCTCGAGACGGCGGCGACGTGGTGCGCCAGCACGGGACCCCACTGCTGCTCCTGGCTCCCCATGAAGGGCTGGTGCACCGGGTAGTCGTCGCTGCCGAAGCCGCCCCCGTGCACCTCCTGACCCCCGACGAACGTCCAGGCCAGGTCGGCCGCGATGGCGCCCGTTCCCTCGATCTTGGCCCACCACTGGTCGCCGTCCGAGCGCGTCCAGGGGTACTCGCCCATGACGAAGACCTTGCCCGCGTTCGTGGCGGCCGCGACGTCGGCGTCCAGCCGGGCGGCATACGTCATCATCGGCGCCGGCGCCCAGCTGCTGTCGTGGGCGTAGTAGTGGCTCCCGACGATGTCGACCTCCGCGACCCCGAGCCCGGGGGCGTTCGACACCGCCAGGTCGGTGGCGGCCGACCCGTCGGCGATCAGCTTGTGCGGGGCGATCGTGCGCAGGTGGGAGGCGATCGCCTGCGTCCACTCCGCGGTGGCGGGATAGATCTCGTTGCCCGTCTCGATGATCGCGATGGTGGGGTCGTCGGCGTAGGAGAGACCCGTGTAAGGGTTCACGTGCGCCATCAGGTGGGTGAGGTAGTCCGTGAACAGCGCCCGGATCCGCAGGCCCCCCGCGGTGGCGGCGAAGAACTGGTCCTCCTCCGTGGCGCCCTTCTCGGATCCGTCGCCGTCGAAGAGGTGGGCCGGTCCGGGGACGTCGACCAGGCCGGAGCCGTTCTGCTGGTAGGCCCAGTGGACGAAGACCCCCTTGCCGCCGTGGTAGTAGTTCCACTGGTCGACGACGGGGACCATGAGGTAGATGCCATGGAGCCCGGCGAGGTAGACCGCGTAGTCCGCGCTGTCGAGGTTGGCGGCGACGTAGCTGCCGGCGGCGGGCGAGAAGCTCTGCGGCGTGCCGGCGCTCACCCCGACCGTGTGCGCGCGGACGATGCTCGCGCCCATCGACCGCATCGCGGTGAAGGCGTTGGCCAGCGCGCTGTGCCCCGGGAACGTCGGAGCTCCCGAGGCATCCCGCACGTTGTCGTCGAGCCCGACCCAGTAGGCGTTCATCCCCGACAGCCGGTCCTGGGCACCCTTCACCTGCAGCTGGGTCCCCGACCGGATCAGGGGCGCCATCGGGCTCGCGGCGCGGGGGGTGCGCCGCGGGCGACTCGCGCTGCTCGCGCTGCTCGCGCTGGTCGTGCGACTCGTGGCATCAGCCCGACCGAGTCCGGTGAGGGCGCCGAGCGCCACAGCCGCAGCGATGGTCGTGAAGCCACGTCGCGTCACCGTTCGAGATTCCATTTTATTCCTTTTTGGGGTTTTTGTCCGGTATGCGCTGTGAGCAGCGAACCATCAAGTGACCCTGCCGTCAAGGCCTAGGGACCGCCGAAGGCCGTTCGGCCGAGGACGACGGCGGCTGCGGACGACCACCCGTGCAGCCCGACCGAGGGGTAACGCTCGACGGGGAGCTCGAGGGTGCCGTCGACGACGTTGTACTTCTCCCAGAGCTTGCCGGTCCGTTCCCAGGCTCCGACCTGGAGCCGGAGCCACGAGACGGCGAGCTCGCGCGCCTCCCGCTCGAACCCGTACTGCCGCAACGCCTCGCCCACCATCAGCTGCTCCGGCGGCCAGCCGGCCGGGAACTCCCACTGCAGGTGGTGGAACTCCGGGTGCGGGCTCGGATAGGGCCGGTCCGTCGAGGTCAGGCCGAAGGGATGCCGGAAGCGACCCAGTCCTGCCACGACGCGCGCGGCGCGGTCGGTGTCGGACACCCCGGCCCAGAGCGGCCACAGGCTCGAGACGGTCGCGACCGGCACCTGGGTCCCGGCCACGAAGTCGTACTCCCGGTAGAGCCCGGCCTCCTCGTCCCAGCACAGCTCGTCGATGAGGGTGGCCCGGCGGACGCGTTCCGCCTCCCACCGCTCCGCCTCCTGCTCGTCCCCGAGCTGGCGGTTGACCCAGGCCAGCGCACCCGCGGCCCGCACCAGGCAGGAGTTGGTGATGAGGGGCGTGCACCGCCTCACGTCACCGCCGAACTGCGGCGTGTAGTCCAGCCCGGTCTCGCTCTCGCTCGCCAGCTCGATCCGCTCCCGGCTGCCACCGAGGTCGCGGTTGGTGGCCAGGCCCACCGGCGTCGTGTGGTGGTCCGCGCACCAGTAGGTCTCGTACTCGTGGGCGCACCACCGGGCGACCAGGCGGGCGAGCCCCGGGTCGAAGCGCTGCTCCAGCAGCCGTCGCGCGGACTCGGCGAGGAGGGGAGGCTGGGACCGGGAGAGGTAGTAGGTCCGGTTGCCGTTGAGGACCATGCCGTAGCGCTCGATCATCGCGATGTGGTTGCGCACGTGGCGCTCCACCTGATCCACCTCACCGTGGGCCAGCAGGGCCGTGTTGATGAAGTGCGTGTCCCACCCGAACATCTCGGGGAAGTCCGCCTCCGAGCCCCCGGCCGAGACATAGGGGTAGGGCAGCGGCAGCAGCGTCCCCTCGGGGTCGGCCCGCACGTCGTCGTCCGTGGCGGTGTGCACGTCGAGGGGCCACCAGGTGCGGATCGCCGCATCCAGCACCCGCCACCGGTCGCGCAGCTCGTCGAGGTCCGAGGTGACGAGGGCCAGTGCGCCGTCGTCCCGTATGCCGTCGGGCTCGCTCACTCTCGTTCTCCCACCTGTCGTTGTCCCACCTGTCGTCGTCCCACCTGTTGTCGTCCCACCTGTCGACGACCCGTCTCAGGCGTCGGCGATCCGCTTGAGGATGACGGCGGCGGCG
Source organism: Lapillicoccus sp. (assembly GCF_025353065.1). GTDB lineage: Bacteria > Actinomycetota > Actinomycetes > Actinomycetales > Dermatophilaceae > Lapillicoccus. The sequence goes on from NZ_JANXRJ010000272.1 coordinate 28,014, forward strand.
GCGAGGGTTTCGCGCTCGTCGTCCGAGAGCTCGCCGAGCCGGTCGTCGATCCAGGCGTTGCGCCTCGTCCGGGCGGCCTGGGAGAGCCGCTTGCCCATCGGCGTCGCCCGGATGATGACCCGCCGTCCGTCGTCGGGGTCTCGAGCCCGCACGGCATACCCGACCGAGGCCAGCCGGTTGACGGTCTGGCTCATCGAGGCCGGGGTGACGCGGTGGTGCTCGCTCAGCGCGGTGAGGGTCTGCGGTCCGCCCCGGTCGAGCAGCGCCAGCACCTCGAGGGCGCCGTCGCCCAGGTCGCCGTCGGGGCGTTCGGAGCGGAACCGGCTGTAGAGGCGGCTCACCGCCGACTTCACCGCGTGACCGAGATCGCTCACGCCGTCGTCGATGGTGCCGTCGTCCCGGATTGCCTGTCGCCGCATAGGCACTTAGTATACCGAAGGGAATCCTTCGTATACCTAAGTAAAGCCGGGAGGCGCCGTGTCGCTCGCTGCCCGGGTCCGCAGCCGCTTCCAGGGCGAGGCCTCTCCGGCCTTCGACCGTCGCCTCATCGCGCCGATGATCCTCGGGTCGATCCTCAACCCGATCAACTCCTCGATCATCGCGGTCTCGCTCGTGCCGATCGGTCTCGACCTCGGTGCCCCGCCGTCCCAGACCGCCTGGTTGGTCTCGGCGCTCTACCTCGCCACGGCCATCGGCCAACCCGTCGTCGGGCGCCTCGTCGACCTCTACGGCCCGCGCCCGCTCTACCTCGTCGGAACGGCGATGGTCGGCCTCGCGGGCCTCGGTGGGGTGCTGGCCCCGAGTCTCTGGTGGCTGGTGGCCGCCCGCGTCCTCCTCGGGTTCGGCACCTGCGCCGGCTACCCCGCGGCGATGTTTCTCATCCGCAGCGAGGCCGAACGCACCGGCAAGTCCAGCCCGGCGGGCGTCCTCACCCTGCTCGCGGTCTCCAGCCAGACCATCGCCGTGATCGGGCCCACCCTCGGTGGTCTGCTGATCGGCCTCGGCGGGTGGCGCAGCACGATGGCCGTCAACATCCCGCTCTCGCTCGCGTGCCTCGTGCTCGGTGCCCGCCGGCTCCCGCGCGGCCGGGCCGCCACACCCTCCGCTGCCACATCCTCCGCCGTGGGCGGGCTCGCCCGCTTCGACCTGCCGGGCATCGGCCTCTTCGCCGTTACCCTCGTCGCCGCACTGCTCTTCCTGATGGAACCGCACGTCTCCCGGACCTGGCTGGTGGCGGTCGCCGTCGCCGCCGCGGTGGCCTTCACCCGCGTCGAGGGTCGCGCGGCCAGCCCGTTCATCGACCTGCGCATCCTGCGCGGCAACCGCCCCCTCGTCACCACGTATGCCCGCAACCTGCTCAGCGCGATCGTCTCCTACGCGTTCCTCTACGGCTTCACCCAGTGGCTCGAGGCCGGTCGCGGACTCAGCCCCTCACAGGCCGGGCTCCTGCTGCTGCCCATGTTCGTGACGGCGATCGCCGTGTCCTCGACGACGGGCCGCCGGCCACAGATCCGCGGCAAGCTCGTGGTCGGCGGCGTCGCCTCCGTCGTCGGCTGCGCGCTGCTGCTGCTGGTGAGCTCGACGAGCGCCATCTGGCTGCTGGTCGTCGTCGTCCTCGTCATCGGCGTCCCCCAGGGACTGGTCAGCCTGGCCAACCAGAACGCCGTCTACCACCAGGCGTCGCCCGAGCGGATGGGCTCCTCGGCCGGGCTGCTGCGCACCTCGCTCTACCTCGGCGCGATCATCGCCTCCGCCGCGAACGGCGCGTTCCTCGGTCAGGGCGCCGACACGGCCGGGCTCCACGAGCTCGCCGCCTTCACCGTCGTCGTCGGCGCCCTCATGCTCGTCGTCACCTTCACCGACCGCTCGCTCGCCGCCGTCGGTCGTCCCCCGACCTGACATGGTGGGGCCGGCAGGGGTCACAGGACCGGCCGGTGCCCGGTATGCCGCCCCGACCGGCCGGCATACCGGACTCGTGCCGGTCGACAGTCCCCGGTCGCCGGGCTCGAGGGCCGGCGCTGCATCGGGCGGGCGCTAATATCGTCGGGCTGCGCCCACCGGGACACGATCCGACCGGGGCGTGTTGCTCGAAGGGGGTTGGCCGTCCAGGAGAGGAACGTCGCAGCGTGGAGACCGTCGTAGGGACCGAGACGATGCAGGTCGCCCGACTCTTCGGGGCCGGTGACCTGCGGCTCGTGGAAGAGCCGGCGCCCGGTCCGCCGCCACCCGACCACAGCACCGTGGCCGTCAGCGCCGTGGGGATCTGCGGGTCGGACCTGCACTGGTTCTCCGAGGGCGCCATCGGCGACGCCCGGCTGACCGCGCCGCTGGCCCTCGGTCACGAGATGGGAGGGCGAGCGCTCTCTGGCCCGTATGCCGGGCAGCGAGTGGCCATCGACCCCGCCATCCCCTGCGAGCACTGCGCGACCTGCCGGGCCGGCGACGCGAACCTCTGCCCCGACGTGGTCTTCGCCGGCCACGGCGGCTGCGACGGCGGTCTGCGGGAGATCATGACCTGGCCGACCCGCCTGTTGCACCCGGTCCCCGACGAGCTCGGCGACGCCGCGGTCGCCGCGCTGGAACCCCTGGGGGTCGCCATCCACGCCGTCGACCTCTCGCACCTGCGGCTCGGGGCGACGGTCGCCGTCGTCGGCTGCGGACCGATCGGCATCTTCCTGATCGAGCTCGCCCGGCTCTGCGGCGCCGCCCGGGTCATCGCGGTCGAACCCCTCGAGCACCGCCGCCGGGCGGCGCTCGAGCACGGCGCCGACGAGGCACACTCCCCCGCTGCCGACAACGCGAAGATCGTCGCTGTGCAGTCGGTCGCCCACGTCGTCTTCGAGGTCTCGGGCAGCGACGCAGCCGTCGGCGCCGCCCTCGACGCCGCCCGCCCCGGGGCGAGGGTGGTCCTGGTCGGGATCCCCGACGGCGACCTGACGACGTTCACGGCCTCGACCGCCCGGCGCAAGGGCCTGACCCTGGTGATGTCGCGCCGGATGGGTGAGGTCTACCCCCGGGCGATCCACCTCGCCGCGACGAGCATCGATGTCGCCAGCGTGGTGTCCGACGTCTTCGCCCTCCAGGACGTGGGGCAGGCCTTCGAGCACGCCTCGGCGCGGCGCGGCCTGAAAACTGTTGTGTCACTATGGTCCTCGACAACCTGACCCAGGTCAGGTGGTTGGGGACCGGACCCGCGCTTCCCCGGGCCGCAGTTGACCCCGGTCAGCCAGACGTACAGAAGGGGCCAGCGGGCGCGGCATACCGGGGCAATCCGGGTCAGCCCGTGGCCCTCTGCATGTCTGGCGGCGCAGGTGGCGGTCCGGCCGTCAGCCGACGCCGGACGGGCTCGGAACGGGTGACGGGATGAGGTGGCACGAGGCCACGCTGGTCGGTCGCCCGGTGCCGGTCAACGGCGGCAGGGCCCGGCTGTGGCAGAGCTCGCGGCGGGGGTCGTGGGGGGCGAGCTCCGCGGCCGCCGGGCAACGGGGATGGAACCGGCAGCCGGCCGGGATCGCGGTCGGGTCGGGCGGCTCGCCCGTCAGCAGGATCGGGCGCCGGTGGGACAGCGTGCCGGGCAGCACGGAGAGCAGCGAGCGGGTGTAGGGGTGCTTCGGCTCGAGCAGCACCTCCTCGACGGTGCCGACCTCCACGATACGGCCGAGGTACATCACGGCGACGCGGTCGGCGATGTTCCAGGCCAGGCCGAGGTCGTGGCTGACCACGAGAGCCGACAGGTCGAGGGTGTCGCGCAGGTCGAGGAACAGGCGCAGGATCTCCCCCCGGGCGGAGGCGTCGAGCGACGAGACGGGTTCGTCGGCGACGATCACGGAGGGCTCGAGCGCCAGGGCACCGGCGATGACCACGCGTTGCTGCTGTCCCCCTGACAGGTTGTGGGGATATCGCTCGAGGAACTGCTCGGGCGGACGGAGCCCCGCCTGCGACAACGCGCGGTGGACGCGGGCGCCGAGCCGGTCGGTGTCCTTGTGCAGACGGAGCCCCTCGGCGACGGCGTCGAAGACGTTCTGCCGCGGGTTGAGCGCGCCGCCGGGGTCCTGCAGGACGAGCTGGGTATGCCGCCGGTAGGCCTTGAGGGCGGCGTTGGAGTAGCCCAGGGTCGTCCCGCGATAGAGGACCTCCCCGCTGGTGGGCTTGACCAGCCCGACGAGCGCCCGGGCGAGCGTGCTCTTGCCACAACCCGATTCGCCGATCAGGGCGACGATCTCGCGGGCTCCGACGGTGAGGTTGACCCCGTCGACGGCACGGGCCGGACCGCGTCCCCGCCGGGACGGGAAGGTGACGTGGAGATCCCGCACCTCGAGGGCCGGCGGCGCAGCTCCCCCGGTGGGCGATGCTCCGGCAGGCGCGGCCCGGTCGATGGTCATCAGTCCGACGCGCCGACGCGCGGGTGGCGCTCACCGACGCGCGGGCCGTCCTCACCGACGACCGCCGGGTCCGGCAGCACGAGGAGGCAGGCGGCCTCCCGACCGGGGCCGCTCGGCCACGGCTCGATGTCGCGGGTCAGGCAGTCGGGCATGACCAGGCTGCAGCGCGGCGCGAACGCGCACCCGTCGCCGACCGCGCCCAGAGCGGGGGGCTCGCCGGGCAGGCTGGCGGGAGCCCGGCGCGACGTCGGGTCGCCGACCCGCGGGAACGCCCGGGACAGCGCCTGCGTGTAGGGGTGTCGGGGCTCGGCGAACACCTGGCCGGCAGGCCCGCTCTCCACCAACCGGCCGGCATACATGACCGCCAGCCGGTCGCAGGTGTCGGCCAGCATCGCCAGGTCGTGGCTGATCATGATCACCGCGATGTCGGACTGCGCCACGAGGTCGGTCAGCAGCTGCAGGATCTGCGCCTGCACCATGACGTCGAGAGCCGTCGTGGGTTCGTCGGCGATGATCAGGTCCGGCCGGCAGGCGAGCGCCATCGCGATCATCACGCGCTGCCGTTGACCGCCGGACAGCTCGTGCGGATAGGCGGACGCGCGCCGCGAGGAGACCCCCACGCTGTCCAGCAGGTCCGCCACCCGCCGGCCGATGGCCCGGTGGTCGACCCGCTCGTGCAGCCGGATGGGCTCGGCGATCTGCTCGCCGACGCTGCGGACGGGGTTGAGGGCGTTCATCGCGCCCTGGAAGACCAGGGAGGCCTGCGCCCAGCGCACCGCCCGCAGCTTGCCCCAGGTCGCCGTCGTCAGGTCCTCTCCGTGGAAGAGCACCTGACCCGTGATCCCGGCTCCGGGTGGCAGCAGGCGGACCAGGCTCAGGGCCATGGTCGACTTCCCCGAGCCCGACTCCCCCGCGACACCCAGGATCTCCCCTCCGTCGAGAGTGAAGCCCACCGACCGGACCGCGGCGAGCGAGGCACCGCCGTAACGGTAGGTGACGGTGAGGTCGCGCACCTCTAGCATCGTCATGCCCGGTCCACCATCCGGGGGTCGAGCACGTGCTCGATCGCCCGTCCGGTGAGGGTGAACCCCATGACCACCAACAGGATCGCGATGCCGGGGGTGAGCAGATACCACCACGCGCCGACCGTGACCGCTCCCTGCGCGAACGCCGAGTTCAGCATCGACCCCCACGAGACGGTGGTCGGGTCCCCGAGGCCGAGGAAGGTCAGTGTCGCCTCGGCGAGGATGGCCGACCCGATGGTCAGGATGGACGAGACGAGGATCAGCGGCAGCACGCTGGGCAGGACGTGGCGGACCATGATCTGGGGGTCGCTGGCGCCGAGCGCGCGGCCTCGTTCGATGAAGGGTCGGGCTCCCACGGCGAGGGTCTGGGCGCGCACCAGGCGCGCGGTGCCCGTCCACGACGTGATGGCGATCGCGATGATGATCGACGACGCGCCCTGGCCGAGCACCACCGAGAGGGCGATCGCCAGGGGCAGGCTCGGCAGGACGATGAACCAGTCGGTGACGTGCATCAGGAGCGCGCCGACCCGGCCCTGGTAGTGACCGGCGACCAGACCGATGGTGCCGCCGATGAAGACCGTCATCAGGGTCGCGACGACGCCGATGAACAACGACGCGCGGGCGCCCCAGATCACCAGGAAGAGGACCGAGCGGCCGTTCTCGTCGGTGCCGAGCGGGTATGCCCCGGTCGGCGGCGCCATCAGCGCACCGCTGGCCCGGGTGACGTCCAGGTCGTGCGGGTGGATGAACGAGGGGGCGACGAGCGCCGCCACGGCGAAGGCGAGCAGCATCACGAGGCCCACGATCCCCGAGGGGCGGCGCAGGTAGCCGCGGGCGAAGCGGCGCAGCGCGGCATACCGCGGGGGTGCTGCGGCCTCGCCGGCCGGCTCCTCGGCGCGCGTCCGACCGCGCGTGGGAGCCGTCACTGGGCACGCACCCGGGGGTCGAGGAAGCGGTAGAGGACGTCGGCGGCGAGGTTCATGATGATCACCGAGGCGCTGAAGATGATGAAGGTACCCTGCAGCAGCGGGAGGTCGGGCACCTTCAGGGCCTGGTAGGTGAGGTAGCCCAGCCCCGGCCACGAGTAGACGGTCTCGACCGTGACCGCGCCGCCGATGATGCCGCCGATCTGGAGGAAGATCACCGTCACGGCGGGCAGCAGCGCGTTGGGGACGGCGTGCTTGCGTCGCACGTCGGAGTCGAACAGGCCCTTGGCCCGCGCGGTCAGCAGGTAGGGGCTGTCCATCTCGTCGATCAGCGAGGACCGCATGATCGACACGTAGAGCGCGTAGTCCCCGAGCACGAGGGTCGCCACGGGCAGCACCAGGTGCCGCGCGACGTCGACCACGTGCGGCCAGCCGGCGGCGGCGATGGACGGGTCGCTCATCCCGTCGGCGGGGAACAGGCTCGGGATCGGGCCGAAGCCGACGCTGAACGCGACGAGCAGGAGCAGTCCCAGCCAGAAGGTCGGGACGCTCCACAGCGTCAACGAGACGCCGGAGGAGATCCGGTCGAACACGCTGCCCTGGCGCCATCCGCTGCGGATGCCCAGCCACAGCCCGAGCGAGACGGAGATGACCGTCGACACGCCCATGAGGAGCACCGTCGGCCACAGGTGCGACCCGACGAGCGACGCCACGGGCTCCTGGAACTGCCAGGAGAAGCCGAGCCGGCCGTGCAGCGTGTCGCCGACGAAGCTCGCGAACCGCTGCCACAGCGGTTTGTCCAGCCCCAGCGAGTCGCGCAGCGCCTGCATCTGGGCCGCGCTGGTCGGACGGCCCTGGGTCAGGGCGCGCACCGGGTCGGCGGGCATCAGCTGGAAGAGGACGAAGCCGATGACGAGGGTGATGAAGAAGCTCACCACCGCGGCCAGCAGCTTGCGCGCGTAGAACCACAGGGCGCCGGCCCGGGACGCGCCTCCGGACGCGCCCGAGGGCGGGTCCGGGGTGGGGTCGGCGGCGAGCGGTTCGCCGAGCAGGACGTCGGGGGGGATGGACACGAGCTACCCGCGAAGGTCCGAGGTGGACCGGCGCCGGAGGACGAAGGCGCCGGCGAGGAGGACGACCAGGACCGCCACCCCTCCGACGACGAGCCCGGTCTTCGACGACGAGGCGGCCGGTGCGGCTGACGCGGCTCCCGGCGGGGTCGCGTCCAGGTAGTTCCAGAACACCGACTGCGCCGGGTGCAGCCCCGTCGAGCTCGGCGGGCCGAAGAGCAGGTTGGAGACGTGGTCGTTGCGGTAGACCTCCAGCCCGTCGCCGTAGAACAGGATGATGTCGTAGTTGGCCTGGTAGAGGATGTCCTGCATCTGGGCCACGATCTTCACCCGCTCGGTCGCGTCGAGGGTGACGACCTGCTGGGCGAACAGCTTGTCGTACTCCGGGGTGCAGTAGAACGCGTCGGTGTTGCCGTTCGCGCCGGTGTCGTCCGGCAGGGTCCCGCAGGTCTGGATGGACAGCAGGTAGGTCGGGTCGGGCCCGGTCGTCCACGCGTCCATCAGCATGTCCCAGTCGGCCCGGGACAGGTTGCTGTTCAGCTGGGCGAAGCTCAGCGAGTCGATCCGGATGCTGATCCCGATGTCGGTGAGCCAGCCCTTGAGGAACTGGGAGATCTGCGCGTCGCTCGCGCTGTCGGAGTGGATACCGAGCCGGAAGTCCAGCTTCTTGCCCGTCCTGGGGTCGACCCGGATGCCGTCCGCGCCCTTGGTGTAGCCGGCCGCATCCAGGATGGAGTTGGCCTTGGCCGGGTCGTAGGTCACCGCGTCGGCCGCGGCCGGCTTCCAGGACCACTGCGGGTATGCCGGGGGCAGATAGCCGTTGCCCACGACCCCCTTCCCGCCGAGCACGTTGGTCAGCAGCTTGTTCTTGTCGATGGCCCAGTGGATGGCCGAGCGGACCTGCGGGTCGCCGAGGAGCGGGTTGCCCGTCCCGATGGCCTTGCCGCTCTTCGTCCTGGCGCCACCGTTGATCTCCAGCCCGGTCCAGCCGTTGCCGACCTCCTGCACCGCGGTCATCTTCGTGTCCGCCTTGAGCACGTCGAACTGCTTCGCGTTCACCGAGGTGTCCGCGACCTGGCCGTTCTTGAGCGCGGCCACGGAGGCGTCGGAGTTCTTCAGCAGCTGCACCACGAGGGTGTCGAACTTCGGCGCGCCGGAGCTGCCGAGGCGGAAGGCCTTGTTGGCGGTGAAGCGTTCGAACTGGTCGGTCTGGTAGGTCTGCAGGAGCCACGGGCCGTAGCCGACGACCGGGTAGGTCTCGTTCTTGTAGGACTTGAGGTCGGCGACGTGGGCGCTCCAGACGTGCTTCGGGACGATGGGGATCCCCGAGACGGGGATGCTGACGTAGAGCATGTTGGCCTGGGGCTGCTTCGTCTTCACCACCAGCGTCGTCGCGTCGGGAGCCGTCACGGAGGCGAAGTTGGCCACCAACGAGCCGTTCGCGGTGGCCGCGGTGAGGTTGGTCATGATCAGGTTGAAGGTCCAGGCGGCGTCCTCGGCCGTGATGGGCTGGCCGTCGCTCCACTTCAGGCCGTCCTGGACGGTGAAGGTCCAGGTGAGCTTGTCGTCGGAGGTGGTCCAGCTCTTGGCCAGGTAGGGACCCGGCACCCCGTCCTTGCCGAGGGAGTTCAGCGACGGGTAGATCAGGCCGAAGGTGTTGAGCGCGCCGTTGTAGAAGGACAGGAAGGGGTTGAGCGTGTCGATCCCCGACCCGTCCATCGTCACGGTCAGGTTGGTGTCGGACGCGGCGGCGGACGCCGGTCCGGTCCCCAGGCCGACGGCGGCGGCCACGAGCAACGCACCGCCCAGCGCGACCGCGACGAGGCGACGGACCCGGCCGGGTCCTCGGGGGTCGTGCCGAACGGTGCCAACCCTCATGGGCGATCTCTTCTCTGGTGAGTGCGGCTCTGCTGGTTACGGCTCTGATCGAGTGGGGCGGGGGCGGGGGCGGTGCGCAGGTAGGTGTCGAGGACACCGACACCGAACGCGAGGCTGTCGACGAGGACGCGCTCGTCGACGCCGTGCACGTAGCTGTCGGAGGGGAATCCGGGAGGCGTGCGACCCGGCACGAAGCCGTAGCAGTCGATGCCGAGTCGCGCGAAGGCCTTCGCGTCGGTGCCGCCCGCCATGCAGTAGGGCAGGACGAGCGCCGCGGGGTCGTGCGCTCGCAGCGCGTCGGCCATCGCGGCGTACTCCCCCTGCTCGTCGCCGGCCGCCACGGGCGGGGAGAAGTTGACGAACGCGCGCGAGACGCCCTCGCCGATCAGGGTGTCGAGCGCCTCGAAGAACTCCTCTTCGGTGCCCGGCAGGATCCGTCCGTCGATGCCGGCCGTGGCGGACCCCGGCACCACGTTGTGCTTGTAGCCGGCCGAGAGCATCGTCGGGTTCACCGAGTTCGCGGTGGTCGAGGTCACCAGGGTGGCAGCCTCCCCCAGCTGCGCCAGGCTCGCCGGGTCGTTGGGGTCGATCGTGACGCCCAGGTGGGCGCTCAGGCCGTCGAGGAGAACCGACGTGGGGGGGACGAGGTGGGGCGGCCACTCGTGGTCGGCGAGCCGCGCGACGGCACGGGCCAGCCGCGCGACCGCGTTGGCGGGATGGTGCAGGGACCCGTGTCCGGCCGGCCCGACCGCGGTCAGGTCGATCCAGGCCGAGCCGCGCTCCGCCGTGGCGACGGGGTAGAGGCGCGTCCCGTCGGGGAGGTGCACCGAGTGGCCGCCGGACTCCCCGATCGCGGTGCGCACCCCCTCGAACAGGTCGGGATGCTCCGCCACCAGGAACCCTGCGCCCAGGTCTCCCCGGTCCTCCTCGTCGGCGACGAAGGCGAGCACGATGTCACGGGGCGGGACGAACTCCTCACGGGCCCAGGCCCGCACGACGGCGAGCATCATCGCGTCCATGTCCTTCATGTCCAGCGCGCCCCGGCCCCAGACGGCCCCGTCGCGCACCTCGCCTCCGAACGGGTCGACGCTCCAGTCGGCCGCCTCGGCCGGGACCACGTCGAGGTGGCCGTGCACGACCAAGGCGGGCGCGAGGCGATCGACGCCGGGGATCCGGGCCACCGTGCTGGCCCGGCCGGGTGCCGCCTCGAAGATCTCCGGCAGGTAGCCCGCGTCGGAGAGCCGCTCGGCGACCCATTCCGCGGCCGCCCGCTCACCGCGGGCGTTCCCCCCGCCGAAATTGGACGTGTCGAACCGGATCAGCCGGGAGCAGAGCTCCACGGCCTCGGCCACCACCACGTCGGGCGTCGGCGTGAGGGTGTGTGCCATCCGGTCCTCTCACTGCGCCGCCAACCGAGCGGGGGGGATAACGTTATCTCCGCGGAGCGTGGTCTCGCGCGCTGCCGAGTCTGGTGCCCTCCCGATGGCGACGTCAAGGGCCGTCACCGAGTTGTGGCCGACCACCGCGCAGCGCCTTCTCCCTCGACGAAAGGTCACCTTCCTCGTGAGCGACTCCACCCCCCGCATACCCACGTCGTTGCGTCGTGCCCCTGCCCTGCGGGCCGGTGACCGGGTCGCCGTCCTCACCGCCAGCAGCCCCCCCGACCAGCTCCGCCTGCCGGTGGGCCTGGACGCGCTCACCTTCGTCGGCCTCGTGCCCGTGGTCTACGAGTCGGCCCGGGCCGCCGGCGACGTCCGGCACTACCTCGCCGGCAGCGACGAGCTGCGGGCCTCGGACCTGCGGGCGGCCCTGCTCGACGACACGGTCGCCGGCATCATCTTCGCCGGCGGTGGCTACGGAGCCCAGCGCACGCTCGAGCTGATGGACTGGAGCGGCCTCGAGCACGTCGCACCGAAGATCCTCGTCGGCTACTCCGACGTCACCGCCATCCTCGAAGCGGTCGGCGTCCGGCTGGGATGGGCCTCGCTGATGAGCGGCATGGTGGCCTGCGGGGAGTTCGCCGAGGCCTACACCTTCGCCTCGATGCTGCGGTGCCTGATGGCACCCGAGCAGGCGCAGGACATCCGGTATGCCGCGTCGGTCACCATCACCGGTGGCACGGCCCAGGGGGTCACCCTCGGCGGGAACCTCTGCCTGCTGACGTCCTCGCTGGCCACCGACTCCTGCCGTCCGGCCCGTGGGGGGATCCTGCTGATCGAGGACGAGTCCGAGGAGGACTACCGCGTGGACCGGATGCTGACCCAGCTCCGCCGCAGCGGCTACCTCGACGGGGTCGCCGGCATCGTCGCGGGGACCTGGGAGGGCTGCGGAGGCGTGGAGGCCATCCATCCGGTCCTGGTCGACCGCCTCGGGGACCTCGGGGTCCCGGTGATCGCGTGGGCGGACGTGGGGCACGGCGGGCACTTCCAGGCCTTCCCGATCGGGGTGGCGGCCGAGCTGGACGCCGACGCGGGGACGCTGCGCCTCCTCGACCCTCCCCTGGTCCCGGTCACTCCTTCGACGTGGGCGGGACCAGCTCGCGGAGCTTGACCAGACCGTCCCGGATCCGCGACTTCGCCGTGCCGAGCGGGATGCCGAGCCGCTCGGCGACCTCCTGGTGCGTGCATCCCTCGAAGTAGGCCAGCGTGAGCGCCGTGCGCTGCGACCACGGGATCTGCTCGAGCGCCGCCCGCACCCGGAGGGCCTCGACGGAGGCCAGCGCGTCGTCGCTCGTCGCGTCGTGGGCGATCTGCTGGTTGGCGTCGAGGTAGCGCTGGTCCCGGTTCCGCGACGCCTGCGAGGCGCGCACCCGGTCGACCGCACGACGGTGGGACATGGCCAGCATCCAGGCGAGCACCGAGCCCCGGTCGGGGTCGAAGCGCGAGCTCGTGCGCCACACCTCGAGGAAGACGTCCTGGGCCACCTCCTCGGACTGCGCCGGGTCGCGCAGGACCGCCAGCACCAGGCCGTAGACCCGGCGCGACGTCAGGTCGTAGAGCTCGGCGAACGCGCCCTCGTCGCCCTCCATGCAGCGCCCGATGACCCCGACCAGGTGATCGGCCGCGTCAGGACGACCGGCCGGCTGCGCGGGCAGCGGTCGGTCTTCGGCACGACGATGTGGCGACACGAGCGTTCAACACCCCCGCACATGTTAAGCCCGGTCGGCTGGCACCTGCTCGGCGGGGACGGGCACCGGCGGACGCAGCGAGGTGGCGAGCAGGCACGCGATGCCGAGGAGGACTGCGCCGACGACGAGCGCCCGGAGGACGCCCCCGTGGAGGCCCAGGAAGCCGATCAACGGGGGCCCACCGAGGAAGGCGCAGTAGCCGACCGAGGCCACGACGCTGACCCGGCCCGCGGCATACCGGGGCTCGTCGGCGCCCGCACTCATCCCGACGGGGAAGCCGAGCGAGGTGCCGAGGCCCCACAGCAGCGCGCCGACGAACGCGAGCCAGGTGACTCCGCCGAAGACGAAGAGGACGAGGCCGACGATGGCGACGAGGGCCGAGACGCGCAAGGTGGGGACGCGCCCGTAACGGTCGAGGAGGTCGGGTCCGAACCACCGACCGATCGTCATCGCCGTGAGGAAGGCCGCGAAGGCGAGCGTGCCGACCGCTGCCTCGGCGCCGTAGCCGTCGATGACCGCGACGCTGATCCAGTCGTTGCCGGTGCCCTCGGCGAAGGCGAAGGCGAGCACGAAGACACCGATCAGCAGCGTCCGCGGCTCCCGCCAGGCCGCGAGCGGGCTGCGCGCCGGCAGGCTCTCCGGGCCCGTCTCCGGCTCCTCCGTGTCCGGGACGAACTCCCGGGCGCCGAGCGGGACACCGATCGCGACGAGCACCCCGACGACGGCGAGGTGGACCGTGACCGGGACCCCGAGGACGACCATCAGCGCCCCGATGAGGGCGCCCGCCACGGTCCCGACGCTCCACCCGGCGTGGAAGCGGGACATGATCGACCGGCCCAGCCGGCGCTCGGCGACGGCGCCCTGGACGTTCATCGCGACGTCCCACGCACCGTTGCCGAAGCCGAGGAGCGCGAGGCCGATGACGAGCGGGAGGACCCCGACGAGGAAGCCGAACGCGGCGACGACGAGGGCGAGGCCGAGCACGACCGCCATCGCGGTGACGACGGCGCGGGAGCCGAAGCGGCTGACGAGGGCGCCGGACAGGCCCAGCGCCACGAGGGACCCCGCTGCGATGGCGAGCAGCACCAGGCCGAGCTGCGCGGGGTCGAGGTGGAGCTCGTCGCGGACCTGCGGGATGCGTGAGGCCCAGCTCGCGAAGGCGAACCCGGAACCGGTGAACGCGATGTAGGTGGCGCGGACGGCGGCCGTGGTGTCACGCGCATACGCGGTGCTGACGGCGTCGCTGCTGGTGTCGCTGCTGGGGTTGTCGGGCAGACGGTGGGAGGTCACGGGGTCTCTCGGCGAGTGGCTGCTGGGTCAGGGACCTACCGTATGCCGCCGCCCCCCGCATCCGGCCACTCCAGCCGCAGCGCGAGCAACGCGTCGAGGGCGACGGACTCGCCGTCCCGGCCGCCCCTCCCCGTCTGCAGCGGCGGCGGGGTCGGCTCGAGCGGGACCGTGCGCCACCGGCCGAACCACCGCGGCACCGCGACGAGCAAGTAGTAGCGGCCATCCACGTCGACGCCGAGCGACCGGTCGTGGCGCAGGTACCAGCCGACCACCCCCGTCCGGTAGCGGCCGCGTCCGGACCACGGGCGAGCCGTGAGCTCCTCGGTGGCGATTCCCGCCTCGGTCGCCTGCGCGACGAACCGGTCGAGCAGCACTTGGGCCTTCGCCGACTCCTGCTCGTCCCGGCGGCGCTGCGCTGCGACGTGGTAGTCCGCCTGCGCGGCCCGCTCAGCCCGCCGCTCGTCCGCGTCCTCACTCATCCGCGCCTTTCCGCTCGCACCGTGCCTCCGGTATGCCGCGCACTGGGCGCTGGCGCGTCTTCCACCATGTCACGTCCCGGTCAATGACGCTGGCATCGCTGTCAGGGAGGTGGTCACGATGGCTACTCTGACCATTCGTCAGCTCGACGACACCATCCATTCGCGGTTGAGGCTCCGAGCCGCAGAGCACGGCCGCTCGGTCGAGGCGGAGGTGCGCGCGATCCTCGACGCCGCCGTGAACCGTCCGGACACCAACGTCCTGATCGCGCTCGGCGAGTCGATGGCCCAGGTCGGCGGCATCGATCTCGAACGGCCGGAGCGAGTCGATCGACCCCGGGCCGTGGACCTGCCGTGATCGTCGCGGACACCGACGTGGTGTCGGAGTTCATGCGAGAGCGGCCCGACAGGTCCGTCGAGGCCTGGGCGCGCGGCCTCGGGGTCGGCGACCTCGCCATCAGTGTCATCACGGTGGAGGAGATCGAGCGAGGAATCGGCTCACTCCCCGCCGGGCGCCGTCGTGACGAGCTGGAGGGACGCTGGCACGTGTTGATCGACGCCTACGCCGACTCCGTCCTCTCCTACGACCTGCCCGCGGCGCGGGCAACAGCCCGGATCCTGGTGAGCCGGGCAACCGCAGGATCCCCGATGGGTATGGCGGACGCTGAGATCGCCGGTATCTGCGTCTCCCGCGGATGCCAGGTCGCGACGCGGAACGTCCGTGACTTCGAGGACATCAGCGGCCTCGCGGTGGTGGACCCCTTCACCTGACGGCTGGTAGCAGTGACACGCGAGCCGATGGGTGGCCCTCGCAGCATCAAGCCTGGCGCGAGGCCGCCTTCGAGAGACATCGGGTGGAGATGACCCCGGCGATCCCACCCACGGCGGGTGCGCCGCGGTCAGTCCCAGTGCAGCGCGGGTGGCAGCAACCCGACATCAGCGGCGGGCCAGGCCGCAGGGTCGGGCCCGAGCGCAGCGAGCTGGGGGATCTGTTCCCGGCACCACGGCGACAGGCTCTCGTCGTTGCGCGCGCGGGCCACGAGCTCCGGCCAATGCACGAGCTCCCACGCCGAGACCTCGTCGGGGCTGAGGTCCAGGGCGACGTCGGCATCCATCGTGCCGGTCACGACCGGGCACCACTCGTGCTCCTCGACGCCGGCCATCTGCGCGCGGTAGCGGAAGCGCGGGAGGACCAGGCGCAGGTCGGCCACCTCGACACCGAGCTCGTCGTGCACCCTCCGACGGATGCTCGGGACCAGCGCCTCGCCGGGCAGCGGGTGCCCGCAGACCGAGTTGGTCCACACCCCGGGGAAGGTCCGCTTGCCGTCGGCCCGCCGCGTCATCAGCACGCTGTCGCCGGTGAAGAGGTAGCACGAGAAGGCGAGATGCAGCGGCGTCTCGGCGCCGTGCACCAGCGCCTTGAGCGCGGTCCCCACGCTGTGGCCGAGCCCGTCGAGCAGGACGACACGCTCCTCGACCTGGGTCAGTGGGCTCGTCATGACGTGGTCTCCGTCGGCATCGATGTGGTTGCAGCAGAAGCGATCTCGTCGACGATCAGCGAGAACAGGGCGGGAAAGGCCGACGCCAGCGGCACGATCGCACCGCGTCCGAGCCGGGCCCTCGTCACCAGGGCGAGCCCAGCGGTCAACGCATCGGGCCGACGGCTCACCGACCGCCACCCCCGTTCGTATGCCGCCGGGTCACCGGCCGCCACCGCGGCCACCGCCCGCTCCGCCTGCCGCAGACCCAGGGCGATGCCCTCCCCGGTCAGGGCGTCGACGTAGCCGCTGGCGTCGCCCACGAGCAGCACGCGGCCGTTGACCCGGGCCGTCGAGCGACGCCGCAGCGATCCGGATCCGCGCACCGACGTGACCGGCGCGACCCCCTCGAGCCGGCGCCGCAGCTCGGGGAAGTCCGCGAGCAGCTCGTCGTAGCCGAGCCGCTCGCGGGTGAGGAAGGCGACGCCCACGGTATCGGCCGCCACGGGGGTGACGTAGGCCTCGGCCCGGCGTCCCCAGTGGACCTCGACGGTCGGCGACCAGGGGGCGACACCGTGGTGGCGGCGCAGCCCGTGCCGGGCCGGCTTCGCGATCACCGCCCCCTCGAGACCGGCCGCGCCGCGCACGAACGACTGCAGCCCGTCGGCCCCGACGACGTGCCGGGCGGCCGCGAGCCCGCCGTCCCGCAGACCGACCCGGACCCCCTCGTCGTCCTGGTCCAGCGTCACGGCGACACCGGTCCGCACCGGGACCCCGGCAGCGAGGACGGCGTCGGTGAGCGCGTCGTGGAGGACGGTCCGCCGGACGCCGCGCCCCGGCCCCCGTCGGAAGGGCGCGGTCACGCGACGCCGCCCGGCCACGTAGGTGATGCCCTCGATCGGCGAACCCGCGGGGTCGACGCCCAGCTCCGCGAGGGCGGCGAGCGCACCCGGCATCAGCCCCTCGCCGCAGGCCTTGTCGACACTGCCCTCACGCCGCTCGAGGACCGAGACGCGCAGGCCGGAGCGGGCGGCATACAGGGCCGTGGCGAGGCCGACGGGACCGCCGCCGACCACCAGGAGGTCATCCACGGGACTCTCCTCCCGTGCTGTCCCCTAGTGTGCTGCCCGACGCCACGAGCGTGCGAAGAGCCTTCTCCTCGGCCGGGATCCGGATCGTCATGAGCCACACGTTGAGCACGGTGAAGATGATCGCGGTGACCCACGCCGAGCCGGCGAGCGGCAGCGCCAGCCCCTCGACGGCGACGGCGAGGTAGTTGGGGTGGGGCAGGAAGCGGTAGGGGCCCGAGGTGACCGGCGCCAGGCCCGGGACGATGACGATCCGGGTGTTCCACTGCGGGCCGAGGGTGCGGATGCACCACCAGCGCAGCAGCTGGGTGAGGACGACCACCCCGGCCATCACCCCGCCGAGGACGGGGTGCGGCCCGCGGTGGGCGACCCACGCCTCGACGAGGCAGCCGGCCAGCAGCCCGGTGTGCAGGAGCACCATCCACGGGTAGTGCCGCCGACCCGACTCGACCCCACCGCGCGCCGTCGCCCACGCGAGGTGGCGTGTCGCGACGACGAGCTCGACGACCCGCTCGAGCGCCACGAGGGCGACGAGGACGGTGAACCACCCGGGCGTCATCGTCAGGCCCTCAGCAGGACGAGCTCGAGGCAGAAGCCGGGGCCCATGGCCAGCAGCACGCCGAAGCTGCCTGGTGCAGGGGCGTGGTCGCGCAGCGTGTCCCCGAGCACGTGGAGCACCGACGCCGACGAGAGGTTGCCGATGTCGTGCAGCGACTGCCACGTCACCCCGACGGCCTCGCGGTCGACCTCGAGCGCCTCCTCCATCGCCTCGAGCACCTTGGGGCCACCGGGATGGACCACCCACCAGCCGATCTCGTCGCGACCGAGACCGTGCCGCGCGAGGAACGCGTCGACGTCGCCGCGCACGTGCTCGCGCACCAGCTCTGGCACCTCGACGCCGAGGACGATCCGCAGCCCGCCCCGTCCGACGTCCCAGCCCATGGCCCGCTCCGTGTCGGGATAGAGCCGACTTCGCGACGCGAGCACCGTTGGCTGACAGCCCTCCCCGCGACCAGCGCCGCGCGCCGAGCCGGTCATCACCACGGCAGCAGCGCCGTCGCCGAAGAGCCCGGAGGCCACGATGTTGGCGGCGGACGCGTCGTCGCGCTGCATCGTCAGGCTGCAGAGCTCGACCGAGAGCAGCACGGCCACCTCGTCGGGGTGCCCCACGAGGTAGTCGTGGACCCGGGCGATCCCCGCCGCCCCGGCGACGCATCCCAGTCCCATCAACGGCATTCGCTTGACGTCGTCGCGCAGCCCGATCCGGGCCGCGACCCGCGCCTCGAGGGACGGGACGGCGACCCCGGTCACGGTCGTCGACACGACGAGGTCGACGTCACCGGGGGTGAGACCGGCAGCGTCGAGGGCGCGTAGCACGGCGTCCGAGCCGAGATCGACTCCGGCACGGATGAACTCGTCGTTGCTCACGCCGAAGTCGGTCAGACCCTCGTAGCGCTCGAGCGGCAGCACGAGGTGCCGGAACGCGACGCCGGCGTTGCCGTGGATGCGGTCGATGAGGGCCCGCTGGCCGGCGGTCGCGCCGAGGAACCGGCGCAGCTCCGCGGTCACCTCGGCCTGGGGGTAGCGGTGGGCCGGCAGGGCGGTCCCGACCGACACGATCCGGCTCACGGCAGGAGGTGTGGCGACGTTGTCTAGTCTCGGGGCGTGAGCCACCCCCACGACGGCCTGGCGTCCGAGCTGCTGCGCGCTAGTCACCCCGGTCCCTCCGCCGCGGTCACGCTGCTCACCGCGGGCCTCGCCGCCACCGTCGGGCACTCCTGGGCATCCGGGCTCCTCGTCACGGCAGCGGTGCTGACGGGCCAGCTCTCCATCGGGTGGTCCAACGACCTCGTCGACGCCGACCGCGACCGGCTCGTCGGGCGACAGGACAAGCCTGCGGCGACCGGGAGCCTCTCCCTCCGGGTGCTCCGCGCTGCGACCGCCGCGGCCGTCGTGGCCACCCTCGTGCTCTCGCTCCTCTGCGGGCTGCGGTCGGGCCTGGTCCACCTCGTCCTGCTGGTCGGTTCGGGATGGGCATACAACCTCGGGCTCAAGCGCACGACCCTCTCGCCCCTGCCGTATGCCGTGGCCTTCGGCGCGCTCCCGTCGGTGGTCACGCTCGCCCTCGCCACCCCGCGCCTGGCCCCGCTGTGGATGACCGTCACCGGGGCGCTGCTCGGGATGGCCGCGCACTTCCTCAACGTGCTGCCCGACCTCGCCGACGACGCCAGCACCGGGGTGCTCGGCGCACCGCACCGGTTGGGTGAGGCCCCCACCAGGGTCATCGCCCTGACCCTGCTCACGGCCGGGACCGTCGTCGCCGTGGTGGGGCCCGGCCGGCCACCCCTCTGGGCGGGCGTGGGGGCGGGGGCCTGCGTCGTCCTCGGCGTCGTCGGCGCGTGGTCGCGGGGGCGGCTGCCCTTCGTCATCGGCGCCACCATCGCCCTCGTGGACGTCGTCATGCTCGTCGTGCGCGGCAGAGCGTGAGCCGGTGGTGCCGGGCCGGTCGAGGTCCATCGGCGTCCCTTCCGTGCGGGGGGCGAGCAGGGGTGTCCGTCCCCCGCCCACAGCCAATCACGCCCGCCGCCCGACCGCCTCACCCCTGCCGGGATCTTCCGCAGCTCCGCCCGTGCTCGCCCGCACCACCAGGGCCGCCGGGAGGGTGACCGCGGCCGACTCCTGCCCGTCGATGACCTCCATCATGAGCCGCACCATCTCGGCGCTGATCCGCTCGAAGGGCTGGTGGATCGTCGTCAGCGGCGGGTCGAGGGTCGCGGCGAGACCCGAGTCGTCGAAGCCGCCGAGGGCCACGTCACCCGGCACGGTGCGGCCGGCCCCGCGCAGGGCCGCGAGGGCGCCGGCCGCCATGAGGTCGGAGGCGACGAAGACGGCGTCGAGGTCGGGGCGCCGACCCAGCAGCTCACGCATCGCGGCGGCCCCGCTCTCGCGGGAGTAGTCGCCGTGGGCGACCAGTGACGGGTCGAAGCGGTCGCCGAGCTCCGCCCGGTAGCCCTCGAGGCGGAGCCGGCCGCCGGGCGTGTCCAGGGGCCCGGTGATCGTCGCGACCGCGGTGCGGCCGAGGTCGATCAGGTGCCGGGTCATCTGCCGTCCCCCGCCGAGGTCGTCGGCCGCGACGTAGCCCACGCGCCCCTCGAAGCCCAGCGGTATGCCGCACGCGATCGTCGGGATCTCCTGTGCCACAAGCGATTCCACAACCGGGTTGCCGGCGTGCGACGAGATGAGGAGCACCCCGTCGACGTGCCCGGCGCCGACGTAGTCGAGCACCTGCCGCTGCTCGGCGCTCGTGCCGGCGATCAGGAGCACGAGCGGCATACCCCGCAGGGCGAGCTGCTGGGCCGCACCCCGGACGAGGATCGAGAAGTTCGGGTCCTCGAAGAGCAGGTGCTGGGGCTCCGTGAGCAGGAAGGCGACGGAGTTGGCGCGGCCGGTCTTGAGGCTGCGGGCGTGCTGGTTGGTCGTGTAGCCCGTCTCGCGGATCGCCGCCTCCACGGCGGCGAGGGCGTCCGTGGACACCCAGTGGCCGCCGTTGATCACTCGCGAGACGGTGCCCCGGGACACGCCGGCCGCCTCGGCCACGTCGTGGATCGTCGGCCGTCTCCTCGGTGCCTTGGGTGTCCTGTCGCTGGTCGCCATCGAGGAGAACGATAGAGGTCCACGACCCGGGGTCAACCCTTGACCGCGCCGCTGGTGAGGTCGACCTGCCAGAACCGTTGCAGCGTCAGGAAGAGCGCCACCAGCGGCAGGATCGACAGCAGCGCGCCGGTGATGACGAGGCTGTACATCGAGGGCTGCGACGCCCCCTGGTTGAGCAGGCCGGAGAGGCCGACCGTCACCGGGAAGAGGCTGTCGTCGCCGAGCATGATGTAGGGCAGCATGAAGTTGTTCCAGATCGCGACGAACTGGAAGAGGAAGACCGTGAACAGCCCGGGCAGCATCATCGGCATGGCGATGGACACGAAGATCCGCCACTCCGGGGCGCCGTCGGTCCTCGCCGCCTCGATCACGTCGTCGGGCACCGTTGCGGCGGCATAGATCCGGGCGAGGTAGATGCCGTAGGGACTGATGATGCTCGGCAGCAGGACCGACCAGTAGG
The DNA here is from genome assembly GCF_025353065.1 of Lapillicoccus sp. Classification (GTDB taxonomy): domain Bacteria; phylum Actinomycetota; class Actinomycetes; order Actinomycetales; family Dermatophilaceae; genus Lapillicoccus. The sequence continues at coordinate 48,868 of NZ_JANXRJ010000272.1, forward strand.
TGTTGGTGAGGCCGACCTGCGCGAGCAGGAGGTACTGGGGGATGGCGAGCACGACACCGGGGACCAGGACGCCCGCGAGGATGATGTTGAAGGTTAGCTGCTTGCCGACGAAAGTGAACTTCGCCAGCCCGTAGCCGGCCATCCCCGAGACGACGACCGAGAGCAGGCCGCCGCCCACGGCATACAGGGCGGTGTTGGCCATCCAGCGCCAGAAGATGCCGTTGCGCACCTGGGTCAGGGCGACGACGTCGTCCCACAGGTGGGTCGACGGCGCGAAGGTGAACGTCGAGAACAGCTCGGCCGGGCTCTTGGTGGAGGCCGTCACGACCCAGAGGACGGGCAGCAGGCAGTATGCCGCGCCGACGAGGAGGACCAGCGTCGGGAAGCCGCCCGCGAGCCGGCGCCGCCGACCCCCCGGGCCGCCGGACGGGCCGGGCCGGGCGGTCACCGGATGGCTGGCGGGCCCGGTCGTCGAGGTGGTGGACAGCGGCGAGAGGGCAGTCATGTCAGCTGTTCTCCTGGCTGAAGGCGCGGCTCGAGACGAGGCGCAGGAAGCCGAACGACAGGGCGAAGGTCGCGACGGCGATGACGACGGAGGTGGCAGCCGCCGAGTAGACGTCGTCCCGGGTGAAGGCATCGCGGTAGACCTTCATCAGCGGGCTCCACGTCGAGGCGATGGTGTTGGTGAGCGGTCGCAGCGTCATCGGCTCTGCGAAGACCTGGAGCGTGGCGATCATCGAGAACAGGAAGGTCAGGATGAGCGACGGCGTGACGATGGGGATCTTGATCCGCCACGCGACCCCGGCCTCGGAGCACCCGTCGAGGCGGGCGGCCTCGAAGAGCTCCCGCGGGATCGCCTTGAGCGCGGTGTAGATGACGATCATGTTGAAGCCGACACCGCCCCACAGGCCGATGTTGGCGATCGCGAAGACGACCAGACCCGAGGACAGGATGTCCGGGACGGCGACGCCGATCCGGTCGGCGACGAACGTCACCGGGGAGACGCCGGGGAGGTAGAGGAAGCCCCAGAGGAGCGAGGCGATGACGGCCGGGACGGCATACGGGAGGAAGATCGAGAGCCGGGCGAAACCGCGGCCTCGGGCCTTCCCGGAGTCGAGCAGGAGGGCGAAGACCAGGGCCAGCCCGAGCATCGTCGGGACGAGCAGCAGGCCGTAGAGGGCGACCCGGCCGACCGACGCGAGGAAGTCGGGATCGCCGAGCGCGCGGGCGTAGTTGTCGAAGCCGGCCCACACCTCGGTCCGCGAGTTCTTGCCCAGGCCGAGGCCGCTCACCCTCGCGGCACGCAGGCTGAGGTAGACGGCATACCCGATCGGGAGGGCGAGGAAGAGCACGAAGAGCGTCATCGCCGGGGCGAGGTAGACGTAGGGGGCGAGGGACCGGCGACGCCAGGCGCCGCTGCGGGAGGCCGCTGCTCGCGGTGCGACGGTCGTGGGGGGCGAGGCGAGCTGCGTCACCGGTTCAGCTCCTGGTGATGGGGTGGGTGGGGTCACGGGGCGATCGAGAAGCCGGACTTCTTGAGGTCGGCCAGCGTCGTGGTCTGCATCGCGGTCACTGCGGCGAGGAAGGCCGAGGCCTTCTTGGCCTGGGTCGCCTTGCCGAACTCGTCGTTGTAGGAGGAGTAGGCGACGTTGACGTTGGGGCCGTAGGTGAACGGCTTCACCGTCTTGGCGACCGACGCGGCGACCGTGTAGAAGTCCTTCTGGGTGGCGAAGAACGGCGGCGGTGTCGTGAGCGCGGCCTGGCCGGGCAGGTCGGCGGGATAGAGGCTGCCGTCGCTGACGAGCGCGCTGACCCCGGCCTGGGAGCTGTTCATCCAGGCGATGAACTTCGCGGCCTCGGGAAGGTGCTTGCCCTGGGTCGTCGCGGAGGTGGCCGACCCGCCCCACGTGCCGGTGGCCTGGTCGCCGGCGTTCCACTGGGGCAACGGGGCCATCGCCCACTTGCCGGCGGTCGACGCGGCGTTGCCGTCGAGGACGCTGGGGGCCCAGATGGCGGAGATCCAGCCGACCTGGGTGCCGTTGTTGAGCGCAGCGTTCCAGGCGGGGGTGTACATCGGCTTGTTGTCGATGGTCCCCTTTCGACGAGGTCGCCCCAGTACTGCGCGACCTTCTGCGTCGGTCCCGCGTCGATTCCGACCTTCCAGGCCTGCCCGTCGACCGCCCACCACGAGGCCCCAGCCTGCTGGGTGAGACCCGCGAACCAGCCGGCGTCGGTGGCGGAGAACGTGCCGAGGTAGTTCTTCGGGTTGGCGGCATGGACCTTCTCGGCGGCCGCGGCATACTCAGCCCAGGTCGTCGGGGCCTTCAGGCCGAGCGAGTCGAAGACGTCCTTGCGGTAGTACATCTCCATCGGGCCGGAGTCCTGGGGCACGCCGTAGACGGCCTTCGAGCCGAGGGTCACGGCCTGCCAGGTGCCCGAGGAGTAGTGCTGCTGCAGGTCCGTCGGCAGCACCGGGGCGAGGTCGGCGAGGGCGTCGGCCGAGACGAGGGTGGGGATCTTCTGGTACTCGGTCTGGATGAGGTCGGGCGCCCCCGACCCCGCCTTGACGGCAGTCAGCAGCTTGGTGACGGCCGGGTCGCCGCCG
>NZ_JANXRJ010000313.1 GCF_025353065.1 Lapillicoccus sp.
TGGTTATATCGGGCGTCAACCCCGTTGACGCAGCGTCAACCCCCCCGGGGGTGGGTCCTAAGGTGGGCGCGTGCGCATCGCGAGGTACACGACAGGTGACGACCCGGCATACGGCATCGTCGAGGGAGAGCCGGGCCACGAGGTGATCCTGGGGTTGCAGGGCGACCCGCTCTACGTCGGGATCGTCCCCGGGAGCACCACCGTCGCGCTCGAGGAGGTGCGCCTGCTCGCACCGGTCATCCCGCGCAGCAAGGTCATCGGCATCGGGCGCAACTACGCCGACCACGCCAAGGAGATGGGCAACGAGGTGCCGGAGGAGCCGCTGATGTTCCTCGTCCCCAACACCGCCGTCATCGGCCCCGGCGACCCGGTCGTGATGCTGCCGCAGAGCCACGAGATCCACTACGAGGGCGAGCTCGCGGTCGTCATCGGCAAGATCTGCAAGGACGTGCGGATCGAGGACGCGGGGGAGTGCGTCTGGGGCTACACGGTCACCAACGACGTCACGGCGCGCGACCTGCAGACCCGCGACAAGCAGTGGTCACGCGCCAAGGGGTTCGACACCTCGAAGCCGCTCGGGCCCTGGATCGAGACCGAGCTCGACCCCGCCGACCTGCGCCTCACGACCCGGCTCGACGGCGAGGTCGTCCAGGACGGGACGACCGCCGACCTCATCTTCGGGGTCGGCGCCCTGGTCGCGTATGCCTCGGCGGCCTTCACCCTCCTGCCGGGTGACGTCATCCTCACCGGCACCCCGGCCGGGGTCGGACCGGTCCGGGCGGGACAGCGCGTCTCGGTCGAGATCGAGGGCATCGGCACCCTCGAAAACCCCTTCGTCCGCCGCTGAGATCTGACCCGGAAGGTGGCCCTCGGCGGGCGCGTCCGCAGCCGCCCGGTTACCGTTGTCCGCATGACATCTGGTGAGTTGACTGCGCAAGACATCGAGCACCTCGCGAAGGAGTTCGGAGCAGACCCCCAGCATCGGCTGCTGCAGAACGTCCTGACCCGCAACCAGGTCGACGCCATCGCCATGGACCGCTCGCTCGCGGTCGCGGCCCAGCGGTCGATGTCGCACCAGCTGGACGACTGGAAGGCGACCAACCAGAAGCAGAGCGGCCGGTGCTGGCTCTTCGCCGGCCTCAACCTGCTGCGGGTCGGCGCCGCCTCGACGATGGACGTCAAGGACTTCGAGTTCTCGCAGAACCACCTGCTGTTCTGGGACAAGCTCGAGAAGGCGAACTTCTGGCTCGAGGGCATCCTCGCGACCGCCGACCGCGACGTCGACGACCGCACCGTGGCCCACCTGTTCAAGGACCCGACCGGTGACGGCGGTCAGTGGAACATGTTCACGGCGCTCGTGCGCAAGTACGGCCTCGTGCCACAGGCCGCGATGCCCGAGACGACCGCGTCCTCCTCGACCCACCAGTTCAACCGCGACCTGTCCGCCGTCCTGCGCCAGTCGGCGCGCGACCTGCGCGCGCGGGCGACCGCGGGTGAGGAGGCCGGGCAGCTGCGCCAGGCCAAGCTCGAGACCCTGCAGACCATCTACCGGGTCCTCGCGCTGCACCTCGGCACCCCGCCGGAGACCGTGCACTGGCAGTGGGCCGACAAGGACAAGGGCTTCCACCGCGACGAGGAGATGACCCCCCAGCAGTTCGCCGCGCGTTACGTCGCGCTTCCGCTCGAGGACTACGTCTGCCTCGTCGACGACCCGCGGCCGGGCAGCCCCAAGGGCCGCACCTTCACGGTCGAGCACCTCGGCAACGTCGCCGACGGCACCCAGGTGACCTACCTCAACGTCGACATCGACCTCATCAAGACGCTCGCCCGCGAGAGCATCGTCGGCGGCGAACCGGTGTGGTTCGGCTGCGACGTGGGCCAGATGATGGGCAAGGACGACGGCATCTGGGACGCCCACCTCTACGACTACGACGCGGTCTACGGCACCACCACGGACTTCGGCAAGTCGGACCGCCTGCTCCACCAGGCCTCGGCGATGACCCACGCGATGCTGCTGACCGGGGTCGACGTGGTCGACGGCACCTCGCGCCGGTGGCGGGTCGAGAACAGCTGGGGCGACGAGAAGGCCGACAAGGGCTTCTGGACGATGAACGACAGCTGGTTCGCCGAGCACGTCTTCGAGATCGCGGTCCGGCGCGACGCGCTACCCGCCGAGCTGCAGGCCGCGTTCGACGCCGAGCCGATCGTGCTCCCCGCCTGGGACCCGATGGGGGCGCTCGCCGGCTGAGACGGTGGAGCCCACCGGGGTCGAGCTCGCCCGCCGGTATGCCGCCGAGATCGTCGGGCCATTACTCTCGCACCGCTTTCCGAGCCTCCCGTATGCCGCGGGGAGACTCGGCACCGGATCCGAGGTCCTCGGGCTGGACGACGCGATCTCCCGCGACCACGACTGGGGGCTGCGCCTCACCCTGCTGCTCCCCGAGGCGGCGGTCGAGAGGTGCGCAGAGGTGTCGGCGGTGCTCGAGGCCGAGCTGCCCCAGGCATACGGCCTGCCGGTGCGGTTCGCGCTGACCGGGGATGCTCGCGTGGCCCATCGCGTCGAGGTGGCGACGCTGCCGGACTTCGTCCGCTCCCGCATCGGCCTCGACCCTCTCGACGGCCTGACCACGGCGGACTGGCTGTCGATGACAGGACAAGTGGTGCTCGAGGTCACGGCCGGGGCCGTCTTCGCCGACCACGACGGAGCGCTGACCCGCACCCGCGAGGCACTGCGGTGGTATCCCGGCGACCTGTGGGCCGTCCTCGTCGCCGTGGACTGGCATCGGCTCGCGCAGGAGCTGCCGCTCGCGGGCCGGGCGGGGGAGCGCGGGGACGATCTCGGCTCCCGGGTCGTCTCGGCGCGGCTCGTGGGTGTGGCGATGCACCTCGGCTTCCTGCTCGAGCGGCGGTGGCCGCCCTATCCCAAGTGGCTGGGGTCGCTCTTCTCGTCCCTGCCGCGTGCGGGCGTCGTGACCCCCGACCTCACGGCCGCGGTCGGTGCGTCCACGTGGCAGGAGCGTCAGGAGCGACTGGGGGCGGCGCTCGAGATGCTCCAGGTCCTACAGCGCGACGTCGGGCTGCCCACCGTCACCGGCGCGGCCCTCCAGCCGTTCTTCGCGCGCCCGTTCGTCGTCGTCCGCGACGAGGTGGAGCAGGTCCTGCTCGGAAGCGTCACCGACCCCGACGTGTTGCGCGCCCATCCCGCAGGAAGCGTCGAGCAGTGGGTCGACGCCGTCCGCGTCCTCGGGCCGTCGGCGACGCGGGCTCGGGTCAGCGCCGCCGTCCGCTTCGACGCCACGCACTAGGCTCGACGGCACCATGAGTGAAGACACCACCCCGCACGACGCCCGGCACGCCACGGACGGGATGCCGGACACCGGACCCGACGACGCGGCATACGACCCACGGCACGACGAGCCGGCCCTGGCGACAGAGGGGCCTGTGCGGCTGCGCGTCGCGCCGTCGCCGACCGGCGACCCGCACGTCGGGACCGCCTACATGGCGATGTTCGACCTCGCGTTCGTGCGCCAGCAGGGCGGCCAGTTCGTCCTGCGCGTCGAGGACACCGACCGGGCGAGGTTCCAGGCGGACAGCGAGCAGCAGCTCTACGACACCCTCCACTGGCTCGGCCTGCAGTGGGACGAGGGCCCCGACGTCGGCGGTCCGCACGCGCCCTACCGGCAGTCGGAGCGGCTCGACACCTACCGCCCGTATGCCGATCGGCTCCTCGCCGACGGCAAGGCCTACCTCTGCTGGTGCTCCGGGGAGCGCCTGGCGCAGATGCGCGAGCTGCAGCAGAAGGCCAAGGAACCGACCGGCTACGACCGGCTGTGTCTCGGTAAGACGCGCGAGGAGCGGGCGCTGCTACCGGGATTCAGCGAGCCACCCGTCGTGCGGATGCACGTTCCCGACGACGTCGAGCTGGTCTTCGACGACCTGATCATGGGCCGCACCAAGGCCCCGCGCCCCGACGACCAGGTGATCGTCAAGGCCGACGGCTTCCCGACTTATCACCTCGCGGTCGTCGTGGACGACCACGAGATGGGCATCACCCACGTCGTGCGCGGGCAGGAGTGGATCTCCAGCACCCCCAAGCACATCCTGCTCTACCGGTGGCTGGGGCTGGAGCCGCCGAAGTTCGCCCACATGCCGTTGTTGCTCGACGAGAAGAAGGCCAAGATCTCGAAGCGCAAGAACCCGTGGGCGCGGCTGACGTGGTTCAAGGAGCAGGGCTACCTCCCCGAGGCGCTACTGAACTTCCTTGCCCTGCAGGGGTATCCGCCGATCCTGGAAACCGACGGGGCCGAGCGGGAGGTCTTCACGTTCGAGGAGTTTTCGCAGCGGTTCCGCTGGAAGGACGTCAACAGGGCCGGGTCGATCTTCAACCTCGACAAGCTCGGCTGGCTCAACGGCGTGCATCTGCGCGAGCTCGACGTCACGGACTTCACAACCCGGCTGTTGCCCTTCCTCGAAGCCGATGGTGTCCTCCCGGGGGCTCCGTCCCTCGGCGAGCTCGGCCGGCTCGGGCAGGTGGCTGCCCTGATCCAGACCCGCATCGTGCTGCTGTCCGAGGCGACGCCCCTGGTCCGCCCGTTCTTCGCCGCCGACGACCAGATCGAGATCGCGGATGACGCCCGGGCCCAGCTCAAGGACGACTCGGCCCAGGTCGTCGACGCCGCGATCAGCGCGCTCGGTGACCTCGACGACCACCACGTGGGGTTGCTCGGATCCGAGCCGGCCTTCTCCGCAGAGGCAATTGAGGCAACCCTGCGCACGGCGATCGTCGAGGGGCTCGGCGTCAAGCCGAAGTTCGCCTTCGGTCCGTTGCGGACCGCCATCTCCGGACAACGAGTCTCGCCGCCGCTCTTCGAGTCGATGGAGATCCTCGGGAAGACCTCGACCCTCGCCCGGCTGCACGCGTTGCGCGCGACGCTGTGACCAGCTGGCCGAGCGCGGCGGATGGGTCGGCGGCAGGGTCGCCGGTGGATCCCCCTGAGGTCTGGCCAGTGCTCGGCATCAGGCTCACTACTGCGGACCTGCTGCTCCGCCCGGCCGTCGGCGACGACGTCCTCGCGCTCGGCGCAGTCGTCCCCGACGACCTCGAGCTCGACCCGGCTTCCGCCCGCTTCGACGTCACCGAAGGAGTCAACCGCCGCGCGGCGATCGCCCAGGGGATCTGGCGCAACTGGGGCACGTGGACCGCCGAGTCCTGAACCTCCCCTTCACCGTCATCCACGACGGCGTGGTGGTGGGGTCACAGAACCTCGAGGGTGACCGCTTCGGCGTCGTCCGCACCGTCGACACGTCATCGTGGCTCGTGTCCTCGGTGCGTGGGCGGGGCTTCGGCCGGCAGATGCGGACGGCCGTCCTCACCCTCGCCTTCGACCACCTCGGCGCCGAGGCGGCCATCACGGCGGCCTGGCGTGACAACCACTCGTCCCTCGGCGTGTCCCGGCGCCTCGGTTACACCGCCAACGGTCTCGAGCTGCACCCGCGGCTCGAGCGCGGGGACAGGGCCCGGGACGAGATGCTGCACCTGCGGATCACTCGCCAGGAGTGGCTCAACCGGGATCATCTGCCCGTGACTGTGGTCGGCGTCGCCGGCTGCCTGCCGTTCTTCGGCGTCCACGACCCGACGCCACCGAGCAACTGATTTGGGCGGCGGGGGAGCGGCCCGGTAGTATCTGTCCTCGGTTCGCCTTATGTAGGTCACCTCGTGGCCCGCGCCCGGCGATACCCCCTTGGGGTATGGTGTAATTGGCAACACGACTGATTCTGGTTCAGTTGTTCTAGGTTCGAGTCCTGGTACCCCAGCGTTGCGTTTCGGCCCTCGAGGTCGGCCGGACGATTCGGAGAATCACTCGCCAGCGGGTAGGGTTGATTCGTTGTTGGGACCCGGAAACGGGTCGCAATGAACGCTAGGGCCCCGTTGTGTAGCGGCCTAGCACGCCGCCCTCTCAAGGCGGTAGCGCGGGTTCGAATCCCGTCGGGGCTACCAGGCCGGTTCCTTTGTCTCACAGGGGGATCGGCCTTTTCTTATCCCCGCAGGTATCGTGACGATGTCGGCCCGGGTACACATCGGGTACACAACGGCGCGAGCCGCGGCGTCCACGCATCGGCCAGGTCATGCACCTGCCGGTGGGCCAGCTGATGACGGCCTCGGTCCCGATGACGTGCTCGGGACGGATGCCGTAGGCGCTGGAGGCCATCACCCGCAGGAAGTCACGCGAGCCGTCGCTGACCAGGTAAACGGTGAAGTCGAGGCGGTGCAGCAGCTGCACCAACTCCCGCATCGGCCGGTAGATGATCTGTGGGTAGGACAGGTGGAACCGCGGATGGCAAGCCCTCGCCAGGAAATCCTCGGCCTTCGCGGCGGCCTGCGAGGGTGTCAGCCCTGCCAGGGCTGCGGCCAGGAGCCGCTCGGTGTCGTGGCCGTCCGCGGGGTGAGCGTCGGAGACCAGATGCGTCAGGTACGCATGCACCGATGGTGCCGGCTTCTCGCACGCCAAGGTGCCGTCATTGTCGAACGCGGCGACCCGGTCCAGGGGCGGCAAGTCCACACTCGCCAACAGCATCCGACACAGCCAGTCCCGGGTCGGTCCGGGACGCCAGGACGGCAGCCCAGCCGCCAGCTCACCGACTTCCCACCGCTCGCGTGCGCCCATGAGCGCCAGCGTAGGCCCGGCAACACGGCCGCGGGAGAGCCACGTTAAGGCCCGCGCCTGTCATGACAGCACCCCTCCTCCGCAGGCGGGGGTGTTGCTCTAGTGCCGCCACCGCCTAAAGGGGGACGATTGACGGCGGCGGCGATGTTCACTGTAGGGCTCAAATCGCATTGCTGTGGTCGGTTCCCCACTCCTCGGACCCCATGCTGCTCCGGTCCGTCGTGCCCGGTTGCTGCCGGAGCCGGACACCACAGCAGGGAAGAGGGCCACACAGCAGCCCACCCGTTTACCAGAAACGGGGGTGCTGTTGACGTGCCGCCGCCACACCGAGACCAGGGGGGAATCAATGGGGCGGCTGC
>NZ_JANXRJ010000338.1 GCF_025353065.1 Lapillicoccus sp.
CCGCACCAGAAGCGGCGCACCTGAGCGACAACGCACAAGCATGAGCGACGCCGAGAGCGCAAAGAAGATCGTGCACGACGTCTTGAGCCCTCGGGCGTCCTGCACAAAGAACGCCTTGGAGACGATGCGAAGGAGAGAGAAGAGCACACCCGAAACCCCGTTGCCGAGCTGCAACGGCGGAAACGAAGCGGCGCGGTGGCGCGGTGGCGCGGTGGCGCGGTGGCGCGGTGGTCGGGCGGTAGGGATGCGGCGGCGGTGCCCAGGCCGGGCGTTTCGCCGACGGCGAATGTCATCCCGGTGGGTCGCTTAAACCCTTGCGGGAGACCGCGTCGCGAATTACGGTTTCAGGACACGAGAAGGGAGGTGGTCAGATAGTGAGTTCACATCGGACACGTGAGGTGACTGCGCGCTAGCGCAGCCGTTCTGCTGGCCGCCTCTTAGCCAGCGAAGGACGCGCGATCGCCATACCAAGCAGTCGCTGCAGCCCGTGGGTACGCACACCCTCGTCCAGGTGTGCCGCCGACCTTCTCGCCATCCGGTGAGGGATCGGTAGCCCACGGGTTGTCCGCGTCCGGCTGCGGGTGGGGTCCGGAGGGAGCACGCGCATCCAGAGCTCGTCACCTGCCCAGTTCTGAACGCACCGCGCGCTGAGCCCCCGTCCAGACCTCGTCAGCTGCCCAGTTCTGAACGCACCGCGCGCCGAGCCCCCGCCCAGACCTCGTCACCTGCCCAGTTCTGAACGCATCGGCGCCGTCACCGGACGCCGGCTCAGGGCTGACGCCGGTGCACCGTCCACGCTGCCGCGTCGTCGAGCGACGGGACCGTCGCGACATCCTGGGCCGCCGCTCCCCCGCCCGCGCCGACGGCCGTGAAGACCAGCCGGTCGTGCAGCCGGTTGCTGCGGCCGCCCCAGAACTCCACCTCGGTCGCTCGCACCCGGTAGCCCTTCCACGTCTCGGGGACCGGGACGTCGTCGGGCCTGCCGTGGTCGGGGAACTGTGCGGCATACCGGTCGTAGTCGGCCTCGAGCTGGGCACGGCTGTTCGCCGGCGCCGACTGGTGCGAGGCCCAGGCGCTGATCCGCGACGCCCAGGGGCGCGAGGCCCAGTAGGCCTCGACCTCGTCCGCCGCGACGAGCTCGATGGTCCCGCGGAAGCGGATCGCGCGGAACATCGCCGGCCAGGTGAGCGCGGCGGCGACGTGCGGGTTGGCGCTGATCTCCATCCCCTTGGTCGAGTCGGAGCTCGAGACGAAGCCCGGTCCGCGTTCGTCGAGGAAGCGCAGCAGCACGGTCCGCACGTTGGGGACACCGTGGGCGTCGACGGTCGCGACGGAGATCGCGCGCGGCTCGTAGACGTCGTCGTGGTCGACGGCCCGCGCGTCGGCATCCGCGACCCAGCGCTCGAGCTGCAGCCAGGGCGTCGGCGCGAGGTCCTCCTCGCTGAGGCCGTCGCCGGTGTAGTCGTGCCGGGTGACGGCTTCGGCAGGCATGGTGTCGCTCCTTCGGGCAGACGTGCGGGAATCGTTCCCAAGGCTAGGCTGACGTCGGGAAGCAGGAGGTGCCGGTATGCCGCTCGGCAGGGTGATCGTCACGGCCGCGAAGGCCGCGGTGAAGTACGGGCCGGCCGCGAAGGTCGTCTACGACCAGGCCAAGGAGCCGGCGACCGACTACGCGCGCAAGAAGCTCGAGGGCGCCCGCAACCGCCGGTTGGCGATCGAGAAGGCGCGCACCCTGCGCGACGGCATGCTGCTGCGGGTGATGCCCCACGACGAGCCGGTCTGGATCGTCTTCAGTGGCGACGAGCCGGTCTCCGCCCACCCGGACGGGGGCCGGCCGCTCGCCGAGCTGCTGGCGCGGGCCGACCTGACCAAGCGGATCTATCCCGACCAGATCCCCTCGACCAAGGAGCGCGCGGCCGCCGTCCGCGACACGGCGATCGACTCGGTGCGCCGACGAAAGAGCCCGCGCGACAAGGGTCCTCAGGACCGGATCGGCTGAGTCGACCTCGGCTGACTCGAACCGCGTGGGTGGCGCCGTCGTCAACCGTCCTTGACACGGATGCCGAGCTGGTCGGCGAGCGCGTCGGCGAGGTCCAGCAGCTGGAGCCGGCTGACCAGTGCGCCACCGAGGCTGGCGAGGCCCTGCGGCGCGACGAGCATGGCCTCCGAGAGGTCGACGTTCTTCAGCGTCGCGCGGGCGAACTGCGGCACGGTCATGGTGCAGCCGCTGAAGGTGACGCCCGTGAGCGTCGCGCCCGCGAGGTCGGGCTCGACGAGCACCACGTCCTCAAACCGGACGTCGCGCAGGGTTGCTCCCCGCACATTGAGGAACTCGATCTTGCCGCCGCGCACCGTGACGTCGCGCCAGGTGGAGGAGTATGCCGCGGGGGCACCGAGGCGTGCGTCGGTGATCGTCACGTCGAGGAAGGACGCCTCGGACAAGTCGAGCCCGGCGCCGCGGACCTTCGTGAGGCTCGAACCCACCCAGCGCGAGCGGGAGAGGTCGGCGCCCGCGAGGTCGCAGGAGGTGACGTCGCACTCGAGGAACCGCGCGCCGCAGGCCTTGACGCCGCTGAGCTCGAGGCCCGAGAAGGAGATCTGGTCATAGGTCTCGTCCTCCTCGAGGCGACCCTCGAACGGCTCCAGGTGCGGCATACGGGCGAGTGTGTCAGCCCGGACCGACACCCCCCACCCCTCCGTTCCGAACACACGTTTTGTGAAGTCTCCGGGG
>NZ_JANXRJ010000049.1 GCF_025353065.1 Lapillicoccus sp.
CTGCGTCAAGGGGGTTGACGCACGTTATAGCGGGCGTCAACCCCGATGACGCAGCGTCAACCCCCCCCGGCCGCGGCCCTACTTCGTGCGGTTCTCCAGCTCGACGAGCACGCCGGCGAGGGCGAAGTACTTGTTGGAACCGAGGTCGCGGATCGTCGTGATGCCCATGTTGTCCTTGAGCGCGGCGTCGTCAGCCTCCGTGAGACCGGCCAACGCGGACGGCGGAGCGGCGAGGATCTCGGCCAGCGACTTCTCCTCCCAGGCCTTGTCGAGTCCCTTGGAGAGGTCGATCTGGACAGCCATGGTGTACCTCCGTGGTCGTGCCCCGCCCGACGCCGGTGCTCCCGGCCCATCGTGCTGCCTCCGGGCTCCGAGAGCAACAGCCGGATTCGCTAGGACTGGCTGTGGGCTGGAACGACGGCGGCGTCACCGAGGAGATGGTCGGGGCCGTCGCCGCCCCACAGCTCCGCGGTCTGGACGCCCCAGAAGACGGCGAACTCGACGATGAGGAGCACCTCCGCGACGATGACCGCGTGCCCGAACCCGCTGAGCGCGAGGTGGACGAGGATGACGCCGACGAGGGTGAGGGTCATGGTCCAGGCGATGACGATGTATGCCGCCCTGAAGCGCGGGTTGCTGGAGCGCAACGGCACGGTGCGGGCGTTGGCGATCACGACACCGATGATCCCGAGGAAGAGGGCAACCGCCGAGATGCTGTGGGCGCTGGCCTGGAACTGGTCGGGCCGGACGAAGAAGGCCACGACCCCGAGGGTGACGAGGAACCAGCCGATCACGGTCGCCACCCGCGCCCAGAAGCTGGGCGGCTCCATGGTGTTCGAGCGGTCGACGACGATCCGGGTGGCCTCCGCAACCACCGAGGTGATGAGGACCGCGAGGACGGTGTTGCGGGTGCCCGACATGACGTCGTAGTCCACGGGCAGCCCCGGGCCGCAGACGGTTTCGCGGGCCGTCGGGCTCATCGCGACGATGAAGGCGAAGAACCCCGCGAACTTGAGGATGACGTCCTCGGTGTCGGAGTGGCCCTTGTAGACGATGAGGCTGACGCCGATCGCGCAGAGTGTCGCGACGAAGGCGCTGTGGGCCGCGGTGAAGTAGTAGGCGCTGATCGAGGTCTGCCAGCAGTCGGCCCGCGACCGTTGGATGAGGACGGCGGTGAGCAGCATGACCACGCTGATGATCGGCGCGATCCGCAAGTAGCGGTAGGAGATCCGGATCCGGGTTTCCTGGTCGACAGCCATCTGAGGTGCCACCTTTCGACGTCGTGAGGACGCTCCGCCCGGCGTCAAGTATCCACGGGGAGAGCCGCGCCCGGGCCGAGGAGATACCTCGGACCGGACGCGGCTCCCGTCTTGCCTGTTGCCGGCTGCTGCCGGTCTCGACCAGCCTCAGCTGCAGATCACGTCGGCCGCGAACGGCAGGTTGGCCGGCGCGCCCGTCGAGTCGAATGTCGTGACGAACAGCCCGTTGTTGGTGCCAGAGCGGCCGGTGATGGTGATCATCCCGGCACCGGTGGACCCGGAGAAGGAGCCGAGGCCCACGGTGCCGACCCAGCTGCACGCCGTGATGTTGCGGTTGAAGCGGACGTCGTAGGTGCCGGTGCTGAGCGTGGTCGTCGAGGCGACGGCCTTGCCCCGGAGCGTCGTGCCGTCGGCGTTGACGACGGCGAAGACGCGCTGGGGGACGGTGGCGGACGGCGATGCCGCGATGAAGGACGTCTTGCCCGGGACGTTCTTGGCGGCGCTGGTGTCGGCGGAGGCGGTCGTGGCGAGGAGGCCACCCGTGAGGGCGGCGGCTGCGGCGAGGGTCACTCCGATGGTGATGGACTTCTTCATCTATGGCTCCTGGTTCGTGGGTGATGCCCTGCCTGGGTTAAGACCCGGCGACCGCCATCCTGATACACAGCGGACGTCCAGGTTCGCGGAATGGCCAAATGGGAGCGCGCGATCCTTGGTCACCGAGCGAAGGCGGGCCGAAGGTCCCTGCCGCAGCACGGCATACCGGTGCAGGGTCGAGGCATCGGTCGAGTCGGATCGAGGAGCGCCGGACGAAGGACACGAGATGAAGAACCACACAGCACCCATGGGAGCGATCGTGGTGGGGGTCGCCGAACCGACGAGCGGGGCAGCCCTGCGCTGGGCCGCTGAGCAGGCGGCGCACACCTCGCGGCCGCTGCACGTGGTGCACGTGATCGAGGGCCTGACGCACGCCCCCGTCGATCTCGAGGACCACGTCGACCACGCGACCGAGGGCACGATCGGGCAGGTGCTCGAGACCTACCCGGGGCTGCGGGTGACGGCCGCGACAGACACCGGTAGCGCCGCGGCCGCTCTGGTCGCCGCATCCCACACCGCCGAGATGGTCGTCGTCGGGGCTCCGGCCCACGGGGTGGTCACGTCGGTCGTCCTCGGGTCGGTCTCCCTCCAGGTCGCCACGCACGGCGCCTGCCCGGTGGTCGTCGTGCACGACCGACCTGCCGCAGCCGACGCTCCCGAGGGGCGTGTCGTGGTCGGTCTCGACGCGAGCGAGCGCTCCGAGCAGGCACTGGAGTTCGGCTTCGAGCAGGCGAGCCGACGGGGGATCGGGCTGACCGCCGTGGCCTGCTGGTCCTGGGAGGACAGCGGCGGAAACGTGCCCGGGCCGATGGAGGTCGGCCTGTGGGAGAACGCCGAGGTCCAGGACCGTCGCCTCGTCTCGGAGCTGCTGGCCGGCTGGCACGAGAAGTATCCGGACGTCTCCGTCCAGCGGCGGCTCGTGCCGGGCCGGACCGTCCCGACCCTCCTCAAGGAGTCGGAGGGGGCGGCGCTCCTCGTGGTCGGTAGCAGGGGCCGCGGCGGTTTCGCGGGGCTGCTCCTGGGCTCGGTGAGCCAACGCATCCTCGAACGTGCGACCTGTCCCGTGGCCATCGTGCCCTCGCCGGAAGTCGTTGCAGAAGAACGGATCTCGCGATGATGATGGGGTGGGGTGGAGATTCGACCTGGCTGTCCGTCGTCGGAGTCGTCGTGGGGCTGGCGATGCTGGCAGCCGCGGTGTGGCTCATCCAGACGATGTTCCGGCAGCCGCGGGTGGAACCCCATGGGCCCGAATCCCCTGAGTCGCACGACTCCCCCGGCTCGCACGACTCACCGGAGTCGCGCGCCGCTCGCGGCGAGATGGACGAGGACCAGCTGCGGCGCGAGCAGCACGACGCGGGACGTCGCGGGACGTCGCGGTAGCGGCTCCAGTCGCTGAGCCCTCAGCCTGTCGCCCGATCGGCCGCGTCGGTCGCGTCGGTCGCGTCGGCCGCGCCGGTTCGCGACCGGACCCTCTCCACGGCGCGGCGATGGGCGACGCCGCTCATCCAGGCCGCGGCGTCGGTCTCGTGCGGGTCGAAGTCGGACGACCGTCGCCAGATCTCGACGAACGTCTCCCGCGCGACCTCTTCGGCCTCGTCCGGGTCGACGACGATGCGCAGCACCAGGCCGTAGATCCGGGACGAGATGGCGTCATAGACCATCGAGAAGGCATGCTCGTGACCGGTGGAGGAGAGGCACAGCAACGCACCCAGGCGCGCGGGCACGGGGCCCGGCTCCAGGTGGGTCGGAATACTCCAGGTCATCGTCATGGCGAGCGGAACCCTTCACGGCACGAGCCAGTCGGCCCTGCTACCAGAAGGCCGTCACTGGGAAAGGTAGCCCGCGATTCATCCAGCTTTGGTAAGTTTGTACATCTCCTGACCAAGTCGGGTCCAAACCGGAACCTCCCCACGTATGCCGCGTCGTCTGCGTCGCGGCCCCGTCAGTTCCCCACGGGGCCCAACAGGGCAATTCTGTGTCTGGAGGCAACCGCGCGCCCGGGGACCCGCTTCACCTACGGCATCCACACCGACTGGCTCGGCGAGGTCGTCGAGTCGGTGACGGGCAAGGGCCTCGACGTCGTCGTCGTCGTCAAGGAGGGCATCACCGCCCCCCGGCATGAACGACACGATGTATGCCGGTCCGGGCTGGAAGTGGGGCCACGGCCTGCTGCTCGACACCGCCGACATCCCGGGCCACCGCAAGGCCGGCACCGGCTCGTGGGCCGGCCTGGTCTACGCATCACTCTGATCTCGGCAGAGCGGGCCTCGAAGCATTCGGTGGATTGCGGCATTCCGGCGACGACGGAGGAATGGTTTCGCGGAACATGTCCACCGGTCGGTGCTGCACGGCGACCCGCCACGTGGGGTAGTTTCCGGTGATGGACGTCATCGACTACGTGCCGAGCCGTGACCAGTACGCGTACACCTTCGGGGGCGCGGCCCCGGTGATGCGCATCAAGCCGGGGGCCGTCCTGCGGCTCTGGTCCGACGACGCGTTCGGGGGCGCGCTCCGGACAGTGGACGACCTCTCCAGCGCCAAGGTCGACCTGCGGTTCGTCAACCCGCAGACCGGCCCGTTCTACGTCGAGGGTGCCGAGCCCGGCGACACCCTCGCGCTCCACCTGGTCGCTCTGGAGCCGGCGCGCGACTGGGGGGTGTCGGCGGCGATCCCGTTCTTCGGCGGGATGACCGGCACCGACCGCACGGTCACCCTCCAGGAGCCGCTGCCGGACACCACCTGGATCTACGAACTGGACCGGGACCGCAGGACCGTCGCGTTCGCCGCGCGGCACAGCGACCACCGGATCGAGCTGCCCCTCGAGCCGATGCTCGGCACGGTGGGTGTCGCGCCGGCCGGCGGTGAGGTCCGATCTGCCCTCGTACCAGAACGATTCGGCGGCAACATGGACACCCCGGAGATGCGTGCCGGCTCGACGGTCTTCCTCGGGGTCAACGTCGAGGGCGCCCTGTTCTCCGTCGGCGACGGGCACTACCGCCAGGGCGAGGGCGAGGCGTGCGGCACCGCCGTCGAGGGCGCCATGACCACCACCCTCATCGTCGAGCTCATCAAGGGCGGCGCCCCCGGCTGGCCGCGGATCGAGAGCGACAGCCACTGGATGGCCATCGGTTCCAGCCGCCCGATGGAGGACTCCTGGCGGATCGGCAACGCCGAGCTCGTGCACTGGGTCGGCCAGCTGTGCGGCCTCCACCCGATGGACGCCTACCAGCTGTGCTCGCAGATCGCGCAGGCGCCGATCGCCAACGTCGTCGACGCGAACTACAGCGTCGTGGTCAAGGCGGCCAAGGACCTCCTGCCAGCTGCGGACGCGTTCGGCGGCATACACGCCCAGCTCCGTGCGCGGGCCCGCTCCCTCGCTCCGACCCCGTAGTCCACCCACCGCGAAAGGCTCTGCCTGATGGACCTCAAACTCACCGGTATGCGTGTGCTCGTCACCGGCGGCACGCGCGGCATCGGCCGCGCGGTCGTCGAAGCCTTCCTGGCCGAGGGCGCGCACGTCGCCTTCTGCGCCCGCAACCCGAACGAGGTCGCGGCGGCGCTGCAGGCCCTGAGCGAGCGGGGCGCCGTGAGCGGTGCGACCGTCGACGTCGGCGACGCGGAGGCGCTGGCGGCGTGGGTGGAGACGTCGGCCGACGCGTTCGGCGGACTCGACGTGGTCGTGGCCAACGTCAGCGCCCTCGCCATCCCCGACACCGAGGAGAACTGGCAGGCCAGTCTCAACGTCGACCTCATGCACACCGTCCGCCTCGTCCGCGCAGCCATGCCTCACCTCGAGCGCAGCGAGGCCGCGTCGATCATTGCGATCTCCAGCGTGTCCGGACGCGAGTCGGACTTCGCCTCGGGCCCCTACGGCACCGCGAAGACCGCCATCATCGGCTACGTCCACGGGCTCGCGATGCAGCTGGCCGGCAAGGGAATTCGCGCCAACACGGTCTCCCCGGGCAACACCTACTTCGAGGGTGGGGTCTGGAGCAGCATCGAGACCGGGGACCCCGACCTGTTCAGGACGGCGATGGAGCTGAACCCGTCCGGCCAGATGGGCACCCCCGAGGAGGTCGCCGCACCCGTGGTCTTCCTGGCCAGCCCGCTGGCCCGCCGGGTCAGTGGCACCAACCTCGTCGTGGACGGCGCGTTGACCCGCGGCATCCAGCTGTAGGACCGACGGACCTCAGGGGACGATGGTGAACTGACTCGTCCGCGAGCCGTCGCCGATGCCCACCCCAAGGACCACCCGGTCAAAGGTTAGAGGATTCACCCCCTGGCTCCTATGGAGCTTGCCAGCTACCGAGTATCGGATCTGCACCCTCACGGGTAGGGGTTGGCGTGGTCGTCTACCGTGCGCGCGTCGCAGATGGTGAGCTCGCGGGCCTGTTGCGGACTCGAACGTCGCGGTACCAGTCGCTCAGGGCCTCCGGATCGTGGGCACGGATGGAGTAGCCGCCGGTTCCGAGCACGCGTTCCATGCCGTCACGCTGCCAGACCCCGTCCGCGCACCACGGGCCGACACCCAGCCGTCAGGCGCGCTGCGTCGCCCGGTCGTCCTGCCGGGCACCGGGGAGCCGGCCGTCCGCATACAGGGCCAGCCCCGCGAGCGCGAGGAAGAGGATGGCGACGCCGGCGCTGTTGACCAGCGCGCGGCCGAGGCCGATCGTGGTGACGTTGAGGAAGGGGTAGGGGTACCAGCTGACGAGCGGCCCGAGGCCGAGCGTCGCGACGAGCCAGACGACCGGCCAGATGAGGGTCGGCAGGATGTCGGCCCGACGGACGAAGCCGCGCGGCCCGAAGACCAGCCACCCGACGAGCGACAGCAGCGGGACGACGATATGGAGCAGCCGGTCGCACAGCAGGTTGGCGGTGGTGTAGTTCGGCGACGGCGGGAGGGCGACCGCCGCGACGACGCCGGTCACGGTGATCCCGATGATGGACGCGAGCCGCACGACACGGAAGACCTGCGACTCGGTGCGACCCCGGACGATGAAGACCATCGAGACCGCGACGAGGAAGTTGGACTGGATCGTGAAGTAGGAGAGGAACCGGCGCACCGCCTCCCCGCGGTTGGCGGCGGCGGACGCGTCGATGACGTTCTGCCCCGCGAGGATGAGGATGAGCTGGAGCACCAGGGCGACCACGGCGACGACCAGCGTCACGATGTGCCAGTAGCGCCCGACCGTCGCCTTTGTCATGGGATCAGCGTATGCCGGATGGCCGGTTTCCGGAGGGCTCCGGAAAGCGGTCAGAGATGTCGGAGATCGCCGATGGCGGGACCTTGGTCCCTGTTTCTCAACCGCGGCCCTCCTAGCATCATCCGTGGGGAGCTGCCGACGTGAAATTCGGGCGTGGAAACACGGCGTCGGCACCTCGTGGGGCGTTTCTTCGGGTGGGGTATTTCACCGGAGAAACGCCTCGACCCGCGTGTGGCGCCGGGAGGCGGGCGTGGGCGGCCAGCGGCGTGCGTGGCGCGGGTAGGTGTGGGCGCAGCGGGGTGGAGATGACATGCTTGCGCCCGACCGAGAACCCGTCGTCCGGCAGCAGCATCCGCGCATCCCCCCGAAGGAGACTCCCCCATGAGTGGTCAGCCGGACGACGCCGTCGAGGCCTCGGACCTCCCCGGTAGCCCGGAACCCGAGGCGGTCAACTTCGACCACCAGTTCTATCCCGCGCGGCCCTCGCGGCTGCGCCCCCGCGGGCGGCTGCGGGTCTTCCCCTGGCAGCGCCGCGACCGGGGCAACGGACCGGCGTCGGGTGACAACCCGGCATACGTCGAGTGGCTCACCGAGGAGTCCATGCTCGCGGACGCGAAGACCTTTGCCAAGCAGTTCACCGGCCAGGGGAGCATGTGGCAGAACCCGTATGCCGACCCCGACCCCCGCGCGGCGATCGAGAAGGCGGCGGTCTGGTTCACGGCCTATCCCATCTCGATGATCACCAAGTCGGGGTCGTCCTTCCTCGGGACCCTCGGTGACCCGGATCTCTGGGATGCCTTCCAGCGCATCGGGATCACGGCCGTGCACACCGGCCCGGTGAAGAAAGCCGGCGGCATCAGCGGCTGGGACACCACCCCGAGCGTCGACGGCCACTTCGACCGGATCAGTACGCAGTTCGACGAGGAGTTCGGCACCGAGGCCGAGTTCCGGGCGGTGTGCGACGTCGCCACCGAGCACCACGGCACCGTGATCGACGACATCGTGCCGGGGCACACCGGCAAGGGTCCTGACTTCCGGCTCGCGGAGATGAAGGTCGGCGACTACCCCGGGATCTACCACATGGTCGAGATCCCGGAGAACGACTGGCACCTGCTGCCACGGGTGCACCGCGGCCACGACTCGGCGAACCTCGACCGGGAGACGGAGGACCGGCTGGCCAAGGCGGGCTACATCGTCGGCGAGCTGCAGCGCGTCATCTTCTACGAGCCGGGCCTGAAGGACACCAACTGGTCGGCGACCGCGCCGGTCCTCGGTCCGGACGGCGTGGAGCACCGCTGGGTCTATCTCCACTACTTCAAGGACGGCCAGCCGTCGCTCAACTGGCTCGACCCCACCTTCGCCGCGATGCGGCTCGTCATCGGCGACGCGCTGCACTCGCTCAGCGACCTCGGCAGCGGGGCCCTGCGCCTCGACGCCAACGGGTTCCTCGGCGTGGAGAAGAGCGCCGAGGGCGGTCCGGCCTGGTCGGAGGGGCACCCCCTGTCGGAGGCCGCGAACCAGCTCATCGCGAGCATGGTCCGCAAGGTCGGCGGGTTCACCTTCCAGGAGCTAAACCTCACCATCGACGACATCAAGGACACGCAGGAGCGCGGCGCGGACCTGTCCTACGACTTCGTCAACCGCCCGGCATACCACCACGCCCTCGCGACCGGCGACACCGAGTTCCTCCGGCTGACGATGAACGCCGCCCGCGCCGCCGGCGTCGACACCGTCTCGCTGGTCCACGCGCTGCAGAACCACGACGAGATGACCTACGAGCTCGTCCACTTCGCGACGCTGCACTCCGGCGACACCTTCACCTTCCGGCGTCGGGAGATCACCGGCGGCGACCTCGCCCTCCTCATCCGCGGCGAGCTCACCGAGCGCCTCACCGGGGACGCCGCCCCCTACAACGCCGTCTTCACCCAGAACGGGATCGCCTCGACGACGGCCACCATCATCGCCGCGACGCTCGGCTTCGACGACCTCACCGCCCTCACGCCGCGCGACATCGAGTCGATCAAGCGGGCCCACCTCCTGCTGGCGATGTACAACGCCTGGCAGCCGGGCGTCTTCGCGCTCTCCGGGTGGGACCTCGTCGGCGCGCTCACCCTCGAGCGGGACGAGGTACGTGACCTCATCCGCGACGGTGACACGCGGTGGATCCACCGGGGGGCCTACGACCTCATGGACTACCAGCCGACCGCGACGCAGTCGACGTCGAAGATGCCCCGCGGCACCGCGCTCTACGGCTCGCTCCCGGCGCAGCTCGCCGACCGCACCTCGTTCGCCTCGCGACTGCGGGCGATCCTCGACGTGCGCGCCCGTTACGGCATCGCGACCGCCGTCCAGCTCGACGTGCCTGCCGTGTCCCACAAGTCGATGCTGGTGATGATCCACCGGATCGAGGACAGCGAGCAGGTCACCGTCCTGAACTTCTCGGGCGAGCCCGTCTCCGGCACGATCCTCTCGCCCCACCTGGTCCCGGGGAGTGCGGTGACCGATCTGCTCACCGGCACCCTCACCGGTGAGGTCGACGACCTGCACTGCCTCCACATCGAGCTCGGGCCGTATGACGGTCGGGCGCTGCTGCTGCGGCATACGACCTGAGGCAAGGCCGTGCCCCCGACCGGAGTCGGGGGC
>NZ_JANXRJ010000116.1 GCF_025353065.1 Lapillicoccus sp.
CAGCAATTGGCTCTCGGCGTCGTTCTGGAGCATCATGAACAAGTTCGTCGGCCAGCCGTCGGCGGTGGCCGAGTTGCGGTCGGCGGCCCGCGCCCCGAATGAGACGACTCCGCACGTGATCAGCGCGACAAAGAGCGTGAACCCGGCGTTGAACACGATCGTCGCGGTCCGGTCGTCGCGGTCCGGTCGTGCCCCGTCCGGTCGGGTTGGTCGACCGACTGGCCAGACCTTTGCCCCGGTATGCCGGGAGAGTCCCCGAACGTGCCTGTGACACGGTCCGATTCGTCGGTTTCATGATCCGAAAAGAGGACGCGGGACGTCGTCGCCGACAGGCAGGATGTATCTATGGTGGCGTGGCGGTCCGCCCGCACCTGGCGGGCGCGCGGGTGGATCCGGGTAATGGCCGTTGCCCTACCCCTGCTCCTGCTGCCGGTGGCCGTCTGGCCGTCGCTGCTCGGCGCGGCCTTTCAGGTCGACCCGCCACCGTCCCGGATCGCGTTCCTCTGCGCGACCTACCTCGGCTTCGCGGTGGTCGCCTGGGTCGCGTTCCGCCTCCGCATCACCGTCAGTCGCGGTGTCGTCCGCGTCACGAACGCGGGCCGGACCACGGTCTTCGAGGCCGACGACGTCCTCGCCGTGCAGCCCACCGCCAGGGGGGTCCGGTTCGTCATCGAGGGTCGCGACCCCGTCGTCGCGTATGCCGTGCCGTGTCCCCCTCCGAACCCCGGCCAGCGCCCGCGCTGGCTCGACGTCGCCGAGGCCGTGGCGGGCGAGGATCCTGCCCGGGTCGTCATCATCCGGGGTCGGGCCCCCGCGAGGGGGGTCCGCAGTGCGTCCGCCGATGCCCACACGACGGCATACCGCTTCACGGGCGCGGGTCTCGAGGCCGAGGTCGCGGTCTGCCGACGAGCCCTCGGGCTGCTTCGCCCTCGCCTCCACGAGGTGGTCGTCACCCTCGGGCCGGCCGACGACTGGCCTCCGGAGCTGAGCGCGGAGGTGGCTGCCCGGGTCGGGCCCCGGCGCCGTCGTCGGGCCCGGCAACACGGTCGTCCCGACCGGCTACCGGCCGACCTCACGCTCGACCTCGGCAGTCGTGGCGGCCACGGCGACCACGGCGACCACGGCGACCACGGTGACCTCGGTGACCTCGGCGACCACCCGAGCGACGCAACCTTCGCGCTGCTGCTCCGGCTCACCCCGTGGGTGGTCGCCCTCGAGGCGAGGAGCCTGACGGGGGTGCTCGCCGCGGCGGTCTTCGACCGGTGCCGTGACGCCCGGTTCCTGCTGACCGCCCTCGAGCACGAGGACCTGCTGGCCACCGTCGTCGAGTCCGGCCTCGGCCCGCAGTCCCTCGTCCTCGACGGGCCACGCGGGGCCTGAGGTCCCCGATCCGGGCGGCTTCGTGCGGCAGCATGGACGCGCACGACCACGACGAGCGACCACCAGGGTTGCCGAACCCGCCAGGAAGGCCCACCGATGAGCACCCAGTCCCAGCGCCTGGACGAGACCGAGGTGGATCACGCGCCCGCGACCGTCCCAGAGCCGGCCCGCGCGAGGAGCACGACACTGGGATTCGCCGACGAGGAGGTCGTGCCCGCGCGGCGCCATGTCATCGACCGGTTCGACAACGCCGCCGGGCTCTTCCTGCTGCGGCTGGTCACGGCCGCGGTGATGGGCGTCCACGGCTATCAGAAGGTGCAGGACCGGACCGGGACCCTGCAGCAGGTTCGGGCGCTGCACCTCCCCGCCCCCGACACCGTCGCCATGATCTTCGGGCCGATCGAGATCGCCATCGCAGTCGCGCTGGTCATCGGCCTGGCCGTGCGGGCCGCGGGCCTGGGCACCGCCATCGTCGCGATCGGCGCCCTCGTCCTGGTGCGATGGACCTCGCCGGACACCATCTTCGTCGCCCACCAGCCGGGGTTCACCGGCGAGACCGAGCTGCTGCTCGCCGGGATCGGCCTGCTGCTGCTCGGGGTCGGTGGCGGCGGCTGGGGCCTCGACCGCAAGGTCCGTGACCGCCGGTCGACCTGACCGGCTGACCTCCACCTGTCCTCCGCCTGACCTCTGCGTCAGACCCCTCCTCGACCTCCGCGCGACGGCGTCAGCCCTCCAGGGCGCTCACGGTGGCCGCGACCCGGGCACCACGGGTCTCGGGTTTCTTGGCGGCGAGCACCCCCTCGACGTAGCGGCGCCGGTTGCTGTGCGACAACGCCGCGAAGGCGGTCGTCGCCGTGGGGGAGGCGGCCAGCGCGGACGCCAGGTCGTCAGGGACCTCGACCGTCCGGGGCTCCGTGTCGTGCTC
Organism: Lapillicoccus sp.; assembly: GCF_025353065.1. Classification (GTDB taxonomy): domain Bacteria; phylum Actinomycetota; class Actinomycetes; order Actinomycetales; family Dermatophilaceae; genus Lapillicoccus. Next base: position 2,306 of record NZ_JANXRJ010000116.1, read on the forward strand.
GAGCTCGATCTCGACGACCTCCCCGGCGGCGATCCCCGCCCCCGCGCGCACCTCGGCGCTGACCCCGACGAGCGCCCGGCCGCCCATCGCCCCGATGCTCGTGCGCCAGGAATAGCCGTTGATGGTGGCCCGTACCGGTGCCCTGCGGCCCGCCCCGAGACCGGCCATCACGTCCTCGGGCACCTCGACCCCGGTCGCCGTCTTCCCGTGTGCCTCGAGCTCCGCGCGAAATCTCATCCGCACATGCTTCCACGGAAGCGGTAGCCACAGGACGGAGGCACGACTCCGGGCGGCAGCCCGAACGCACGTGACCCAGAGACACGTGACTCCGAGTCGAGGGCGTTGACTCCCCGTGCACGGTGAGTCAAGGGGCTCGACTGAGTCAACTGAGTCAAGGGTCATGGCGAGACGGTTAGGCTGCGAGCGTGGTGGACGGGCAGGAGCGGCACGAACCGGCAGGGGCGGGGGGACAGCAGGGCCCCCACCCGGCATACGAGGTGAGCGATCGCATCCTCACCCTCCCCAACGTGCTGTCCGCCCTGCGGCTGGTCGGCGTCCCGATCTTCCTGTGGCTCCTCTTCGCCGGACACGACATCTGGGCCCTCGTCGTGCTCGCCCTCTCCGGGATCTCGGACTACCTCGACGGCAAGATCGCCCGCCGCTTCAATCTCGTCTCACGCGTCGGCGAGCTGCTCGACCCCCTCGCCGACCGGCTCTACATCCTCACGACGCTGATCGCGCTGGCCTGGCGAGGCGTCCTGCCGGTCTGGCTCGTCATCCTGCTGCTGGCGCGCGACGCCTTCATGGCCATCCTCATCCTCGCCCTCAAGCGCATCGGCCAGACCGGCCTCCCGGTCCACTTCGTCGGCAAGGCCGCCACGTTCAACCTGCTCTACGCCTTCCCCTTCCTGCTCCTCACCCTCGTCCCGGGCCGCCTCGGAGAGCTCGCGCGCCCGATCGGCTGGGGTTTCGCGTGGTGGGGCGTCGGGCTCTACTGGCTCGCCGCGGTCCTGTATGCCGCGCAGGCGGCGACCGTCTTCCGCCGCCGGTCGGTCGCGGGGCTGGCGACCGGCACGGCCGCCTCGTGAGCACGCCGCCGCCGACGACACCGCCGACACCGCCCCCGACACCGCGGCGTGCCGACGCCTCGATGACCCTGCTGACCGAGATCCTCGAACGGCCCCTCGACCCCGGCTATGCCGCCGCGGCCGATCGACGTGAAGCGGCCGGGCTGCCCCGAGCGACGACCACCCGGACCCCCCTCCTCGTCGTCTCGGCCGCGCTCGTCGGGTTCCTCCTCGTGACGTCCGCCTTCGTGCTGCGGCCAAGCGGGACGACCGCCAGCCGTGACAAGGCCCAGCTGATCGCCCAGATCCAGTCCCGACAGGCGCATGGGGACGCCCAGACCCTGGCGGTGGGGACGCTGCGGGCGCAGATCAAGGGCTACCAGGACGCGGCGCTGGGCACCCAGCAGTCGAGCCTCACCGACGAGCTCGCACGTCTCGGCCTGCTGACCGGCGACGTCGCGGCCGCCGGCCCGGGACTGACCCTCACCATCGACGACGCCCCGAGCGTCAAGGCCAACGCGGGCACGGACCCCCGGGGGGCCGGTGGCGCCGGTGGCGCCGGTGGCACCAGTGGCACCGAGAGCGGCCGGGTGACCTCCCTCGACCTCCAGATCCTCTGCAACGGTCTCTGGCAGGCCGGCGCCGAGGCGATCTCGATCAACGGGCAGCGGCTCACGGCGCGCTCGGCCATCCGGTTCGCCGGGCAGGCGATCCTCGTCGACTACCGGCCGCTCACGACCCCCTACGTGGTCACCGCCATCGGGGACCGGCAGGACCTGGCCGCCCGCTTCGCCGAGGGGGTGGCCGGCAGCTACCTCACCGCGCTCCGGTCCAACTACGGCATCTCCGAGAGCGTGGCGACGAGCGCCCGGGTCGAGGTGCCCCGCAGCGCCGTGCTCGACGTGACGTCCGCACATCCCGGCGCAGACGGCATACCCTCGACGGCGACGGCCGGTCCGACCCCACCGACCACACCGACCACCCCACCGACATCGGAGGCCACCCCGTGATCGCCGCGATCGGTCTCCTGGTCGGCCTCGTCGCCGGTCTGCTGCTCCACCCGGCTGTCCCGCTGTGGCTGCAGCCCTACCTGCCGATCGCCGTCATCGCGGCCCTGGACGCGGTCTTCGGGGGGGTGCGGGCCGTCCTCGACGGCATCTTCAACGACAAGGTCTTCGTCGTCTCGTTCCTGTCCAACGTCGTCGTCGCGGCCGTCATCGTCTTCCTCGGCGACCAGCTCGGCGTGGGGACGCAGCTCTCGACCGGCGTCGTCGTCGTCCTCGGCGTGCGGATCTTCTCCAACGTGGCCTCGATCCGACGCCACCTGTTCAAGGCCTGACGATGTCGGGCGAGAACGACGAGCAGGAGCGGACGCCGGCGCCACCCAGGGACGGCGCGTGGCGACGGCTCGCGCGGGCCGCGGTGCCGCGCTCGACCAGGGCCCAGGTGCTCGGCGCCGTCCTCACGGTGGCGCTCGGCTTCGCCATCGCGACGCAGGTCCAGCAGACCCAGGAGGGTGGGCTCGACGCGATGCGTCAGGACGACCTCGTGCGGGTCCTCGACGACGTCAGCCAGCGCTCGACCCGCCTCGACCAGCAGGCGAGCGAGCTGCAGTCGCAGCGCGAGCAGCTCGCGGCGGGAGCAGGCAGCAGCCAGGCCGCGATCACCTCGGCCGAACGGCGGCTCGACACCCTGCGCCTCCTCGCCGGCACGGTGTCGGCGCACGGCCCGGGCATCCGGATGACGATCGTGGACCCCGGCCGGCAGGTCACGGCGCCGATGCTGCTCGACGTCCTCCAGGAGCTGCGGGACGCCGGGGCCGAGGTGATCCAGTTCGGCGGCACGAGGATCGTCGCCGGCTCGTGGTTCGCCGCGACCGGCACCGACCTGCAGGTGGACGGGCAGCCCCTCACCCGGCCGGTCGTCGTGCTCGCCATCGGCGACCCCCAGACGATGGCGTCCGCGATGAGCATCCCCGGAGGCATCGTCGAGACGGTTCGCCGGCAGGGCGCGACGGCGACCGTCGAGCAGCTGCCGACCGTGACGGTGGACGCGTTGGCGTCACCGCGGACCCCTCGTTACGCTCAGCCCGTGCCCGACGCCGCGACACCCACCCCGTAGCGTCCGCAGCGCACCGGCAGCCGTTCGGCACGCCAGCACACCCACCACCGCCAAGGAGCGACATGAGCGACCTCGACTACCCCGACGACCTGCGTTACACCTCGGACCACGAGTGGGTGCAGGACGTCGAGGGTGGCGCGATCCGGATCGGGATCACCGCCTTCGCGCAGGACTCGCTCGGCGACGTCGTCTACGTCTCCCTGCCGGCCGTCGGTGCCACGGTCAGCTCCGGGGAGGCCTGCGGCGAGGTGGAGTCGACCAAGTCCGTCAGCGACATCTACGCCCCCATCTCGGGCGAGGTGACGGCCGTCAACGACGCCCTCGACTCCTCACCCGAGCTGGTCAACTCGGCGCCCTACACCGAGGGCTGGATGTATGAGATCCGGCCGACCGACGCGGCCGCGCTCGAGGGCCTGATGGACTCCGCGGCATACCAGGCCAGCCTGGCCTGACCCCTCCCCGCCCCGGTGGGAGAGGCGGACCCGCACACGGACCGGCCGCTCGGCCACCCCGATGTCGCACGGCTCAACTAGGGTTGGGGCCTGCGCGCAGCCCGGAAGGAGCTTTCCCTCACGATGTCCGACGAGCAACAGGTCTTCGGGGACGACGCTGCCCAGCAGCCGCTCGCCGCCGGGGGAGGTCAGCAGTCCCGCCCCGAGCCCACCACGATGCGGTTCCAGGGGGTCGGCGAGGGCGACAAGGCCGAGCACGACGGGCGCGGCCTGACGGTCGAGGACCAGGCCACGATCGACGCCCTGCGGCCCGGCACAGCGCTGCTCATCGTGCTGCGGGGCCCCAACTCCGGAGCCCGCTTCCTGCTCGACGACCCCGAGGTCACCTCGGGACGCCACCCCGACAGCGACATCTTCCTCGACGACGTCACCGTCTCGCGCAAGCACGCGCTCTTCAGCCGCGAGGGGGAGGGGTATGCCGTGCGCGACGTCGGATCCCTCAACGGCACCTACGTCAACCGCGAGATCGTCGACCACGCCGTGCTGCGCACCGGTGACGAGGTGCAGATCGGCAAGTTCCGGCTCGTCTACTACGCCGGCAGCTCCTGAACGGGTCGTCGAAGGTGAGACCGTCGGTGAGGACCACGGTGAGGTCGACGCGGTCGGGGGCCTCGAAGACGATCGGCGCCGTGCTTGCGGAGCTGCGTGACGACTTCCCGGACGTCACCATCAGCAAGATCCGCTTCCTCGAGACGGAGGGGCTGGTGACGCCGACCCGGACCGCCTCCGGCTACCGCACCTTCAGCCCGGCGGACGTGGCACGGCTGCGTTACGTCCTCACCGCCCAGCGCGACCGCTTCTGGCCCCTCAAGGTGATCCGCGACGCCCTCGACGCGCTCGACCGCGGCCTCGAGCCGGACGCGGGCGCCTCGGGCCGACCGGTCGTGCCGGCCCTCCCCGACGACCCCGACCTCCCGTCGGCAGCCGAGCTCGAGGCCACCTCGTCCCTACGGCTCACCGGCCCGGAGCTATGCGAGGCCAGCGGCCTCCAGCGCGACACCCTCGAGTCACTGGTGACCTTCGGGCTCCTGCAGCCGGACGCCGGGGACCACTACGACCTCAACGCGCTGGCCGTGGCGCGCGCGGCAGCAGCACTGTCCGACGTCGGCATCGAGGGGCGACACCTGCGCCCCTTCCGGACGGCCGCCGACCGGGAGGTCGCCCTCGTGCGACAGGTCACGATCAGCCCACGCACCTCCGGGAGCGGCCGGTCGGGGACGGTCGGTCCGGGGGTGGGACCGGCTGCTGACCGGACCGCCGACCGGACCGCCGACCGGACCGCCGAGGTGCTGCGACAGTGTCTGGCGCTGCACGTCGCGCTGGTCAAGGCCGCGTTGCGTGACCAGCCCTAGTGCCATGGAGGTTGCTTCCCCGGAGGCCGGGGTAACGTGGGCAGTGTGAAAGCAGTAGACGTTCTCGGTGTGCGGGTCGAGATGCCCACCAACCAGCCGATAGTGCTCCTTCGGGAGCGCGACGGGGATCGCTATCTGCCCATCTGGATCGGGGCGGCCGAGGCGACGGCGATCGCCTACGCACAGCAGGGCGTCGTCCCCCCCAGGCCGCTCACGCACGATCTTCTCAAGGACATCATCGAAGGCCTCGGCCACACCGTCACCCAGATCCGCATCGTCGAGCTGCGGGACAAGGTCTTCTATGCGCTCCTCGTCTTCGACGGGGGCCGGGAGATCAGTGCGCGGCCGAGCGACGCCATCGCGCTGGCGCTGCGCACCGCGACACAGATCGTGGTCGCCGAGGCCGTGCTCGACGAGGCGGGGGTCGCCCTGACCCCCGACGAGGACGACGAGGTCGAGCGCTTCCGGGAGTTCCTGGACCAGGTCTCGGCCGAGGACTTCGAGGGCGGCGCGGGAGACCCTTCGGACCCCAGCGGTGACGCGGGTGACGACGAGGAGGGTGAGAGCGGGTCGGACGACGCCGACGCGTCGGACGAACCCGGCGGAACCGGCCCGGACGTGCGAGGGAGCTAGGCGACTGAAGTCAACCTTCAGTAAAGGTTGAGAGTTGCGACACGGCGCCCTCCTGAGGGTCCAGGTGATTGACGCTCGGGTCCGAGGGCCGTACCGTCAGGGCGTGCAGAACAACGGGCCTGTAGTTACACCGGTGCACTCCGCCCCGGCAGTCGACCCGCTGCCGCGCAGGTGGCGGTCGTCGGACCGCGTGCTGCTGATGTCGGTCCACCCCACGTTCTCGCACCGCTCACCCAGGAGGTCCCCGTGAACGCCACGGACGACGCGCAGCACGGCACGACGAGGGTTCCCGTCGCGGCTCAGGGCCTGCTGTTCGACGACGACCTGCCCAAGCTGAGCGAGGACACCGGCTACCGCGGGCCCACGGCGTGCAAGGCCGCCGGGATCACCTACCGGCAGCTCGACTACTGGGCCCGCACCGGGCTCGTCGAGCCGTCGGTGCGCAGCGCGACCGGTTCCGGCACGCAGCGGCTCTACGGCTTCCGCGACATCCTGGTCCTCAAGGTTGTCAAGCGGCTGCTGGACACCGGGGTCTCCCTCCATCAGATCCGGGTGGCCATCGCGCACCTGCGCGCCCGCGGCGTCGACGACCTGGCCCAGATCACGCTGATGAGCGACGGGGCCTCGGTCTACGAGTGCACCTCCGCCGACGAGGTCATCGACCTCGTGCAGGGCGGGCAGGGCGTCTTCGGCATCGCGGTCGGGCGGGTGTGGCGTGAGGTCGAGGGGACCCTCGCCCAGCTGCCCAGCGAGCGGGCCGACGAGGAGACCCCGGCGGCCCACCTCGGCGACGAGCTCACCGCCCGCCGCCTGCGCAAGACGTCCTGAGTCCCAACTCGGCCGCACGCTGGTAGATTTGGACACGCTGCACCAATCCACGTGGGAGAGCCCTCGGGACGGCCCGGTCGTCAGACCGGCAGTCGTCAGCCGGGGCGCCGAAGGGGCAACACCCCGGAACCTCTCAGGCGCAAGGACCACGTGGACGAGGCAACTCTGGAGTCATCCCGCTGAACGTCAGGCGGCAGGTGGTCGACAGAGGGGGAGTGACCCGCGACGACCGCGCACCCCGAGGAGCCCCTATGTCCGCTGACACCCGCACCGGCACGACCGACACGCAGCACCCCAGCGAGATCCCGCAGCCGCCGACGAGCGACCTGGGCGCGACCCTGGCGTCACCCCTCGTGTCGGCACCCGCCAGCGTCGAGCTGACCGCGGCGATCACGGAGAACGTCTCGGTCAATGCCGAGTTCGCCCCCTTCGTCCAGCGGCACATCGGGCCCACACCGACCGACGTCGAGGCGATGCTCGCGGTGGTCGGCCAGCCCAGCCTGGCCGCGATGTTCGACACCGCCGTCCCGCCGAGCATCCGGTCGGAGCGCGCGCTCCGCCTCGAGGCCGCCCCCTCGGAGCGAGCGGTGGTCGCGGAGCTGCGGGCGCTCGCCGGTCGCAACACCGTGCTCCGCTCGATGATCGGCCTCGGCTACTACGGCACGGTCACCCCGCCCGTGGTCCAGCGCAACGTCCTGGAGAACCCCGCCTGGTACACCGCCTACACGCCCTACCAGCCCGAGATCTCCCAGGGCCGGCTCGAGGCCCTGCTCAACTTCCAGACGGTCGTCACCGACCTCACGGGCCTGCCCATCGCCGGCGCCTCGCTGCTCGACGAGAGCACCGCCGCAGCCGAGGCGATGACCCTCATGCGCCGCTCGAGCAAGGCCGCGGCGGACGCCGTCCTGCTCATCGACACGCACGCCCTGCCCCAGACCATCGCCGTGATCCAGACCCGGTCCACGCCGCTCGAGCTGCCTGTCGTCGTCGCGGACCTCGAGGGCATCGACTCCCCCGAGGGCCTGACGGCAGCCGCCGGCGGCCGACCCGTCTTCGGCGTCATCGTCCAGTACCCCGGCGCCGACGGCCAGATCCGGGCGTTCCGCGACCTCGCGGGCGCCGCGCACGAGCACGGTGCCCTGGTCACCGCGGCGACCGACCTGCTCGCCCTCACCGTGCTCGCCGCTCCTGCCGACTGGGGCGCCGACATCGCCGTGGGCTCCAGCCAGCGCTTCGGGGTCCCGATGGGGTTCGGCGGTCCGCACGCCGGGTTCATGTCGGTCCGGTCCGGGCTCGAGCGTTCGATGCCGGGACGGCTGGTCGGGGTGTCGGTCGACGCTGATGGCCACCCGGCATACCGGCTCGCGCTGCAGACCCGCGAGCAGCACATCCGCCGCGAGAAGGCGACCTCCAACATCTGCACCGCGCAGGTGCTGCTCGCCGTCATGGCGAGCATGTATGCCGTGTGGCACGGCCCCGACGGCCTCACCGAGATCGCGCGCCGCACCCACGGCTTGACCCGGACCCTCGTCGCCGGGCTGGCCGAGGCCGACGTCGAGGTCCTCACCACGGCCTACTTCGACACGGTGACGCTGCGCGCCTCCGGGCGCGCGGACCAGGTCCTGGCCGAGGCCGCGGCCCGTGGGGTCAACCTCCACCTCGTCGACGCCGACACCCTCTCGATCAGCCTCGACGAGACGACGACCGCCGAGGACCTGACCGCGGTCTGGGGGGCCTTCGGCGTGACCGGCGCGGCGCCCGTGGCGGCGACCGGGGAGCCCGCCTGGCCGAGCGACCTGGCCCGGACCACGGACTTCCTGACGCACCCGGTGTTCCACTCGCACCGCAGCGAGACCGCGATGCTGCGTTACCTGCGGCGGCTCTCGGACCGCGACTTCGCCCTCGACCGTGGCATGATCCCGCTCGGTTCCTGCACGATGAAGCTCAACGCGACCACCGAGATGGTCGCCGTGACGTGGCCGGAGTTCGCCGACCTCCACCCGTTCGCCCCGCTCGACCAGACCGAGGGCATCCGCGAGATCGTCGCCGACCTGTCGGCCTGGCTGTGCGAGATCACCGGCTACGACGCGGTCTCGCTGCAGCCCAACGCCGGCTCGCAGGGCGAGTTCGCCGGGCTGCTCGCGATCCACGCCTACCACCAGTCGCAGGGCGAGGGGCACCGCCGGATCTGCCTGATCCCGGCGAGCGCCCACGGCACCAACGCGGCGTCCGCCGTCATGGCGGGCCTCAAGGTCGTCGTCGTGAAGACGGACGGCGAGAACGGCAACGTCGACATGGACGACCTGCGGGCCAAGGTCGACCAGCACCGCGACGACCTCGCGGCGATCATGGTGACCTACCCGTCGACGCACGGGGTCTACGAGGACACCATCTCCGAGCTGTGCGCCCTCGTGCACGACGCGGGCGGCCAGGTCTACGTCGACGGGGCCAACCTCAACGCCCTCGTCGGTCTCGCCCAGCCGGGCAAGTTCGGCGCCGACGTGTCGCACCTCAACCTGCACAAGACCTTCTGCATCCCCCACGGCGGCGGCGGCCCGGGCGTCGGACCGGTGGGTGTGCGAGCCCACCTCGCTCCGTTCCTGCCGAACCACCCGATGGCGCCCGAGGCCGGTCCGACGACCGGGGTCGGCCCCATCTCGGGGGCGCCCTACGGGTCGGCGAGCCTGCTGCCGATCTCGTGGGCCTACGTGCGGCTGATGGGCGGTGCCGGGCTCGCCCGGGCGACCGAGGTCGCGGTCCTCAACGCCAACTACGTCGCCGCCCGGCTGCGCGACTCCTACCCCGTGCTCTACTCCGGGCACGACGACCTCGTCGCTCACGAGTGCATCATCGACGTCCGGGAGATCACCCGGCGGACGGGAGTGACCGTCGACGACATCGCCAAGCGCCTCGTGGACTACGGATTCCACGCGCCGACCATGTCGTTCCCGGTCGCCGGCACGTTCATGGTCGAGCCGACCGAGAGCGAGGACAAGGGGGAGATCGACCGGTTCTGCGACGCGATGATCGCCATCCGCGCCGAGATCGACGAGGTCGAGCAGGGGGCCGTGGCGGCGGAGGACTCCATGCTGCGCCATGCGCCGCATACAGCGCTCTCCATCGTCGGCGACTGGGACCACGGCTATGCGCGGACGAGTGCCGTCTTCCCGGCCGGCGTCCACGCGCCGGACAAGTACTGGCCGCCGGTCCGGCGGATCGACGGCGCCTACGGCGACCGCCACCTGGTCTGCTCGTGCCCACCGCCGGAGGCCTTCGAGGACTGACCAGCCCCACTGCGTCCGCGGGAACGCGACACCGGTCTGCCGTTGCCGCGGACGCAGTGGGTTCCTGGGACACGAACCCGGCGCATCGGATACCGTGACCACGGTTTCCGGCTCAGGGGCCAGGAGCGAGAGGTCGTCAATCATGAGGCACAGCTGGGGCACACCAGGGCGCCGTCGCGGGCCCGGCGTCCTGATGGTCGTGGCCAGCGTCCTCGGGGCGGTCGTGCTCTCGGCAGGAGCGACACCAGGAGCGCACCAGGGCGCCCAACCTGCCGTCCGCCCGCCGAAGGCACCGACGGCAGTGTCCACGACTCCTGCGTCGGTCAGCACCCCCGACGGGGAGCTGGATCGGCGCGTTCAACCAGGTCACACCGGTCGCGATGAACGCCACCGTGTCCTCATCCGTGTCCCCGGGCTCACCCGTCTGCGGGGTGTTCACGATGACCGACACCACCACCGGCACCCAGATCGTCCAGAACGTCGCTGCATGCACCACCGGCTCCGGTCTCGTCTCCGTGGGCACTCCTTCCGGCAGCGTCGTCGATGGACATCGCTACACGTGGACGGTCTTCGCTCGCGAGGGCGCCCTCGACTCCCGCATCGTCAGCCGGTCGTTCCGCGAGGACGCCATGCCCCCCACGGTCGTCTCGGTGACCTCGACCGACTATCCCTCGTCGACCAGCGGCATCCCCTCTCACCTGCACGCCGGGCAACCTGGCCAGTTCACGGTGACGACCAGCGACCAGGCACCGACGCGAGGTCGTGCCAGCGGGATCCTCCGCTTCGAGTGGCAGCTCGACCAGGCGTTCGGGGTCGGCTCCGGGCCACCTCCGGAGACCACGACGAGCGGCAGCCGGCCCAGCCCGACCGCGACGTTCTCGGTGACCCCCCAGCAGTGGGGTTCGGCCATCCTCTACGTCCGGGCCGTCGATGTGGCCGGCAACGTCAGCCAGAGCGCGCAGTACAGCTTCTACGTCCCCAGCTGACCACCGACCACCCACAACGTCCGCACCGACGCGACACCGGTGTCGCGTTCGTGCGGACGTTGTGAGCAGCAAGGCGTTGCGTCCGCACCGACGCGACACCGGTATGCCGTTCCCGCGGACGTTGCGTCAGGGGTGGCGATGAAGACGGCGCAGGGCCAGCGCCAGCTGGAGCCGGAGGCGTCCCTGGGGATCGGAGACCGACCAGCCGAGCAGCGCCTCGAACTGCTGCACCCGAGCCTGCAGGGTCGAGTGGTGGACGTGGGCGTCCTGGGACGCCGCCCGCAAACTGCTGTGCGAGGCGATCTGGTCGAGGGTCTCGAGCACCCACGGGGCGGCGGCGGCGGCCCGTTCCAGGTGGGGCCTGGATCGGCCTCGGTGCCGGCGGCCGTGAAACGCAGGGCCGTCCGGGCCTCCTCCCACGACCTCGGGGCGTCGGGCACCTGGACGAGGCCACCGAGCCCGACCCGGCCGGCGGGTCGCGTCTCTCCGAGGTCCGTCTCACGCTCGATCATCACCCTGACCCCATGCAGCTCCGGGCGGCGTGAGTGAGCCTCGGGCAGCATCGCCACCACGCGGAGGCGGACGTCCGGCGCGAGACCCAACCGCCGGGCCGCTCGAGATCGTGAGGCTTCTGCGGCGGCTCCGTCGAGAAGCACCTCGATGGCGGCTTCGTCGTCGCGCACGACGCGACCGCGCGTGCGATCGAGGACGACCCGGATGCCCGAGGCGAGCCGCTCGAGGACGAGGTCGTAAAGCGCCCGGTGCTCCGTCGTCTCCAGCCAGACCGTCGTCTGCTCACCTGTGAGGACGACGAGCGAGCGCCAACCGGGCTCGAGGGGTGCGGCGGTGGACACCGTCCGTCCGTCGGGCTGCACCCGCAGCTCGAGGCGACGGTCGGCGTCGACCAGGCGCGCCGACGAACCGGAGAGGACCGCGGCGCCGCGCACCAATGTCTCGAGCCCGACGTGGCCGTCGACGAGCGTGTCGAAGTAGCCGATCACGTGCAGGGCGGCCGCGGCCTCGGGGTCGAGGGCGGCGAACCTTCCGGCGAGCTCCTAAACAGCGTCATCCTGCCCCGTACCTCCGCCGACGACCAGACCCCAACCGGGCGACAGCCGCACTGCGTCCGCGGAAGTGGGGGTCAAGCAACCATCTCCGCGGACGCACCGGCCCGCCCCGGCGTCGGCTCAGGTGGCGAGGAGGCGACGCACCCAGGCAGCACGCGTCGAGATGGACATCTGCGAAACGGCAGCCTGCGGAGCGAACATGTCGAAGCCGTGGAAGCCGCCCGGCCACACATGGAGCTCGGCCTGGACGCCGGCCCGCCAGAGGCGCACCGCGTAGTCGACGTCCTCGTCCCGGAAGGTCTCCACCGAGCCCACGTCGACGAAGACGGGCGGGAGACCGGACAGATCGATGGCGCGGCTCGGCGCGGCATACACGCTCACGGCGTCCGTCTTGCGGCGGTCTCCCAGGAGGGCGTCCCAGCCGGTGTCGTTCGACGTGCGGTCCCAGATGCCTTCGCCGTCGAGCTCGTGACTCGACGGGGTCTCGTTGCGGTCGTCGATCATCGGGCACATGAGCACCTGTCCGATGAGCGGCGGCCCCTGACGGTCGCGCGCCAGGAGGGCGACCCCGGCCGCCAGACCCCCACCTGCACTGGCACCGGCGATGAGGATCCGATCCGGGTCGCCGCCCAGCTCCGCAGCGTGCGCGTGGGTCCAGACGAGCCCGGCGTAGCAGTCCTCCACCGGAGCCGGGTCAGGGTGCTCCGGCGCCAGTCGGTACTCGACCGAGACGACGATGGCGCCGCTCTCGACCGCCCAGTCGAGCGGGCCGTCGACCCCGGTGCGGTTGTCGCCGACGATCATGCCGCCGCCGTGGGTGTGGTAGATGATCGGCGCACCGGACACGACGCCGCGGGGCTTGAGGATGAGCAGCGAGACGTCGGGGTCACCCTCCGGACCGGGCACCTCCCGCTCGGAGACCTCGACCGTTCCCTCCCTGGAGAGCATCTCGAGGGTGACGGCCATCAGGTCGTTGCCCTCCCGCATCGGCCCGATCAGGTCGGGCGTCAGCGACGGCGGGATCTGCTCCCGGACCAGTGCGAGTGCGGCCGCGAGCTCGGGGTCGAAGGGCGGGCGCACCTGTGTGTGGCCGGAACGGGGCGTGGTCGTCGTCATCGACGGACTCCTTCTGGTCTGCGGGCCACACCGACGGGGCCCGATACCAATCGAGTATGCGATGGCTCACGCAGGCGCGGCAGTCGCCGAGCGGCGGTCATCCGTGCGCTCTGACCGCCATCCGGCGGCCCCCTTGAGTCCAGCAGGGGATGGTCCTGCTACGGAGGTGCCGGGCACCAGGGGTCGTCAGGAGGCGCGGACGCGGACGCTCGAGCCGGTCGCGCTCTTGGTGACACAGATCTGGGTGGGGATGCGGGTCAGCAGGTCACTGACGTGGCTGACAACGCCGACGGCTCGGCCCCCGTCGCGCAGGGCGTCGAGGACGGCCAGGACCTGCTCGAGGCTCTCGTCGTCGAGCGTGCCGAAGCCCTCGTCGATGAACAGCGTCTGCAGGTCGAAGCCGCCGGCCTCCTCCCGCACGGCGTCGGCGAGGCCCAGGGCCAGGGCCAGGGAGGCCATGAAGGACTCCCCGCCCGACAGGGATGCCGTGTCACGCACCTGGCCGGTCCACAGGTCGCGGACGGCGAGGCCGAGTCCGCTCCGGCGCCCGCCCGCCGCCAGGTCGTCGGTGTGCTGGAGCTGGTAACGGCCGTCGCCCATCACGCCGAGACGCTCGTTGGCGAGGGTGGCCACCTTCTCGAGCCGGGCGGCGAGGACGAAGGAGGAGAGCCGCATCCGCCGGGAGTTGTCGCCGCCGATCCCGGTCACGGTGTCGGCCAGCGCGGCCGTCCGTGCTGCGACGTCGATCCGGGGACCGAGTGAACGACACTGTGCCACCACGGACTGCGCGAGCTCGGCGAGCCGGTGGGTCGACTGCTCGGCCCGTGTCTGCACCTGTTGCGCGATCCGCTGCCCCTGCCGGGCGGCCTCACCCGCCGCGCGAACCGCGGGGAGGTCGACGTCGGGCAGCCCGAGCGACATCATCACGTCATCGTCGGCGACGACCGCACGGGCGGCAGCAAGACGGTCGTCATGGGCCCGGATCTCGCGCTGCAGGCTCGCGAGCTCGGCTGCGGGAAGCAGCGCGGCCGCGGCCCCCTCCGTCGAGGCGAAGCCCCGCTCGTCGAGTGCGGCGCGGACCAGCACCTCGACCTCGGCCAGCGCGGTCCGCGTCTGGCCGGCCTCCTCGAGGACTCTCAGAAGCTGCCCGGTCGACGTGGTCACCTCGAGGTGGGCAGCCCGGAGCCCCTCGAGCTGCTCGGCTCTCTCCCAGGCGTCGGCCTCGGACCGCTGCGTCTCGTTGTCGACCTGGGTCTCGTTGTCGACCTGCGTCTCGTTGTCGACCTGGGGCTCGACACGACAGGGACAGGTCTCGTGATCGTCCACGTCAACGACGACCTGGCCGAGGCGTCGCAGCAGCTGCGCCCTCACCTCGGTGCGACCGGCCTCGTGAGCCACCACGAGGTCGGCCACGGCAGCGGCCCGCGTCCGCGCGTCGAGCAGGGCCTGCTGGCCCTGGCTCAGCCGCTCGACGGCGCCGGGCAGCCGGGTGGCCACGGTGGACGCCAGCCCGTGCGCCCGTCGGCGGCTCTCGAGCTCCGTTGTCACAGAACCGATCTCGGGCAGGACCGGCGCCACATGACTCCCGCCGGCGACGACGGCTTGGGCGCCGACACCGCCTTCGGCGCCGACGAAGGCCGACCACCGGCGCGTCAGGTCGACCTCGCGGGTCCGGACGAGCTGACGCTGCACCTCACCGGCTGCCGTCAGCTCCTCGACGTGGCGACGGCAGGAGAGCCAGGACTCCTCGGCCGCTGCCACCTCGTCGGCCGAGACGGCGAGGTCCCCGACGGCGGGGTGGGGGTGGTCCAGGGACCCGCAGACGCCGCAGGGCGCGCCCTCCGCGAGCAGGCCGGCGAGCTCGGCCGCCATCCCGTCCAGGCGGGCCTGACGGCGCCCGAGGTAGGTTTCCCGGGCGTCCTGCTCGACGTCCCGTGCGGCGCGCAACCGGTCCGCGACACGGCCGGCCAGGGCGGCGGCGGCGTCACGCTCGAGCAGGGTCCGGCGGATGTCCTCGAGCGCTGCCAGCTCATGGCCCAGACGGGTCACCTCGACCGCTGCCTCGCGTGCCTCGTCCACCTGTGCACGGGCACCCTGGATGGCGGCGTCGGCGTCACTCTCCCGACGGCGCAGTCCCTCGAGCTCGGCACGAGCGTCGGCCGCGGCAGCGGAGCGCCGGCCCAGCTCCGCCCGCAGCCCGGTCGCATCGGCGAAGGCGCGGTGGGCATCGGCCAGCGCGACCGCGCGCTCGTCGAGCGTCGCCTGCAGACCACGGATCGCGGCGAGCCCGTGGTCGGCGATCCCCAGCTGGGACAACGGGAGTCGCGCCTTCGCGACCTTGTCGGCTGCAGCCCGATCCAGGTCGGCGGCCCGTCGCAGCGCCCGCAGGTCGCCGGCGAGCACCTCGGCGCGAGCGGCTCGCTCGGCTCGCTGCCTGCGCTCGGCCTGCGCGCCGGCCGCGCTCGCCAGATCGTCGAGGACTCCCTGGGCCGCACGGCCACGACGCTGACGGTCACCCAACGCCTCCGCCTCGATGCGCGCGGCTCCCGCGCCGGTGGCCGCGAGGTCGGCAGCCGCCAGCGCAGTCAGCGCCTCGCCGGCGTGCGCCTCGCACCGGGCCCGGATGCCGGTCACCGCCGCCGGGAGCGTGTCCAGCGGCACGTCCGTCAGCGACGTGAGGTCCCCGACGACCTCGGACGGCAGCGTCGCGACCACGTCGCCGAGCCGGGCGAGGTCGGTGTCGAGGACGACCCGCGCCTCGCCCACCTCGGCCGCCAGCTGCCGGCGACGCTCGACGAGCCACTCCTCGACCCCGGTCCACGTCGAGATGTCGAAGAGCCGCTCGAGCAGCAGCCGGCGCTCCTCGGCCGTCGAGCGCAGGAAGGCGGCGAACTCGCCTTGGGGCAGCAGCACCACCTTGCTGAACTGCTCGAGACCCATCCCGAGGACCTCGGTCACGATCTCACCGACCTCGTCGGCCCGGGTGCTCCGCACGACCCACCGCCCGGCGTGGTGCTCCTGGAGGAGCACCGTGGCCGGCGCCCTGGTCTCCCCGGCCCCCCGCCGTTTCGGGCGCAGGAACTCCGGCGAGCGGGTCACCCGGAACCGCCTGGTGCCCGTGGAGAAGTCGACGACGACCTGAGGCACGACGTCGCGCGCCGCGTGGTCGCTGCGCAGCGCCCGGCCGCCGGGACGCAGGCCGGGCACCCCGGCATACAGCCCGAAGCAGATGGCGTCGAGGAGGCTCGTCTTGCCCGCCCCGGTCGGACCCTGGATGAGGAAGAGACCGGCCAGGCTGACCTCGTCGAAGTCGACCTCGACCGTCTCGGCGAAGGGCCCGAACCCCGTCACCGAGAGATGGTGCAGCCTCATGCGACACCGGACCGGGGCTCGGCGCCCGGTCCGAACAGGTCCTCGAAGCCGGGCAGCATGGCCCCGATCTCGTCGGCGTGACGTGCCTGTTCCACGCGCGAGGCGTCGAGCGCGTCACGCAGCAGCAGCCGTTCCTCGGGGGCCGCTGCGACCCCGCCGCGGACGTGCCCGAGGAAGTCGCAGCAGAGCTCGAGGTCGTCCCGCCGCACCCCGACCCGGGCGGCATAGCTCTCGAGCGAGACCGGGACGCCCTGCGGCTCCCAGCGCAGGACGAGGGTATGGGGAAAACGGCGTTTGAGGCGCTCCATCGCCCCGAGCGGACGCGCCGCGTCGGTGAGCGTGACCTGGCAGTATGCCGCCTCCGCACCGTCGAGGCCCGGGTCACGCAGGAGGTCCTCGAGGTCACCCCGGAGCACCCGCACGGGCCGCTCGACGGGCGCCTCGACGAACCCGGCGTCGACGACCGGGTGGGCGCCGTCGCCGGTGAGGTCGACGAGCCACGACCCCTTGGTGTGCCGCGCCTCCGAGAACGACATGACGACGGGCGAACCCGAGTACCGCACCCGGTCGCTGATCTCCTGCCGACCGTGGAGGTGCCCGAGCGCGGCATATCCCGCCGCGGAGAACACCTCCGGATGGACGGCGCTCACACCCCCGACGGAGATGTCGCGCTCGCTGTCGGTCGTCGCGCCACCGGTGACGAACGCGTGCGCCATCACCACGGACGGCCCGCTGCGCTGCGCCAGGTCGGCCTCGACCCGGGTCATCGCCGCCCGCAGCACTGCCGCGTGCGTGCGCTGGGTCGCGCCGAGCGACTCGGCCACGGCGGCGGGCTCGAGGTAGGGGAGAGGGTGGACCGCGACGTCTCCCACGAGCACCGGCCGACCGACGTCGGCGACCGACGAGCGGATGTGCAGCCCGGAGCGCGCGAGCAGGTCGGAGGCGAAGCCGAGCCGGATGGCCGAGTCGTGGTTGCCGCTCGAGAGCACGACCCGGGCGCCGGCGTCGACGATGCGGGTCACGGCGTCGGACAGCAGCAGCACCGTCTCCGGGGACGGGAGGGCCCGGTCGTAGACGTCGCCGGAGACGAGCACGGCATCGACCCGCTCGGACCGGACGAGGTCGACGAGGTGGTCGAGGTAGCGCGCCTGGGCGGCGAGCAGCCCCACCTGGTGGAACGAGCGTCCCAGGTGCCAGTCGGAGGTGTGGACGAAGCGCACGCGTCGAGGCTATGGCGGGTGACCGACAGAGCACCGGACGCTGTTCGGCGTGTGGGCGCCCCATCGCGCGCCGGCGCGGTTACGGCATACCCTCGCGCGCATGGGAAAGGACGTCAGCGCGGCCAGCTTCACCCGCGAGCAGCGACAGCTCTACCGGGAGAAGGTCCGTGCGGGACTGGACGTCTTCGAGCGGATGCTCCAGCACAGCCAGTTCGAGTTCGACCGGCCGATGACGGGCATGGAGATCGAGCTCAACCTCGTCGACACCGACTACCAGCCCAGGATGGACAACGCCGAGGTGCTCGCGGCGATCGAGAACCCCGAGTTCCAGACGGAGCTCGCGCGGTTCAACATCGAGTTCAACGTCTCGCCGCGACCGCTGCCCGGCACCGCGGCGCTCGACCTCGAGTCCGACCTGCGCACCTCGCTCAACGAGGCCGAGCAGCGCAGTCGCGAGGTCGGCTCGCACATCGTCATGATCGGCATCCTCCCGACGATCATGCCGGAGCACTTCGAGGGCGACTGGATGAGCGCCAACACCCGTTATCAGGCCCTCAACGACGCCGTCCTCGCCGCGCGGGGCGAGGACATCTACCTCGACATCGAGGGCTCGAGCGGTGAGCGCGTCGACCGGTATGCCGACTCGCTGGCTCCCGAGAGCGCCTGCACCTCGATGCAGCTCCACCTCCAGGTCGAGCCGCAGCACTTCGCGGCGCACTGGAACGCCGCCCAGGTGCTGGGGGGTCCGCAGCTCGCGCTCGGCGCCAACAGCCCGTTCTTCTTCGGCAAGCAGCTCTGGCACGAGACGCGGATCGAGCTGTTCAGCCAGGCCGCCGACACCCGGTCCGTCGAGCTGAAGAACCAGGGTGTGCGGCCGCGCGTGTTCTTCGGGGAGCGGTGGATCACCTCGATCTTCGACCTCTTCGAGGAGAACGTGCGCTACTTCCCGGCGTTGCTGCCGGAGATCTCCGACGAGGACCCCCTGGCGGTGCTCGAGGCCGGGGGAGTGCCCCGTCTCGACGAGCTGCGGCTGCACAACGGAACGGTCTACCGCTGGAACCGACCCATCTACGACATCGTGGCCGGCCGCCCGCACGTCCGCGTGGAGAACCGCGTCCTGCCGGCGGGTCCGAGCATCATCGACGTGATGGCCAACTCGGCCTTCTACTACGGTGCGATGCGGATGCTGGCCGGTGAGGACCGTCCGGTGTGGAGCAGGATGAGCTTCGTCGCGGCCGAGGAGAACTTCTTCGCCAGCGCCCGCGACGGCATCGACGCCCGGCTCTTCTGGCCCGGTCGCGGCGAGGTGCCGGCCACGGAGCTCGTCCTGCGTCACCTGCTGCCGCTCGCCCACGAGGGGCTGACCCGCTGGGGCGTCGCGCCGGAGGTCCGCGACCGCTACCTGTCCGTCATCGAGGGCCGGTGCCTCAGCGGCACCAACGGCGCGTCGTGGCAGATCGAGGCGGTCCGGCGGTTCGAGGAGAAGGGGATGGACCGCCCCGAGGCGCTGCGGCGGATGCTCGAGTCCTACGCCGGGCAGATGCACGAGAACATCCCCGTCCACACCTGGGAGCTGCCGTGAAGGTCGGCATCGCGACCCGTGGCCGCGCGTCGGCGCCGCCTCCGCGGTAGACACCCCCACGAGCTTGCCGTGGCGGCGGCGCCGAACTGTACGGCTCGCCCGCCGAGGGGACGCACCATCATGCGGACGGACACGTCGTCGGATCCGTCACGTGCATCTCGTCGAGCGCGCGCTGCAGGGTCCGGGGCAGCACCACAAGGTGTGGCTTACGGCACAAAGTCCCACCTTCCGACGTTGCTTGTCAATGGCCCACCGCGCACGGCCCGGGTGCCCCGGGTGGCCCGAGCCGGCCCCGGCCGTCTCGCGCACGGCCCCGGCCGGCTCGGGCCGGCTCGGGCCGGCCGGAAGCGACTCGAGTTGGCTCGGGGGAGCACCAGGGTCTACCGTTCGACGATCGCGCGACCGAAGCCCCGGACCCCGGTGTCGGCTCAACCACGGTGTCAGTCGAGGGCGGTCCAGGGGTGTCGAGGACGAGGGTCGACCACATCCTGGCCAGCATCCTGGCCCAGCCGCACCCGGATCCTCGGTGGACCCTTCCCGATGCCCTCTGCGCCGCCTGCGCGGCCGATCTCCCGGTCAGCGGCGTCGCGCTGGCGCTGATGACCGAGCAGGGTCACGTCGGGCTGGTCGCCGCCACCGACACCCGCGCGACGACGATGGAGGACCTGCAGTTCAGCCTCGGTGAAGGACCCTGCATCGACGCCTCCGTCCGTGGACGCCCGGTGATCCAGCCCGAGCTGCGCAGCAGCGGACCGATCCGCTGGCCGGCGTTCGGGCCGGCCGCCGTGGAGGCCGGCATCGAGGCGATCTTCGCCTTCCCGCTCCAGGTCGGGGCGATCCGGCTGGGGGTGCTGGACCTCTATCGCGACACGTCCGGGACGCTGACGCCCGAGGCGCTGACGGAGGCCCTCGCGTATGCCGACGCCGCCGTCCGCGTCCTCCTGCACCTGCAGGACGAGATGCCTCTGGACGGCGGCCTGCATCCCGACCTCGGGCGGGCGCCCAGCCGGCCCGAGGTCCACCAGGCCACCGGGATGATCGCGGTCCAGTCCGGGGTCCGACTCGCCGACGCGCTCCTCCTGCTGCGCGCCCGGGCCTATTCCTCGGGGACCAGCGTCACGCAGGTCGCCCGCGCCGTCGTGGCGCGAACGCTGCGCTTCGACCCGGACATCGCGCATGATGGCTAGCAGCACCCCGGACCGAACTGCGACCGTGCGCGGCCCTCGCGTCTCCTGCGTCCCGACCACCCGGATCGAAAGGCGGCCCCATGGTTACCCAGCAGCGCCTCTTGGAGGTGTTCGTCCAGCTCGCCGACACCCTCGTCGCCGAGTTCGACGTCATCGACTTCCTGCACTCCCTCACCGAGACGGCGGTCGAGCTGCTGGATGCCGACGCCGCCGGGCTGATGCTCGCGGACCAGCGCGGCAACCTCCAGGTCGTCGCGTCCTCGACCGAGGCGACGCGGCTGCTCGAGCTGTTCGAGCTGCAGCACGAGGAGGGGCCGTGCCTGGACTGCTTCCTCGGGGGCGTGCCGGTCGTCAACGTCGGTGCGGACGAGGCGGCGAGACGGTGGCCCACGTTCGGTGCAGCGGTGACCGAGGCGAGCTTCAGCTCGGTCCACGCCCTGCCCATGCGGCTGCGGGACGACGTGGTGGGGGCCATGAACCTCTTCCTCACCCGGCCCGGTCCGCTCGCGCCGGGGGACCTCGCCCTCGGTCAGGGCCTCGCCGACATCGCGACCATCGGGCTGCTGCAGGAGCGGGCCGTGCACGA
>NZ_JANXRJ010000128.1 GCF_025353065.1 Lapillicoccus sp.
GCCCTCCCGCGGCCCGACCGCGTTTTCGACCGGCGACTCATCGCCCGAACTACCCACCGCACCAACCGGGGCACTGTGACCCATCGATCCTCCTCAAGCTCGAGCCCTAGCCTCATTACAGACTGAGTACTCGCGTCTCAACGAAGTCTGTCAGGTAGGGAGGCGTCAACAGCGGTTCACTCACGTTCACCCGTCCGGCCTTCCCCTTGCCTGTAACCCCTGGATGGAACAGGGACCCTTGGGCTTCTCCCTCGAGCTTCGCACCCCGCCCTTACGGGCAGCGCACGTCGAGGTGGGGACGGGCCACAGAACACTCACCCGGGTTACGTCATCAACGTCACCGCCGACCTCCAATCAACGCGCCACTCGACGCATGCGACCTCGTGTCGCACCACTGGCGAGGTGCCTTCCACTCGAGACTTCTGAACCCTAGACAAGTCCAGTATGTCGTGTGCGACAGGCACTTTCGCGTTTCCACAGCCGATGTCAGGTCACAACCCGTGAACGATCGAGGCTAGAGTGACGCTCGGGGTGGCAGGGCGTTGCAGGGTTTTCACTTTTCCGAAGCTCAGGAGGCGTTTGTGGTCAGTCAACTGTGGGGCCCGTTGATCAACCTGACGGGCGACGGGGGCTACCTGGCGTGGACCATCGGGGGGTGGTTCGTGATGAAGTACGCCAACGTTGTGCTGTTCGTCATCATCGCGGTCCTCTTCCTCGGCGGGATGTTCATCACCCTCCCCGAGCAGAAAGGGTCGCCGTGACCAGCAACGCTGCGCCTCCGGATTCTCGGGCGGATCCTGTGACGGATACCGGGGGTGACGAGTCGTTCTCCTGGACCGAACCCTCGCCGTGGGTTCGGGCGTGGCTGGTCCGTAACCTTCCGCTGCGCCGGTTACTCCCGGACAACGAACCGGCGTACGTGTCCTCGGTGCTGTACACGATGGGTGTGCTGACCCTGGGCGCGTTCCTGGTCACCCTCGCCAGCGGGGTGGTCCTGGCGGTCGGTGGCGTGCAGTGGTGGCACACCAGCTCGTTCGGCGGGTTCATGAACAGCGTCCACTTCTGGGGGGTGCAGGCCTTCTTCCTGTTTATGGCGGTCCATGCCCTGTTCACCTTCTTCGTGATGGGGTGGCGAGGTGGGCGCGGGTTCACATGGGTGACCGGGGTGCTGTCCTTCCTCCTTGCCCTGGTGACAGCGTTCACCGGGTTCTTGATGCTGACCAACTGGGACAGCCAGTACATCGCCCAGCAAGCCAAAGACGCCTTCAACGCCATGGGTATCGGTGCGGTGTGGAACGTCATGGACGTGGGCCAGCAGTTCACGATGCACGTCGTGGTCACCGCGGGGCTGCTGGGGTTCGTGGTGCTGGTGCACCTGGGTCTGATCCGCCGGCGGGGTGTCGCCCCCCCACCCGGGCAGGAACACCTCGAAGTAGCCGACGACGCCTCCGCCCACCAGGGCGGTCACCGGTCCGTGTCGGCGACGGGAACCTCGGCGACGGGAACTTCGGCGACCGGAACTTCGGTGACGGGGACCCCGGAACCGGCGGCGTCGGGGCCAGCGTTGTCGGGGCCGGCGCCCCGTGAGGGGAGCCGGACATGAGCAGGAGAGTGTCTAAGCACCCGATCCGGCACTGGACTGGCCCCGAACGGAAATACGACCTGATCTTCGAGGGCACCGTCGGCGTCGTCATCGTCGCGGTCCTCGTCGTGGCCGCCTCGATCATCTTCGGTTCCGCCAACGGCGGCCTCACCTACCCCGGTGGCCCCCCCTCACCGGCGGGGGCGGCGTTCACGGCTACCTACTGGGCGACCTCGCCGACGACCGACGACAAGGGCCACCTCGACCCGAACGGCGGCGCCGCCGACTTCGCCGCCGCGGTCGTCACCGAACTCGACGGGTCCTCCGCTACCGCCGGCTACGGCCCCCCCTACAACGAGACCCCCGGGGCCGCCCAGGCCATCGGGCATGTCTCCCTGGCCGGCGCCGCCCACACCATCTTCGGGCTCACTCAGCCGATCAACACCGCCAACGACTTCGTCCTCGCACCCCTGAGCCAGATCGTCGCCCCGTACAACCCCACCGTCGCCGCCGCCCTCGCGCAGTACACCGCGGCAGGCGGCAGCCGCACCGAGGGCGTGGCCGCCGACCAGCTGGACTCCGACCAGCAAACCACCTGGCTCAAGGCCTACACCGATGCCTTAGCCAAGGGAACGATCGAGAACGGCACGATCACCGTGGCCCCCGGTAACTACGGCCCCGTCCCCGCCCTGGTGCAGGCCGAGCTCACCATCGCCCGCAACGGCTCCCTCGACGGCTACCTCCACGGCGGGCCCGCCCAGATCAACACCAACCCCTACAAGGCCACCATGTTCTACAGCGACGGGACCCTCTGGAAAACCGTGGCGAGCGGGCAGGGCCTGACCGGGGATCAATGGGGCGTCATGAACGAGCTGTGGAACTACCCCGGCCAGTTCTGGCTCATCCTCTACGCGATCCCCTACCACATCCCGGCGATCGCCAGCTCAGCCTCCGCCGACCTCTGGGTCGGCACCCTTATCGTCATCCTCGGGATGCTGCTGCAGCTCCTACTGCCATGGGTCCCCGGACTGCGCGACATCCCGCGGCTGATCCCGTTCTACAAGATCATCTACCGCGGATACTACGAAAAACATCCACCCCGACCACCCACACCCGCTCACCCCCACGCCCCGAACACCGCCGCCCCCGACCAGCCACAACCGACGGCAGCCTCGGCCGCCACCGTGGAGCGAGGCGGACGCCCGTCCTGACAACGGCGTGACATGAACTGGCGCGGCACACCGCTGACCAGCCACCAAGCCGTCGTCAACATCATCGGAGCGGTCACCACCACCACCGGCGGACCACGAGTACCCCACCGGCATCCGGATCAGTGACGCCGAAACAGACGCCCTACCCATCCACCGCCACGACTGGCACGGCGAGTGGAACTACCGATGCACCCCGAAACCGACACACCCGAAACCAACTAGATCAATTCGTCACAAACCCTAAGACCCGGTCCGCTCCTTGGTCAGCAGTCTCGCTGCCGGCGACGCTCCCGACCGCTGGATCATGACGCTGGCCCTGTTCGTGACGGGGCTCGCCCTGGTGGTCACCGCGGTCGGCCTGCGCCCCGCCGACGGCGCGGGCCGGGGCCTGCTCTGGGTCGGCGGCGTCGCCACCCTCGCCGGCGCGTGGATCCCCAACACCAGCACCTGACCGGGCAGTCCCATCAGTCCCCTCAGTCACGGCGGGACGTTCGGCACTGCTCTTCGTGGTGGGCCCGGGCCCAGACTTCCCTGATGGCGTTGTTTTTTCGTGTGATCGAGCTGGGCGACGACCGGTGGGCCTGCCGGCACGGCCGGCTGGAGTACGACACCCACCCACAAATGGATCAGGCCATCGACCACATCACCGCCCTTGCCGCCGACCATCGACCCGCCGAGCTGTTCCTGCACCGCCGGGACGGCAGCGTCGCACGCCTGGGCACCCTCTAGGACGCTGCTGAATAAGGCGTGTCGTCCTGGTCGCGCGGGTCGGGGTTGGGATCATGTTGGGTATGCAGGGTCGTGCGCTTGATGAGCGTGAGCTTCTGGATGCTGAGTCGGTCGCAGGGCATCTGATCGACAAGGGAAGCGTGTTCGGGTTTGTTGGCCGAGCAGCGGCGGGTGTTGTTCCCGGAGGCGATGTTCGCTGATCTGTTCCCGACCCGGTTGGGTCGTCCGTCGGTGCCGGCGGATGTCGCGGCGTCGGTGATGGTGTTGCAGTCGTTGCATGGGCTCTCGGACAGGGAGGCGATGGCGGCGGTGCGCACGGATCTGCGGTGGAAGGTCGCGTGTGGCCTGCCGGTCGGGCATGGCGGGTTCGACCCGTCGACGTTGACGTACTGGCGTAAGCGGTTGGCGGGGAGCGCGGCGCCGCATCGGATCTTCGACGCGGTCAAGGCGGTGGTGGCCGAGACGGGCGTGTTGACGGGGAAGAACCGGCGGGCCCTGGACTCGACCGCGTTGGATGATGCGGTCGCGACGCAGGACACCGTGACGCAGCTGGTCGCGGTGATCCGTAAGGTCGTCCGGCAGGTTCCCGGCGCGGGCGAGGTCGTCGCGACCGTGTGCACGGCGCATGACTACGACGACCCGGG
>NZ_JANXRJ010000189.1 GCF_025353065.1 Lapillicoccus sp.
AGTGCGGCCGGGGGCGATCACGTTGCTCAGGACCGTGGCGAGCCGCTCGTAGTCGTGCCACTCGTTGTAGGGCGCCGCGCTGAGCCGGAGGTAGCCCCGGCCCTCGAAGGGGACGACCGCGGTCTCCACGCCCTGCTCGCCCAGGTCCCGGATCAGCGCGTCGCTGGACTCCCTCGTGTGCCCGATGCCGTCGGGGAGGGGGACGAGCCGCATCTGCGGCGCCGGGCTCGCCGGCAGGGCAGAGGGGGCGCGCGGCATACCGAGGGCCGCGATCGCGCTGTCCACGAGGGGGACCACCCTCTCGAGCAGGGCCGACGCGCGGACCGCGATGGCGTCCCCGCCGAGCTCGTCCCAGAAGGCGAGTGCGTCCGGGAGGGCCAACCAGGCGGAGTAGTCGTCGGTGCCGTGCGCGTCGAAGGCGCCGGGGAACCCCGAGCCGTGGCCCCAGCTCGTGGTGAGGGGTGCGAGGTCCTGACGCTCCCCTTCGCTGGCCCAGAGGGCCGACGTCCCCCGGGCCGCGAACGCCCACTTGTGGAAGGCGCCGGTCCAGAAGTCGGCACCGCTCTCCCCCGGTCCGTCCGGCAGCTGACCCGGCACGTGCGCCGCGTCGACGAGGCTCAGGGCGCCGGCCGACCGGCATACCGCGGTCAACCGGCGCACGGGGAGGCAGGTCGCGGTGGGCGATGTGATGGCGTCGACGACCACGAGCGCCACGCGCCTGCGCTGGCGGGCGAGGGTGTCGAGCGCCCGGGCGAAGGCCTCGACCACGTCGTCGCTGCTCGCCCCCACGGGGTGGGCCACCGGCACCGTCGTCGCACCCGTCCACGAGCACCACAGTCGGATCGCGTCCCGCACGGCGCCGTAGCCGTGGGTGCTGGTGACCACGACGTCCCCCGCCCGCAGCCGTCCCTGCCGGGCGAGGGAGCTCAGGACGACCGCGACCGCGTGGGTGACGTTGGGGACGAGGGCCACCGACTCGGCCTCGACATCGAGGAAGGCCGCCCCGGTGGCGCGGGCCTGCGCGACGAGTTCGACGACGTCGTAACGGATCCGGTGGCTGGGGTTCGCCTCCACCCAGTCGCGTTGCCACCGTTGCGCCTCCTCGACGACCCGGGGGACCGCGCCGTAGGACCCGTGGTTGAGATGGACCCGGTCGGGGTCGAGGAGGAAGGCGTCGCGCACGACCGAAAGTCTCCCAGTTGCCGCGGCGCAGAGCGACGGAGGCAGAGTCGACCGGATAGCGTGGCCGGGTGACCGCCTACGACGACGACCTGCGCCTGGCCCACGTGCTGGCCGACGCGGTGGAGCGGGTCACGATGGCCCGGTTCCGGGCGGAGGACCTCGTCGTCGAGTCCAAGCCCGACCTCACGCCGGTCACCGACGCCGACCGTGCGGCCGAGGAGCACATCCGAGCCCAGCTCAAGCGGACCCGGCCCCGGGACGCCGTCCAGGGTGAGGAGTTCGGCTCCACCGGTCACGGCCCACGACGCTGGATCATCGACCCCATCGACGGCACGAAGAACTTCGTGCGCGGGGTGCCGGTGTGGGCCACCCTCATCGCCCTCGTCGACGAGGACCGGCCCGTCGTCGGGCTCGTGTCCGCACCGGCCCTCAGCCGCCGCTGGTGGGCGGCAACCGGTTCCGGTGCGTGGTCGGGGCGTTCCCTCTCGGCGGCGAAACGGATCCACGTCTCCCAGGTGTCGTCGGTCGCGGACGCCTCGATGTCCTACTCCTCGACCGGCTCCTGGCGGAAGGTCGCGCGGCACGAAGAGTTCCTGCGCCTCGCCGACGACTGCTGGCGCACCAGGGCCTACGGCGACTTCTGGTCCTACATGCTGCTGGCCGAGGGAGCGGTCGACATCGCTGCGGAGCCCGCGCTGGAGGAGTACGACATGGCGGCCCTCGTGCCGGTCGTGACCGAGGCCGGCGGGCGGTTCACGTCCCTCGACGGACGCGACGGCTGTTGGGGCGGTAACGCGCTCGCGACCAACGGTTACCTGCACGACGAGGTGCTCGCCCGGATCGGCACGGCGGACAGGTCTCCGACGGGCTGAGGTGACCCGGGGCTTGGCCAGCCAAAGAATCACCTGTCCGACCCCCCGAGGGGTGATTCTTTGGCTGGCCAAGGTGGCGTCAGCCGGCGACCACCGTGACGTCCCCGCGGCCCAGGGCCCGGATGCCCTCGAGGTGGGAGGCGGCGTCCCCGACCACGACGATGGTCCACCGTCCGTCGACGAAGGCGCGGTATGCCGCCTGCAGCCGGTCCGCCTCGAGCGTCACCATGTCACGCAGGTTGGCCGTCGTGAACGCGGTCGTCAGACCCTCGAGGGACAGTGACGCGGCCTCGTCGGCGATGGCGTCGGCGGTCGCGTAGCGGCCCGGCGCCGTCATCGAGACGAAGTCCACGCCGGCCCGGACCTCCTCGTCGGTGAAGCCCTCCCGACCGCCGTCGAGGAGGTCGAGGAGCAGACCGAGCGCCTCGACCGTCGAGTCGGCGCGGACGCTGCCGCTGGTGAGGAACATGCCACCGCGGCGCCGAGGACGGAAGACCGATCGGATGCCGTAGGTGTAGCCCTTCTCCTCGCGCAGGACCGCGTCGACGCGGGCGTTCGGGGAGCCGCCGACCATGAACCCGAGGACGGGATAGGGCGACCAGCCGCCCGGGAAAGAGCGATCCGGGCCCGGGCACGCGACGGCCAGCTCGGTCTGGACGGCGCCCGGTCGGTCGATGAAGACGATCCGCTCGCGGGTGTCGGCCACCCTCGCCGCCTCCCAGGGCGATGCGGCGGAGCCCGGGGCCGGCGGCGGGGTCCACCCGCCGAGAGCGGCCTCGATCTCGGCGATCGCGTCGACACCATCGAGGTCGCCGGCGATGACGACCGTGCCTCCGACCGGGGAGACGTTGTCGGCGTGGAACGCGACGACGTCCTCGCGGGTGATCGAGCGCACCGTCTCCCGTGATCCGGCGGTGGGTCGGGAGGCGCGCTCGGCCTCGTCGAAGTAGGTCGCGATGAGCTCGATCGCCCCTCGCTGTGCCGGCATGGCGCGCTCCTGCTCGATCTCCGCGAGCCGGGTCTTGCGGTGCCGGTCGATCTCGGTCGCCGGGAACGCGGGCTCGGTGATCACCTGGCGCAGCAGGTCGAGCGCATAGCCGAGATGGCGCTTGGCCACGTCGATGTCGACCGTCAGGCCGGCCTCGGAGATCGAGGTGCCGAGGGCGACGCCGCGACGCTCGAGCAGCAGGGCGAACTCCGCCGAGGAGTAGCGCGCCGTGCCCTCGTCCATGGACCTCGCCATGATCGTCGCCACACCCTCGATGTCCCGTCGCTCGCGAGCGAGGGGAAGCGGCAGCGCGACGCGCACCGAGTGGACGTACTGGCCGGGGACGTCGTAGGCCACGACCTCGAGGCCGTTGTCGAGGGTGCGTCGACGGCCCTCGGGGAAGGTGTAGGGCTCCGGGGGGACGACGGCGGGCCGGGGGACCTCGACGACGGCCGTCGCGCTGGGCTCGCTCATGCGGACTGCACCTCCTGCTGCTCAGGCTGCTCGGGCTGCTCGGGCTGCTCGGGCTGCTCCTGCTGCTCGGGTTCCGACGCGAGCTCTGGCTCCTCCGGTCGGGCCCGGTAGGCCACGACGGCGCGGGAGGCGGGCGTGAGGTAGCGGGCAGCGGCGGCCTGCACGGCAGCGGCGTCGACCGATCCGACCCGCTCGAGGAAGGTGTTGACGTAGTCGATGTCGCCGGTGAGCAGCGCGTAGTGGCAGATCGCGTCGGCGCGTTCGTCCTGGCTGGCGAGGGAGCTCAGCCAGCCCCGCTCCGTCTCGGCCATCGAGGACTCGAGCTCGATGGGTGTCGGGCCCTCGGCCACGAACCGCTCGAGCTCCTCGCACACCGTGGCCTCGATGACCTCGGGGTCGACCCCCTCGGCGATGTCCACCGACACCAGCCCGAGCGAGACCCCGTCGACGAAACCCATGCCGTGGGCGCTCAGGCCCGTCGCCACCTGCTCGTCGCGCACCAGCCGATGCATGAGCCTCGAGGTGCTCAACCCCCCGATGGCGTCGAGGGCGAGGGAGCAGGCGAAGAACTCGTCCGTGTTGTCGGGCGGCAGCCGGAAGGCGAGGTAGAGCCGGTCGTTGGGCACCGCTTCCAGCCGCTCCAGCCGCACCGGCTCGGTCAGCGGCTCGAGCGCGTGCAGGACCGGAGCCGGGGGTTGCGCGGAGGCCGGCAGCGGGCCGAAGTAGGTCTCCGCCGCGGCGAACGCGTCGTCGGCCGTGACGTCCCCGACGATCGTGAGAACGCAGTTGTTGGGCCCGTAGTACCGGCGGAAGAAGGCTTGCACGTCCTCCACGCTCGCGGCGTCGAGGTCCTCCATCGACCCGATGGTCGGGTGGTGGTACGGGTGCTCGGGCGGGAAGACGGTGGCGTAGACGTCGATCAGGGCCGTGCCGTAGGGGACGTTGTCGTAGCGCTGCCGCTTCTCCTCCTTGACGACGTCCCTCTGGTTGTCGAGGTTCTCCTGCGTGAGGGCGTCGAGGAGGTGACCGTGCCGGTCGGCCTCCAGCCAGAGGGCCAGCTCGAAGGCACCCTTGGGGACGGTCTCGAAGTAGTTGGTCCGGTCGAACCACGTTGTCGCGTTGAGCCGCCCGCCCTGCGCCATGAGCGCGCTGAAGTGCTCCCCCGAGGCGACGTTGCGCGACCCCTGGAACATCAGGTGCTCGAACAGGTGCGCGAAGCCGGTCCGCCCCGGTGCCTCGTGCCGCGAGCCGACGTTGACCCAGATGTTGACGGTCACGGTCGGGACGGCGTGGTCCTCCGACACGACGACCCGCAGGCCGTTGGGGAGGGTCCGGTCGACGATCGGGTACGCAATGTCAGCCACGGGCAGACCCTACGCGATGACCCCGGAGGCGCTGCCGTGCCCTCAGCTCCGGCGGGTGTCGGGCAGCTGCGGCTGGTGCTCGGTGCCGAGCTGCTCGATCGCCCGACGGGCGAACACCTGCTGCTCGGTGATGGTGCGCTCGGACCGGCCGCGACCGAGGAAGCTGACCGCCCAGTGGAGCAGCGTCGTGAGGCGGCTCTTGAAGCCGATGATGTAGACGAGGTGGACGCCGAGCCAGAGCACCCAGGCGATGAAGCCCCCGAAGCGGAACCGTCCGACGCTCGCGACGGCCGAGAAGCGCGAGATCGTCGCCATCGAGCCCTTGTCGTGGTAGCTGAACGCCGCGTCCGTCGGCTGACCCGCCAGCCGACGACGAATCTGCTTGGCGGAGAAGCGCGCTCCCTGGATCGCGACCTGGGCGACACCCGGGAGGTGGTCGAGGGAAATCATGTCGCCGACGACGTAGACCTCGGGGTGGCCCGGGAGGGTGAGGTCGGGCAGGACCTCGATGCGGCCCGCCCGGTCGAGGCCTGCGCCGGTCTGCTCCGAGAGGGTCGCGCCGAGCGGGCTCGCCTGGACGCCGGCGGCCCAGACCTTGCACACCGACTCGATCCGACGCGTGTATGCCGCGTCGCCGGACCCTTCGCGGATCTCGATGCCGGTGGCGTCGACCCCGACGACCATCCCTCCCAGCCGGACCTCGACCCCCATCTTCACGAGCCGCTTCTGGGCGATGTCGCCGAGCCGCTCGCCGAACGCGGGCAGCACCTGCGAGGCGCCGTCGACGAGGACCACCGTGGCGGACGAGGGGTCGATGTGCCGGAAGTCGCGCTTGAGGGTGCGCATCGAGAGCTCGGCGATCTGCCCGGCCATCTCGACGCCCGTCGGCCCGGCACCGACGACGACGAAGCAGAGCAGGCGGGCCACCTCCTGCTTATCCCCCCGCAGGGCCGCGAGCTCGGCCTGCTCGAAGCACCCGAGAATGAGCCCGCGCAGCTCCAGCGCGTTGTCGATGTCCTTCATGCCGGGTGCGAAGCGGGCGAACTGGTCGTTGCCGAAGTAGGACTGCCCGGCACCGGCCGCGACCACGAGGCTGTCGTAGGGCGTGACGAGCCGGCGCCCGAGGCTGGTCGAGGTCACCGTCCGCGCTGCGAGGTCGATCTCGCCGACCTTCCCGAGGAGGGTCGTGACGTTGCGTTGCCGGCGCAGGACCTCGCGGACGGCGGGGGCGATCTCGCCCTCGGAGAGGATGCCGGTGGCGACCTGGTAGAGCAGCGGCTGGAACAGGTGCGCCGTGGTGGCGCCGATGAGGGTGATGTCGACGTCGGCGCGCTTGAGGGCCTGGGTCGCGAAGAGCCCCCCGAAGCCGGTGCCCACGATCACGACCCGGTGGCGCGCCCCGGGCGAGGCGGGGGTCGACGGCGAGGCGGGCGTCTGCGCGGGGGCGGGACCGGTGCTCATACCTCCAGTGTCCCCGGTGATCCGGCCGGGGCCGACATCGGGCGCGTGAGGGCGGCCACGCCCACCACCCCGGCGGCGACAGGGACGACCACCGCGAGCGCGACCACGACGCCGGGCGGCACGGGTGCCCAGGCCAGGAGCGCGGCGATACCGACGCGCAACGTCGTCCACGAGAACGTCGGACCGGTGGTGTACCAGGTGGAGACGATCATCGCCCACACGGAGGCGTTGGTGACCAGCGTCGCGAGACCGACCACCGCGAGGGACCGGGCGAGGCCCCGGGCGCCGAGGGACCTGACCAGCCGCCTCCAGCCGACCGCGACGCACGCCGAGAACGGGACGATGGCGAGGTAGAGGTAGCGTCCCTGCGCGCCGTGGACGTAGTCGGACCAGGTGCGGTAGTCGGTCAATGACCCAGCGGCGACGACCGCCATCGTCAGCAGGGCGGGAAGCGTGAGCATCCATGTGCGGGAACGCATCCCGGGGCCGGAGGGGAGGACGAGCGCGGCAAGCAGACCCACGCCGGTGAGAGCCAGCCAACCCCCCACCACGACCGGGCTCGGGATCGGCGTGTCCGGGAGCCCGACCCCACCCCAGATCCGGCTGAGCACCTGGACGATGAAGTTCGGGATGAACCTCGAGAGGGAGCCACCACCGTCCGGTGGCCCGTACAGCGTGCTGGTGGCTGCCGCCCCGAGACCGTTGACCTGCACCGTGCCGTAGAGCAGGAGGTTGCGCAGCCACCACAGCCCACCGACGACGGCGCCCACGCCGACGACCAGTGCGGGCCGCGCTAGCCGACGGACCACCCGGCCCGCGCCCGGTCGTCCCCTGGACACGGCCCACGTATACGCGACGAACGCGACGAGCGGCAGGACGAGCGCAAAACCCTTGCTCAGCAGGGCAACGGCCAGGGACGCCGAGACCAGGATGCTGGTCCGCATCGTGAGGTCGCCGGTCAGGACCCTCGTGATGGCGTAGAGGAAGACCGAGGTAGCGACCACCAGGAGGACGTCGTTGCTGACGGAGGACAGGTTGCGCACGAGGCCGGGGACCGAGAGGGGGACGAGCGCGGCGAGCACCGCCCAGGCCTCGGGGGACGCCGGGCTCCGTCCTGTGGCGGTCCGGTCGGTGCGACCGGCGCAGAGCAGCCGCTTCGCGGTGGCCCAGCACAGGACCGGCAGAGGAAGAGCCAGCACGACGCTGAGCAGCCGCATCAGCCACAGCTGGACGTCCCAGGCCAGACCCGCCACCCCGGGCGCGCGCAGGACGATGGCCTCGAGCCAGTAGTAGAGCGGCGGGTGCTGGATCATCTGGTTGCGCCGGTCGCCGGCCGCGGGCTCCACCCCACCCGCCTCGTCGAGCGTCGGCCGGTCGGCCCGGTCACGGACCGGCCCGACCGGGTCCTCGTTCGCCTCGGGCCAGTTGTGGTCGATCTGGTATCCGGGCACCTGCGTCTCGAGCGTCTCCTCCGCCCGGGTGGGCGACAGCTCGCCCGGGCCGTAGAACGTGAACGGCGCGCGTGAGTAGACGTAGGCCAGGTCGACGTGGAGCGGCTCGTCGTAGCCGTAGGACATCTTCCACACCAGGCTGGCGCCGAGCAGGAGGCTGGCCCACACCCCCGTCACCACCCAGATGACGACGGGCACCCGCCAGTGACCGCGAAGGACTCGAACCCTCGGCACGACAACCCTCCTCGGGTCTTCGGTGGGTGGACCGCGTCAGGGTATCCGCCGGATCTGTCGACGCCCACCCGTCGTCCCCTCCCATCCTCGCTCGCTGCCCCGATACCGTGTCGCCCCAGCCGATCGACGCAACGACAACCATTGGTCCCGCGACCCCCTCACGCTGAGCGCGTCGATCTGACCGCGAGGCAACCAACGGTCGTCGCTGCGCATCCCGTCCCGACTCCACACCCTGAGGTCGGAGTCAGGATCGTGCGACACGATGCACCCATGGCCCTTCATGGTGGACAGATCCCGACCCGACACGACCACGCCCGCAGAGTTGGCAACCCGCTGCTGGGAGTGGCGAACCCGGCATACGAGAGCGAGGTGTTGCCCCCGACCAACGCGCTGGCGGCCGATCCGGTGCCGGCCGACGTGGCCTACCAGATCGTGCACGACGAGCTGATGCTGGACGGCAGCGCCCGGATGAACCTCGCCACGTTCGTCACGACGTGGATGGAGCCGCAGGCGGACAAGCTGATGGCCGAGTCGGTCGACAAGAACATGATCGACAAGGACGAGTACCCGCAGACGGCGGCCATCGAGAACCGTTGTGTCGCCATCCTGTCCGACCTCTGGCACGCCCCGGAGCCCGGGACGGCCACCGGCTGCTCGACCACCGGGTCGAGCGAGGCGTGCATGCTCGCGGGGATGGCGCTGAAGCGTCAGTGGGCGGCCCGGACCGGCAACGACGTCACCCGCAGGCCCAACCTCGTCATGGGCGCCAACGTGCAGGTCTGCTGGGAGAAGTTCTGCCGCTACTGGGACGTCGAGGCCCGGATGGTCCCCCTGGAGGGTGACCGGCTGCACCTCGGCGCGGTCGAGGCGGCAGCAGCCTGCGACGAGAACACGATCGGCGTCGTCGCGATCCTCGGCTCCACCTTCGACGGAAGCTATGAGCCGGTGGCCGACATCGCCGCCGCCCTGGACGCGCTGGCGGCGGGCGGCGGCCCCGATGTGCCGATCCACGTCGACGGCGCCTCGGGAGGGATGATCGCCCCCTTCCTCGACCCCGACCTCGTCTGGGACTTCCGCCTCCCCCGGGTCGCCTCGATCAACACCTCGGGCCACAAGTACGGCCTGGTCTATCCCGGTGTCGGCTGGGCGATCTGGCGCGACGCGGACGCACTGCCCAAGGAACTCGTCTTCAACGTCAACTACCTCGGCGGCGACATGCCGACCTTCGCCCTGAACTTCTCCCGGCCGGGAGCGGAGGTCATCGCGCAGTACTACACGTTCTTCCGGCTGGGCTTCTCCGGGATGACCGCCGTCCAGCAGGCGTCGCGCGACGTGGCGACCGAGCTGGCCGCCAACATCGAGAGGCTGCCGGAGTACCGCCTCATCACCCGCGGCGACGAGCTGCCCGTCTTCGCCTTCACCACCAGCGCCGACGTCACGTCGTGGGATGTCTTCGCCGTCTCCCGCGGACTGCGCGAGCACGGCTGGCAGGTCCCGGCATACACGCTCCCGGCCGACCGCACCGACCTCGCCGTGCTGCGCATCGTCTGCCGCAACGGCTTCTCCCGGGACCTCGCCGACCTCTTTCTGCGTGACCTCCAGGCGGTGACGACGTCGTTGGTCTCCGACACCGCCGCCGCCGGGCACACCGGGCCGTCGGGCTTCCACCACTGAGCCCTCCACCACTGAGCCCTCCATCACTGACGGTGGCCGAGGCGAGGGGCTACAGCTCGCCGGTGAGGAACTGGGCCCGACCGTGGCCGAAGCTCCAGTCGTCGTCGCCGTTCTCGGTCACGGTCACCACGACGTCCGACGGGGCGACGCCGCACTCGGCGTCCAGGCGGGCGCAGACCCCCGCGTAGAACGCCTGCTTCTCCCCGGT
The DNA here is from genome assembly GCF_025353065.1 of Lapillicoccus sp. GTDB lineage: Bacteria > Actinomycetota > Actinomycetes > Actinomycetales > Dermatophilaceae > Lapillicoccus. The sequence continues at coordinate 9,909 of NZ_JANXRJ010000189.1, forward strand.
CGTGCGTGGTCTGGACGTGATCTCGATGAGGACCCGCGACGAGGTGCGCGTGATCCCGAGGCCCGTGTCCTGCACGACGAACCGCGATGCCGGGTGCTGGTGGAGGATCTGGTAGCGGTCGCGCTCGGGGACGGAGAAGGCGTCGAGGACGGCCGCGTGGATGCTGTCGAGCAGGCACGAGAGGTCCTCGTCGCTGCGGCCTTCGACGACGTGGATGGTGAGAAAGGGCACGACGAACGTCCTTTGCTGGCAGGGGTGGTCAGCCTATTTCGGTCGCCGGCGCCGAATCGGGCCGGGTCCCTTTGTCGGGTCACCCGAGAAAGGGACGGGCGCCCGCCCTGCGCGCAGCGGAAAGCCCCCAGCACCGTGGTCCTGGGGGCGATCGTCCTTTGTAGCGGGGGCAGGATTTGAACCTGCGACCTCCGGGTTATGAGCCCGGCGAGCTACCGAGCTGCTCCACCCCGCGTCGGTATGCATTGATCTTACGGGAGAGCCGCCGTGACCTCCAAATCGGCGCAGCGGCATACCCCCGTCGCGCTGAGGTCAGCCCGTCGGGGTGGCGGTCGTCGTGGGGCTGCTGGTCGGCGCGAGGGTCACCTTGCCCGAGGGGGCTGCGGCGATGGCCTTGGCGAGAGCAGCCTTCAGGGCGGCCTGGGCCTGGCCGTACTTGGTGAAGTCACCGGCCTTCAGCGCGGCGTCGCCGTCGTTGACGGCCTGCTGCGCCTCAGCGAGCGCCGCGGTGAGCGCGGCGTTGGATCCGCCCGCCGTCCCCGGCGGGGTGGTCGTCGTCCCCGTGCCGGTAGCCGTGTTCGTGTTGTCGCTCGAGGTCGCCCCGGAGTTGCCGCCGAAGAGCTGGTTGAGGGCGACGTCGAGCGACCCACCCCAGGCGAGGTCGTTGCCGAAGGCGGCGACGACGGCCGTGTTCAGCGGGAAGGCCGATGCGGTGCTCGCCTGGACGTAGATCGGTTCGACGTTGAGGAGGCCGCCGCCCACGGGCAACGTCAGCAGGTTGCCCAGGACGACCTCGGACCCGGCCTGTCTCTGCTGGTTCAGGTAGGCCGACAGGTTGAACGCGAACCCCGGGGAGAGCGCCGTCGAGGACGCGATGCCGTTCTGCACCTGCCCCGGACCGCGGACGTTGCTGTTCGGCGGCAGCTGGAGCAGCCGGAGCTGGCCGTAGCCCGGCGAGCGTTGTCCCTTCGTGCTGCCGGCGTTGGCGTCGACGGCGAGGAACCCGGAGAGGACCTCCCTGGTCCCGAACGGCATGAAGGTGGTCGTGAGGGAGAAGGACGCCGCGGTCTGCCCCGGCATGGCGACGCTGAGGTAGTAGGGCGGCTGGTCGGTCGACGGTGGGTCCTTGGTCGGGTCGGCGGGGATCTTCCACAGGTCGTTGCTGCCGTAGAAGGTGCCCGGCTCGGTGACGTGGTATCGCGAGAGGATGCCGCGCTGGAGCTTGAACAGGTCCTCGGGGTAGCGCAGGTGCGACATGAGGGCCGAGCTGATGTCGCTCAGCGGCTGGACCGTGCCCGGGAAGGCCGCCGACCACGCCTTCAGCATCGGGTCCGTCTCGTCCCACGCGTAGAGGTGGACCGAGCCGTCGAAGGCGTCGACCGTCGCCTTGACGGAGTTGCGGATGTAGTTGACCTGTCCCACGTCGATCGACTGGACCGCGGTGCTCGTCTTCGTGATCGAGTCCGAGGTCGCGGAGGCGACCGAGGTCAGCCGGGAGTTGGGGTAGTCGGCGGTCGTCGTGTAGCCGTCCAGGACCCAGAGGATCTTGCCGTCGACGACCGTGGGATAGGGGTTGCCGTCGAGGGTCAGCCAGGGGGCCACGCGCTGGACGCGCTCGCGGGGCGTGCGGTAGTCGAGCAGCCGCGAGTCGGCGTTGACCGCGTCGGAGAGCAGGAGGTTCGCCTCGCGGTACTTGATCGCGTAGGCGAGCTTGCGGGCGAAGGACCCGATCTGGACGCCGCCGGTCCCGGCGTAGGTGTTGTTGACCTGGTCGCTGTTGGTCTGTCCCGAGGTGGTGCCGTCGGCGGGGTAGTCGAACTCCCGCGGCGACGCCTTGGCCGGTGCGCCGACGATGGAGTACTCCGGCGACTGCTCCCCGAAGTAGATCCGCGGCTCGAAGTCGCCCAGCTTTCCGGTGGTCGGGATGCCCTGCTCGAAGAACACCGGCTTGCCCTGGGTGTCCTTGCGGTTGCCGTATGCCGCGACGAGGCCGTAGCCGTGGGTGTAGACGGTGTGGTCGTTGAGCCAGTTGCGCTGGCCCGCCGGGACGCCGGCGAGGTCGATCTCGCGCGCGCCGACCACGGCGTCGCTGATCTTGCCGTCGATGGTGTAACGGTCGACGTCGAGGGTGTCCGCGAAGCGGTAGTAGCTCTTGCCGGCCTCGAGCTGCTGGAAGGTCGGCGAGACCACGTTGGGATCGATGAGACGGATGCCGGGCACCGTACCGGTGTCGCTGCGCAGCTGGAGGGGGCTGGCCGTCGTCTGCGCGGCATACGGAGTGGTCTCGACGCCGGACAACCCGAACGCGTCTCGGGTGGCACTGATGTTGTTGGTGAGGTAAGGCGCCTCGAGCGACTTCTCGCTCGGGTTGACCCGCAGCGACTGGACGAGGGCCGGGATGATGCCGCCGACGACGATCGCCGCCACGAGCAGACCGACGACCCCGACGATCGGCAGCCGCCACGACTTGGTCCAGATCACCGAGAGGAACATCGCGGCGCACATCAGCGAGGCGAGCGCGAGGATGACCTTGGTCGGGAGCACCACCGTCGCGTCGGTGTACTGGATGCCGGTCATCAGGTCGGTGCTCTTGGTCGTCAGGGAGTACCGCTCCAGCCAGTAGCTGGCGGCCCGGATCACGACGATGCCCGCGAGCAGCACGGACAGGTGGAGCCGTGCCGCGGACGTCGTGCGCCGCTGCCCCGCGGAGAAGTGCAGCCCGCCGAAGATGTAGTGCGTGAAGGCCGCGACGATGACGCCGATGATCAGAGCCATGCTGAGGTAGCCGACGACGAACGTGAGCCACGGCAGGGTGAAGACGAAGAACCCGAGGTCCATGTTGAACTCCGGGTCGGTCTTGCCGAAGGGCACGCCGTTGCGCCAGAGCAGGTAGGTCTGCCACTGCGCCGATGCTCCGAGACCGGTCAGCAGGCCGATCACGACCGGCACGCCGATGGTGCCGATGCGGCGCAGCGGCTCGATGGCCTCGCGGTAGCGCTCGAGGGCGTCCTGGTCGGGCGACGGCACGTAGATCGGCCGGGTGCGGAACGCGATGACGAGGCTGGAGGCCACGACCCCCGCCGTGATGAGGCCACCGACGATGCCGAGGAGCAGCTGGGCCCCGAGCTGGGTGGTGAAGACGGAGCGGAACCCCACGGAGTCGTACCAGAGGACCTCGGTCCAGATCTGCGCGGCGATTGTCAGGGCGATGGCCAGCGCCACGAGGACGAGCAGCGTGGGGACGAGTGGCCCCCGACGACGCCGGGTGCGCACGGCTCCCCCACCGTTCGCGCCGCCCGCCTCCTCGGAGTTGGAGTCCTCGCCGAACCAGCCTCGTTCACTCACAACTGACCCATCTGTTGTCTCCCGGCACGCGCGTCTGCCTCACTATACGAACCCGACAACGCCTTGACAGCGGCCCGGGTGCCCACTCACAGGGAGCCGACGCCGAATCGTTGCCCGCCGCTGGTATGCCGCGGGGCCGGCGGCCCGCGCGGCATACGGGAGGATGAGGCGTGTGACCGCCACGCACCGCCCCGTCGTCGACCCCCTGTCCATCGCCGCGCTCGACACCGAGCGGCACGTCGCCGCCGCCGGCTGGGACCAGGCCCCCCGGCTGTTCGCCCTCGTCCGCACGGCGGGACTGCTCGAGCGCGAACCCCAGCTGCGGGCCGGCATGAGCGGCAGCGACCTCGCGCCCGGCGCGCTCACGGCGATCGAGCAGGAGGGCCTGCACCAGTCGACCAACCTCGAGTCGGTTCTCGGCCGGGTCGCCTGGCCGGACGATGTCGACGGCTGTGCCTTCGCGGTCGAGCGGATGGTCGTGCCGCCCGACGCCGAGCGGGACCTGCCGGCCGACCAGGACGCCGCCGTCACGGCGCTGACGACCCACCCCGACCGCCGCGACGTCCGTCTCCTCGTGGCCGTGCTGCGCGACGGCACCTCGGTCTGCCTGCTGCGCCAGCGCGCCCACGACTCCGACGACGCCGTGGCGACCGGCCCCGACCTCGCCCCAGGGCTCGTCGCTGCGCTCCGGGCCACCTTCGAGGACTGACCGGGTCATACGCGAAAACGTAAGCGGCACACCACTGCCCGGCTACGCCGTCGCAGCGCGCGGTCGAGGACGGCGCCCCGCTGGTTCTGCAACAGCCGCTGCCAGAGGTGCTCGGGCTCGACCTCGGCGATGACGACGAAGACCTCCTGCTCCTTGACCGACGCCAGGTAGGTGACGAGGGGCTCGGCGAGCCGGCGGTGCGGGTCGTCGAGCATCCGCAGGGAGACCGGCGGGTCCCACGCGCGCCACTGCCGCAGGAACTCCTCACGGTTCGCGTCGTCGCCGGCGGTCGTCACGTGGACGGCCTCGACCCGGTCGCCGAGGGACAGCGCCGCCGACAACGCCTCTCGGGTGAGCAACGAGACGGCACTGACCGGGACGATGACCAGCGAACGGTGGGGCACCGGCCGGCTCGGCACCTTGCCGAGCTCGAGGCGGGCGCCGATCCGGGCGTAGGCCCGCTCGACCCGGTCCATCCCGAGGACGAGGAGCGGCAGCGTGACGACGATCAGCCAGCCGCCCTCACCGAACTTCGTCGCGGTCACGATGACCGCGGCGACACCCGTGAGGAGCGCACCGAGCGCGTTGACGGTGAGCTTGCCGCGCCAGCCCGGCGGCCGGTCGCGGAGCCAGTGCCGGACCATGCCGGTCTGCGAGAGGGTGAAGCCCACGAAGACGCCGATCGCGAAGAGCGGCACGAGGACGTTGACCTGACCCCCGGCGACGACGAGCAGCACCGCGGAGCTCACCGCGAGGAAGCCGATGCCGTAACGATGGACGCGTCGTTCGGCCTGTAGCGCGAAGAGGTGCGGGAGGGCGTTGTCCTGGGCCAGGAGCGAGGCGAGGACCGGCAGCCCACCGAACGAGGTGTTCGCGGCGAGCGCGAGCAGGATCACGGTCGAGAAGGAGACGATGAAGTAGAGGACCCCGTGGCCGAAGGAGGCCTCGGTGACCTGCGAGAGCACGGTCGTCCCGTCGACGGGGTGGATGCCGAACTTCTGGATCACCAGGGCCATGCCGATGAGCAGCACGCCGAGCAGGCCGCCCAGGACGACCTCCGCGGTCTGGGCGCGGCGCACCCGGGGGGTGCGGAACGACGGGACCGCGTTGGCGATCGCCTCGACCCCGGTGAGCGACGCGCAGCCGTTGGCGAACGCCCGCAGGAGGAGCAGGAGGCCGACGGTCTCGACCGGCGCCGACGCGGGCGCCGTTGACAGCACGACGGGTTCGCGGCGCACGAGGCCCACGATGATGACCGCGAGGACACCCACGACGAAGACCACGGTGGGCACGACGAAGGCCCGAGCGCTCTCGGTGATGCCGCGCAGGTTGACCGCGGTGATGAGGAGGAGGACCGCGAGACAGAGCACCACGGCATACGGGAGCAGGACGGGGAAGGTCGAGGTGAGGGCCGCGACCCCGGCCGAGACCGAGACCGCGACGTTGAGCACGTAGTCGACGACGAGGCTGGCGGCCGCGGTGAGGGCGGGGATGCGCCCGAGGTGCGCCTTCGCCACCCCGTAGGCGCCGCCACCGTCGGGGAAGGCGGCGATGACCTGGCGGTAGGAGACGGTGAGGACGACGAGCAGCAGGGCGATCGCGGCGGTCACCGGGAGGGTGAATCCCAGACCGGCCGAGCCGGCCAGCGCGAGGACGAGGACGATCGCCTCCGGCCCGTAGGCGACCGAGGCCATCGCGTCGAGCGACAGGGCGGCGAGCCCGGTGGGCACGGTCAGTCGGAAGCGCTCGTCGGCGGCGGCGCGACGGGCGGCGCGGCACGGCGGCCGACGCAGGGTGAGGGGGCTCGTCACCCTCCCAGTGGACCCTCAGCGGACGGCGTCACCGGGCACTCCTGACGCGGTCTTGACGCGGAGGTGACGCACCACGCTGATCTTGACGGTTTCTTGACGGGTGGTGGCAGGGCGGGACGGCCGATCAGCAGCGCGGCAGACCGCTCGTCTGGCCCTGGCCGATCTTCGCCACGGCCGCCTCGGCGTCGTCGAAGGTCGCGACCTTGACCGCCTGCATCCCGCTGGGCACGTGGTCAACGACCTCGTTGCAGTTGTCGGCCGGCGCGAGGAACCACGTCGCGCCGGCGGCCCGGGCGCCCGCCATCTTCTGCCGGATGCCGCCGATCGCCCCGACCGTGCCCGTCGAGTCGATGGTGCCGGTCCCGGCGATGTTGGCACCGCCGGTGAGGCTGCCGTCGGTCAGCTTGTCGTAGATCCCGAGCGAGAACATCAGCCCCGCCGACGGACCGCCGACGTTGCCGGCGTCGATCTTCACCGAGAAGGGGAACTGGAAGTCGATAGCGAGGACGATGCCGAGGACGGTGCGGCCACCGGAAGCGCCGGTCTTCGCCTCGACGGACACGGGCTTGCCGTCGCGCACGACGCCGATCGCGAGCACGCCGCCCGGGGTGGCCTTCTGGATCTGGGCGCGCACCGACGTGGCGTCCGTGACGGGGGCGGTGCCGACGCGGGTGATCACGTCACCGACCTTGAGGACGTCGCCGGAGGGTGCGCCCGCCGCGATCTGGCCGACCTTGACCCGCTGGGTCACGGTGAAACCCAGCTTGATGAGCGCGACGGCCGCCGCCTCCTGCTGGGAGTCGACCATCTCGGCCGTGTTGGTGGCGGCGACGTCCGCCGCCGACTGCGCTGGGGGGAAGATCACGTCGACGGGGTAGATCTCCTGGTCGCCGGCGAACTTGGCGCTGAGGAGGTCCCAGACGTTGACCGGGTAGCCCGGCCCGCCGTTGACCCGGACGGTGGTGAAGTCGAGGGATCCCGTTGCAGCATAGGTCTTTTCGCCCGAGATCGCGATGAGGTCGCTCGTGCCCTGGCTGTCCTTGCCGAGCACGTTGGACGCCGGGCCGGGCTGGAGGATGGCGTAGGGCAGGTGGACGATGTTGCCGACGGCGCCGATGAGGAGCCCGACGAAGATGGCGATCAGCGCGGCCAGCGTGCCGCGCGAGGTGCGGAGCGAGCCGCGGCCGCTGCCGTCCCCCGCGGCCGGCTCACCGGACGGGTCGGGCGGCTCGAGGGGTGGCGGCGGAGTCGTCTCGGTCGTCTCGCTCGACTCGGTCGTCTCGGTCGATCCGGTGCCGGGGTGGTCGAGGCTCACGGCAGTCCCACCCACTCGTCGGACCCGTCGGTGAAGGTCTGGTGCTTCCAGATCGGCACCGACGACTTGAACTCGTCGATGAGCAGGCGGCATACCTCGAACGCCTCGGCCCGGTGCGCGGCACTGACCGCGGCGACCACGGCGATGTCGCCGACCGTGAGGTGGCCGACCCGGTGGACGACGCCGAGGCGCAGGACCCGTCCGTCGGCGGCGAGCCGACCGGCCAGCTCGCCGGCCACCTCGGCCGCGCTGGGGTGGCACTCGTAGTCGAGGACCTCGACGGACTCACCGTGGTCGTGGTCGCGCACGTAGCCGATGAAGGTCACGACGGCGCCGGCCCGGCGGTCGCGGACGGCCTCGACGAGCTCGTCGACGGACAACGGCGTGTCGCGGATCCCCGCGAGGACGACCTCGGTCTTGGTCTTCATCCTGCTGCCCGACTCCTCATCCCGCCGCTCGTGCTGACCGGCCGTCTGCGCTGCTGCCCGGCCGGCTGGCCCGAGCACGGTGTCCAGCACCCAGTGTCCTATGCCGCGTACCCGATACGCGCATCGAGGTCACCTCGGGGCGGGGAGACCGCCGGCCGGGGCAACGCGGGCCCGGGGAACTCCCCGGGCCGGCGCGCGGTTCACTGGGAGGGCCTCGGGCGACCGGGGCCCCACGGCACCGCCGGGAGTCCCCGGCGGCGTCAGTTCAGGAGCATGCTGGGGAGACCCGCATACACGAGGAGCATCCGATGCCCGACCGCCCCGACCACGCCGCGGACGAACCGCAGCACGACGACAGCGGCACGCCGGACGAGACCACGCCCTCCGCGACGCCGGGATCGGGCGACGCCACCGGTCCGGGGACCGCGGGTCAGGCCGACAGCAGCGGTGACGCCTGGGCGTCGGCCGTCGACAAGCCGGTCACCCCGGACACCCCGGCAGCAGCCGGCGACCGGCCCCGGATGGGCTTCTCGGGGTCGTCCTCCGGCGCCGAGGGAGCCGGGCGGCCGAACGACGAGACGCCCGACCTCGAGTCGATGATGCAGCAGCTGCTGGGTGGCCTCGGTGGGGCCGGGGGGGGCATGCCCGACCTCAACCAGCTGATCCGCCAGCTCGGTGGTGGCGCCGGTGGCGCCGGCGGGCAGCTGCCCGACCTCGGCGAGCTGATGCGCCAGCTCGGAGGAATGGGTGGCGCCGGTGGTTCCGGGCAGATGCCCGACCTCGGTGAGCTCATCCGCCGCTTCGGTGGGACACCCGGCGGTGCGTCCGGCGCGCCGGGTTCCGAAGCCGGCTCCGGGTCCGGCGACCCGATGACCGAGATCTTCAAGAGCATGGGCATCGACCCGGCCGACTCCGGCCAGCTCGCGATGCTCCAGAGCCAGATCGCCCAGATGTTCTCTCCGCAGACCACCGAGAGCCGCGCCGCGATGGCGACCGACGTCGCCCGCAAGACCGTCGCGGGCGGCGACGCCGACCCGACCGTCAGCGCCAAGCAGCAGCGCGAGGTGACCGAGGCCGTCCAGGTCGCCCAGCTGTGGATCGACCCCGTGACGACCCTCGACGCGCCGTCGGGAACCGGTCTCGCCTGGAGCCGGGCCGAGTGGGTCGAGGCGACGATGCCGATGTGGCACAGCCTCGTCGAGCCGGTCTCCTCGGGCGTCACCGCCGCCGTGACCGACGCCCTCAAGGACCAGATGGGCAAGCTCGGCAGCGAGGGGCTGGGGGGCGAGGGTGGCCTCCCGCAGATCGAGGGCCTCGACCTCGGTGGGCTCCTCGACCAGGTGCGACCGGCGATGGAACAGCTGGCCGGCTCGATGTTCTCGGCCCAGCTCGGCCACGGCGTCGGAGCGCTCGCCGGCGACGTGCTCACCGGCACCGAGGTCGGCCTGCCGCTGCTCGGGTCGGAGGACATCGCGCTGCTGCCCGCCAACATCCACGCCTTCACCGAGGGCCTGGAGATCGAGGAGCCGCAGGTGCGGCTCTACCTCGCCGTCCGCGAGGCCGCCCGGGCGCGCCTCTTCGCTGCGGTGCCGTGGCTCGGCCCGCAGCTCGCGGCAGCCGTGCGCGACTACGCCCGCGCCATCACCATCGACACCGACGCCATCGAGGAGCAGGTGCGCTCGATGGACATCCAGAACCCCGCCGCGATTCAGGAGGCGTTGCAGCACAAGCTGTTCTCGCCCACCCCGACCCCGGAGCAGCAGGCCGCCCTGGCCCGGCTCGAGACCTCGCTCGCCCTCGTCGAGGGCTGGGTCGACATCGTCACCGAACAGGCGACCCTGCCCCACCTGCCGCAGGCCGGTGCCCTGGGCGAGGCGATGCGTCGTCGACGCGCCGGTGGTCCGGCCCAGAAGACCTTCATGGGTCTCGTCGGGCTCGATCTGCGGCCACGACGGCTGAAGGACGCCCGCAACCTCTGGGCGGCGTTGGAGAACGCCGGCGGGATGGAGTTCCGCGACGCCCCGTGGGCGCACCCCGACATCGCTCCCCGGGGGGAGGACCTCGACGACCCCCTGGGCTACGTCGAGAAGCGCCGGAGCGCCGGGACCGACGACGACCTCGACAGCGCGCTCGACGCGTTGCTGAGCGGCGAGACCGGTGACGGGCCATCGACCGGCGAGGAGCCGCAGGACGGCAAGGGACCGCAGGGCTCCTGACCGGATGGCCCCTCCCCCCACGGCGCCGGTGCCGGCCGGTGACGCCGGGCACCCGGCATACGGGCTCCTGCATGCCGACGCCGAGCGGTTGCTGCGCGCCTACCAGCCCGCGGACGGGCAGCAGGAGCTCGTGCGTCTCGACCTGCTCGCCCACCTCGCCGCGCACCCCGACGCGATGGCCAGATCGGGGCCACCAGCCCATTTCACCGCCAGCTGCCTCGTGCTGGACCCGTCGCTCGAGCGGGTGCTGCTGACGCACCATCGCAAGGCCGACCAGTGGTTCCAGTTCGGCGGGCACCTCGAGGTCGGCGACCGCTCGGTGCGGGCCGGCGCGCAACGCGAGGCGCTCGAGGAGTCCGGCGTCGAGGGGCTGCGGGTCACCCCGTATGCCGTCCACCTGGACCGTCACGCGCTCGTCGGGGCGTTCGGCCGCTGCGCCGAGCACCTCGACATCCGGTATGCCGCCGTCGCCCCCCAGGGCGCCCGGCCGGCGGTCAGCGCGGAGTCCCTCGACGTGCGGTGGTGGTCGGTGGACGCCCTCCCCGGCGACGGCGGGCTGGCGCGGCCGGTGGCCCTAGCACGTCAGGCGCTGGCCGGGGTCGTCTGAGCCGCGTCCAGCCGCCCGGCCGGAGGGGTCAGAAGAGCTGGCCGTCGGCCGAGGCGAGGTGGGGCTCGCCCACGTCGACCTCGAGCACGTGCAGCTCGTCCTCCACATCCTCGACCGCTCCCTCGGAGGCCACGACCTCGTCGAGCTCGTGGTCGTGGTCGTCCATCGTCAGTCCGGCCGCCGCGGCAACGCCCTCGAGGTAGCCCCGGGCGCGCTCGACCCGGGGGTAGCCTTCCAGGAGCCGCCAGAAGGCGCGGTCGTGCCCCGGCTGCAGGAGGTGGGCCAGCTCGTGGAGGATCACGTAGTCGAGGACGAAGCCGGGCATCCCCTTCAGCCGGTCGGAGATCCGGATCGTGCCGTCCGCCGGCGTGCACGACCCCCATCGGCTGCGCTGGTTGGCCACCCAGCGCACGGAGACCGGGCGGGCCAGGCCACCGAGGTGACGGGCCGAGAGGTCGGCAGCACGGGCCGCGAGCCCGTCGTCGCTGGGCCGCCGCCGACGATCCCCGTCAGCGAGCTTGCCGAGCATCGCGTCGACCCAGCGACGCTCCTCGGCCTTGGTGAACCGGGCGGGGATGAGGACGATGGTGCGGCCGCCCTCGCGGTAGGCGCTGACGGTGCGACGCCGACGACGACTGCGCCGGACCTCGACCTCGTCACCGACTCCATCGCCCATGCCGTCGAGATTACGGCCAAACGGCATCGTTCGGGTGGAGGCCGGGCACTGTACGCCCTTCGGGACGGCCTCGACGCCCGCCATCCTCAGGGCGTGGCCAATGCACGCGATGGCCACCACGCTGGTCTAGGGTTTGACGAAGTCCTGTGCCGGAGACCGTGGCGCAGACAGACAAGGAGAGAACGTCGATGGCTGACAAAGCACCTGCAACCGAGACGGGCGAGACCTACTCGGGCGAGTTCTACTGCGTGAAGTGCAAGGAGAAGCGCGAAGCCGAGGGCAAGGTCGTCGTCAGCGAGAACGGACGACGGATGGCCAAGGGCAAGTGCCCCGTGTGCGGCACCAACCTCAACCGGATCCTCGGCAAGAGCTGACCCCCACCACCTCGCGCGAGGGCGGGACCGCACCCGCGGTCCCGCCCTCGTCGTGTGCGGGCCCGGTCGCGTCAGGGGTCCGGCCTGTGCGACCGAGGCGGCGCGCGCCGGTGGGCGCCGGCACGGGTGACCCGCGGCGTCGGCACGACGGCATGCCCTCGGCCGTATGCCGTGCGCCCCCCGTCGGGCACGAGTCCCCACCCGGCGCGCGGATCTGACCCACGCGCACGCCTGCGAGCGCCTTGCCTGTGGATGACGGGGTGGCACAAGCCTTTTGGTGTGGGAGATTCAGGTGGGTCACCCGAGGAGGTGCGCGCACCCATGGCATCCCGCCCAAAGCTCAAGCCGTACTTCCGACCGTTGCGACGGGGTCCGGGCACGGTCCAGCTCGGGCTGAGCGCAGGGTCCGGGGGCGTGGTCCTCAGCGGATTGCACCCGCCGGAGATCGCCTTCCTCGTCCGCCTGGACGGGACGCTGACCGAGACCGAGCTCCTCGACGACGCCGCCGGTCGCGGGATCCTCCCGGCGCGGGCGACCGTGCTCGTCGCCCTGCTGCGCGAGCACCACCTGCTGGACGGGGACCTCGACGGGGCGGGCCCCGACCGGGTGGACCTCGGCCGACTGCCGGGGACGCCCCTGGCGCTGGCGCACCTCGGCGTCGACGATGCGCCCGTGCTGGCGCTGCCGGGGCCGGGCGTGGCGCTCGAGCCGGTCGTTCTCCGGCCCGGGACGGTGCTGCGGGATCCGGCGCCCTTGCCCGTCGCGGCGTTCCGCGCGCCGGGGTCCGACGGGACGAGAGGGGCGCGAGGGACTGACGGGGCACTGGTGGCGCGCGTGGTGGGCGGGGCTGACGAGTTTTTCGAGGCGGGCGAGGTTGTTGGGGCCGGCGAGGTTGAGGCTGCTCCACCGTTCGGGACTGACGGGTGTGACGCGATACCGGGCGGAACTCCTGGCGGGACTCCTGGCGGGACCCCGAGCGGCACCCGGCAGCTGCTGCACCGGACCGGGTGGCGGGTCGTCGTGTCCGGCCGCGGGCGCCTCCCCTGGGCCATCGGCAGCCTGCTGCGGACCACGGGGGTGGGCCAGGTCGATCTCGGTCCGGCCGCGGTGCACGCCCTCGACCAAGCGCTGCGGGCCGACCCGAGCGTCGCCGCCCCGGACCTCGTCGTCCTCGTCGGGGCGGGCCGGCTCGACCCGCGGACCGGAGACCCGTGGTGGCGCCGCGGGGTGCCCACGGTGCCGGTCGTCATCGACGGGCGACGGATCGTCGTCGGGCCCGTGCTCGACGACCCGTCGGGGCCGTGCCTGCGCTGCCTCGACCTCGAACGGGCAGACCGCGACGTGGCCTGGCCGGCGCTGGTCGCCCAGCTGGCCGCGGAGGGCGGGTCCGGCGTCGACGACGAGATCTCCAGCGAGAGCACGTTGACCACGATGGCCAGCGGGGTGGTGGCGATGATCGTGACGGCCCACCTCGCCGGTGACCGGTCGCCGGCCGGCGTGTCGGTCGAGATGAGCCTGCCCTGGCCCCGGCTGGACCACCGCCGCTGGGCGCGCCACCCGCAGTGCGCGGCGCACGCGCGGGCGCGGCATACGGGCGGGTCGAGAGGTCAGGTTCGGTCGGACCGGCACCCTGAGTCCGGCCGCAGCTGACCTCTCGCGTGAGCGCTGCGTGAGCGCCGGTGTGAACGGGCATCCGCACGGCTCGCGTTCGTCGTCCGAGGCAGGCTCCGGCGCGGGGTCAGGTGCAGGTCGGCGGCGCGGCGGGAGACAATGGGGACGTGAGTGATATTCCGCGTAACGCCGTCACCCGAGCCGCCCGACTGGCCACGCTGCCTGCCGGCATCGCCGGCCGCGCCGCCTGGGGACTGGGCAAGCGGATCGGCGGCAAGCCAGCCGAGATGGTCGCGGCCGAGCTCCAGGCGCGCACCGCCGAGCAGCTCTTCAAGGTGCTCGGTGAGCTCAAGGGCGGGGCCATGAAGTTCGGCCAGGCTCTGTCGATCTTCGAGTCGGCGCTGCCCGAGGAGGCGGCCGCCCCCTACCGCGCGATGCTCACCAAGCTCCAGGACAGCGCACCGCCGCTTCCGGCCTCCGTCGTGCACGAGGTGCTCGCCGCCGAGCTCGGGCCGCGCTGGCGCCGCAGCTTCCTGGAGTTCTCCGACGAGCCGGTCGCGGCCGCCTCGATCGGGCAGGTGCACCGCGGTGTCTGGCGGGACGGGCGCGACGTCGCCGTCAAGGTCCAGTACCCCGGCGCCGGCAAGGCCCTGCTGTCCGACATCACGCAGCTGTCGCGGGTGGCCAAGATCGCGACGGCGTGGGTGCCCGGCATGGAGATCAAGCCGATCCTCGACGAGCTGCGCAGCCGGATGTCGGAGGAGCTCGACTACCGGCTCGAGGCGAAGTCGCAGGAGAAGTTCGCCAAGGGCTTCGACGGCGACCCGCACTTCGCCATCCCCCACGTCCTCAAGCACAGCGAGCACGTCATCGTCAGCGAGTGGATGGACGGCCGGCCGCTCTCGCAGATCATCACCGACGGGACGCAGGCCGAGCGCGACCAGGCCGCCCAGCGCTACATGGAGGGGCTGCTCGTCGGGCCCGGACGCGTGGGGCTGCTGCACGCCGACCCGCACCCCGGCAACTTCCGGATGCTGCCCGACGGGCGGCTCGGGATCATCGACTTCGGCGCCGTCAACCGGCTGCCGCACGGGCTGCCCGTCGAGATGGGGACCTTCCTCAACATGACGCTCGAGGGCGATGCCGAGGGCACCCTCGAGGGCCTGCGCGGGATCGGCTTCGTCCGCCCGTCGATGCAGATCGACGCCCAGCGGCTGCTCGAGTATCTCGAGCCCTTCATCGCGCCGCTGCACACGGACACCTTCACCTTCAGCCGGCCGTGGCTGCGTGACGTCTTCGCGCACATCAACGACCCGCGCCGCCCCAACTACGCCGTCGGCATGAAGCTCAACCTGCCGCCCGAGTACCTCCTGATCCACCGCGTCTGGCTCGGCGGCATCGGGGTGCTGTGCCAGATCAACGGCGAGGTCCACGGGCGCGAGACCGTGGCGGCATACCTGCCCGGAGCCGACCTGCCGCCGCTAGGGTACTGAGGGCGGGGCCCTCGCCCCTGTCGCTCGACTCGGAGTCGAGCGCCGCAAGTCGGCCGGTCACCACCAGGTGGCGTCGAGTTTTGCCTCGATGCTGCGCAGGTGGGTCCGGCTGCAGACGTCGCACGTCCAGACCGGGCGGCCGTTCTCCATGGCACGCGCCCAGGTCAGGAGGACAGCGGAGTCGTCGCTCGGGACACTCCGCCCGCAGGTGGCGCAGGTCATCGCGGTGTCGTCACCCGGCATACGGGCCAGTCAACACCCCGTCGGCCCCGGACAGGGGACGGTCAACCGGCACGAGTCCGGTTTGACCCGCCGGTATGCCGTGCAAAGCGGACTCGCGCCGGTCCTGTGTCCCATGGAGTCCAGCCGTCAGCCCTTGGCGGCGGCCTTGGCCTCCTTCTTGAACGAGCGCACCTTGTCGAGCGACTCGGCGTCGACGACGTCGGCGACCGAGCGGAACGAGCCCTTCTCGGCGTAGGGGCCGATCGCGTCGGCCCAGCCCCGCGGCTTGACGCCGAGCTGCTTGCCGACGAGCGCGGCGAAGATCTTAGCCTTCTGCTCGCCGAACCCCGGCAGGGCCTGGATGCGGGCGACGAGGTCGGTCCCGGAGGAGGCCTCGCTCCAGATCCGCTCCGCGTCGCCGCCGTACTCCTCGACGACGACCGCGGCGACGGCCTGGATGCGCCCGGCCATCGACCGCCCGTAACGGTGGATCGCCGGCGGCGTGGAACAGAGGTCGGCGAACGAGTCCGGCTCTGCCGCAGCGATCTTCGCCGGATCGAGGCTGCCGAACCGTTCGAGCACCTTGGCGGGCCCGGCGAACGCCCGCTCCATGGGGAACTGCTGGTCGAGCAGCATCCCCGTGAGCAGCCCGAACGCATCGGTGCTCAGCACCTCGTCGGCCGTGGGGTCCTGGGCGATCTGCAGCGAGGCCTTCATGGGAGGCAGCCTACGACCGCAGGGTCCCGTCGCGGCCCCAGGTGATCTACGGTGTCCCAGCACCGCGGATCACCTCAACCCGCGGAGCCGGTCACTCGCCGGCCGCGAGGTCGGCGTGCTGGTCACGCAGCTGCCGCTTGAGGATCTTGCCGCTGGGGTTCTTCGGCAGCGACTCGGCGACGACGACGTACTTCGGCGCCTTGAAGCCGGCGAGCACCGTCCTGCTGTGGGCGATGACGGCCTCCGGTGTCAGCTCGACCCCGGGCTTGGCCACGACGAACGCGGCGACGGCCTCGACCCAGCGGGGATGGCTGATGCCGAAGACGGCGACCTCGGCCACGCCGCCAAGGGTGTAGACGGCCTCCTCGACCTCGCGGCTCGCGACGTTCTCGCCGCCGGACTTGATCATGTCCTTCTTGCGGTCGACGACGTAGAGGTGGCCGGTGGCGTCGACGTAGCCGAGGTCGCCGGAGTGGAACCACCCGCCGCGGAACGCCTCGGCCGTCTTCGCGTCGTCCGCGTAGTAGCCGAGCGTCGCGTGGGGAGAACGGTGCACGATCTCGCCCACTGTCCCGGACGGCACCGGCTGGTCGTCGTCGTCGACGATGCGCGTCTCGACGTTGAGCGCTGCCCGGCCGGCGGACCCGGCATACGGGATCTGCTCGTCGGGTCCGAGGATGGTGGCGAGCGGGGCCATCTCGGTCTGGCCGTAGAAGTTCCAGAGGGCGACGTCGGGCAGCCGTCGCTGGATCTCCCTGAGCACCTCGACCGGCATCGGCGAGGCGCCGTAGTAGCCCTTGCGCAGCGAGGACAGGTCGGTGGTGTCGAGCTCCGGCGAGCGCAGCAGCCCGATCCAGACCGTCGGCGGGGCGAAGTACTTCGTCACCCCCTGCTCGGCGATCGTCCGCAGGACCGTGGCCGGATCGGGACCGGGCAGAAGGATGCTCGTCGCACCGAGGTAGACGTCGACGCCGAGGAAGCAGTCGAGCTGCGCACAGTGGTAGAGCGGCAGGGTGTGCAGCTCGATGTCGTCGGCGCTCATCCCGCCGTCGATCGCGCAGGAGACGTACTGCCACATCAGCGCCCGGCTCGTGAGGAGCGCACCCTTGGGCCGCGACTCCGTCCCCGAGGTGAACATCATCCGCACCGGGTCGTCGTCGCCCATGGGCACCTCGGCCGGTATGCCGTCGAAGTCGACCCACGCCTGCAGGTCCGGCCAACCGGTCGTCACCCCCGACACCCCGATCGCCGCCCGCACGGGGACCTCTCCCGCTGCCACCGCAATGGCCTGATCGGCCACCGAGACCAGGGCGTCCTCGACGACGAACGCCGAGGCGCGGCTGTGGTCGAGGATGAAGGCGATCTCGGCGGGCTGGAGCATGAAGTTGACCGGCACGAGGACCACGCCCGCGCGAGCCGTCGCGAAGTCGAGCACGACGAACTGCCAGCAGTTGTGGCTCAGCAGCGCCAGTCGGTCGCCCTTGCCGAGGCCGGCGTCGGCGAGTGCGGCCGCGACCCGGTCGACGGCCGTGTCGAGCTCGCGGAAGGTCAGCGTCGTGTCGCCGTCGATGATCGCGACCTTGTCCGGCAGCCGCTGCGCCGTGCGACGGGGGATGTCGCCGAGCGACTGCTGACGGGCCTGCTGGACGAGCGCTTCGATCGACATCGGGACTCCTGTGGCACGACGGCTGTTGTCTCGCAGGGTAGCCCAGCGTCCGCCGAGGTGAGACGCGCTCACCGGCCGCGGTGGACGGAGACCCTCCGCAGGGGGTGAGGGAGCCGACGCACCAGCCCTGGCCACCGGTCGAGGCGCCCACGCAGCCGACACCGGACAGCGTCCCGTCGTCGGCCCCAGACGCGGAGGGTCTGCGCCTGCTGCAGCGTCGCCCCGCCGCTCATCTTGTAGCGCTGGACTCCGGCTCCCCAGTCGACGACGTCGATCCCCGGATCGGCGTGGGCCGCCCGAACGACCTCCGCGTTGGCGAGCGTCCCGGCGCTGAGGCGCCGCCACTCAGGCGCCACGTAGTTGGACCAGACCCACAGCCGTCGGTGGTCGAGCAGCCCGACCGCGAACGCTGCGAGCCTCCCGTCGACACGCGCGACGAGCAGGCGCAACACCCCGGCCTCGGCGTGCCCGCGCAGGGTGTCGACCCAGATCTCGCGCTCGACGCGTTCACTGAGCAGCGCTGTCCCGCGTAGCTGCTCGTTACGGCGGATGTGCAGGTCGATGAGCTCGGGCAGCATCGACTCGACCTCGTGCGGATCCTCGTGCCAGGTCATCGTCACCTCGCGACCCTCGCGCCGGGCGACGTTGCGGGCCCGGTTGACCGCGGAGCGGACGTTGCGACTGAGCACCTGGTCGACCGGCCGGCCCGAAGTGACATCGAGGACCGGGGTCGGGGTCACTCGGTGACTGACGGCGCGCGCGGCAGTGACCTGCAGCAGCCGGGTCGCCACCTCGTCCAGCTCCGGAAGGTCCTCGATCCGCAGCGACCACCGCCGGTCCTCACCTCGGCAGGCGTCGAGCAGCGTTGTCGCAAGGGCGTTTCCAGCCGAGGCGTCCCGGTGCAGCAGCCGGAACGGCTCCTCCGACGACCCGGCCTTGTCGATGAGCACCCGACCCGAGGCCGTATGCCGCACGGTCACCGCTGCGCCCGCGACGAGGACGCCGTCGCGCTCGACCAGGACGACCCGCAGCGCCCGGTCCGGGCGGGCCCGCGCCCAGGCCGACACAGAATACGACCTCATCGAGACCGGGGCCCCGACCTCGTCGACCAACCGATCCCATCGCCCCGCCCACGACGCGAACCCGGGGAGGCCCGCGACGACGCGCCCGCGGTCGGGCGAGGAGGGGTCATCGCTCACAGGTCAAACTACCGAACCTCGCGCCAAAGAGGCGTCAAGCAGGGCCTTGCGGACTTACAGCAGGTAGACCAGCCCCGGCCCCTCGTCGCGGTAGGCAAGCCCGAGATCGTCCAACGCTGCGGTCCACGACCCCGTCACCGCGGGGTCGGAGCCCTCGAAACCGTGGTCGGCGGTCAGGACGATCGCGACCTCGTCGAGCACACCCTGCTGCTCGAGGCGGTCGAGGAAGACCCCGAGCCGGGCGTCGGACTGGCGCATCGTCGCGCGGGCGATCTCCGACCGGGGACCGGCCGCGTGGTGGCCCGCGTCCGTGACGATGTTGGCCCACCACGTCAGCCGCGGCGCGGACTCCGGTGCTGCCCACAGCTGGAGCACCTGCTGGAGCCCGAGGTCGTCGACCTGCACGGCCCAGCTCACCGACGCGTCCGCGAGCATCGCCGGGTCGACGACGAACGGCGACGCACGAGGGTCAGGCAGCTCGGCGTTGAGTCCACCAGCGCCAGCAGCGTTGCCACTGGCGCGGATTCGTTGCATCGTCGAGTAGTCGGCACCACGATCGATCGCCTCGTCGACGCTCGCGGTCCGCGCGCCGGCGCCCGATGGCACGGCGTCGCCGACCATCTCGAACACCGTCCGCACGCCCGGCCGCAGCCACTCGCTCGACCGGTGCCAGGTGCTCGCGTCGTTGGGGACGACCCGCTCCCCCGTCTCGCGGTCGTAGAACACGTTGCCCAGCACGCCGTGCCGCCCGGGACCCACACCGGTGAGGATCGAGGTGTGGTTGGTCAGCGTGATGCTCGGGAACTGGGCGACCGCGCCGCCGCGCAGCGCCGTGCCCCGCGCGATCAGCCGGGCGACGTGCGGCAGCTCGCCGGTCTCGGCGAGGTGCACCAGGTCGGAGCAGTGCGCGCCGTCCCAGAGGATGCCGACGACGGCGCGGGGCCGGACCCCGTCGAGGTATGCCGCCAGCACCCGTCCGTCGAGCGGCTGGCCGGCCGCGTCGTGCAGGTCGGCCTCCGGGACCCCGGCCAGCGCCGCCAACGTCGGGCCGACATCGACGAGCCGGGCGTGCTCGTCGACGAGACCGCGCCGCCGGATCCCGGCGCCCGACAGCACCAGGGGTGCCCGCGACTGGATGACGTCGAGCGAGCCGTGCTCGCCGACGTGGCCGCCCTGCTCGGGGTAGAAGTGTCGGGGCGTGTGGACGACGGCGACATCGGGGCTGCGGGCCGGGTCGGCGAAGAAGGAGAGGATCCGCTCGGCCGCGAGGGGGTAGGCGTTGTCGAGGGAGCTGCCCGGCGAGGGGTCGGCGAGCTCGGCGGCATACGGGAGGAAGGCCATCGCGTCCTCGCTGGGCAGGGGGTCGACACCCGCCAGCACCTCGTGCTGCGCCCCGGGACGCAGGACGACCCGGCCGAGGTGGCTCGCGGCGTGGGCGGTCATGACGCCGTCGACGTCCTCCACCCAGAGGACGAGGTCGACGATCGGAGCGAGCTCGGGGGTGGTGAGCGCGGCGACGACACGCGCACGGTCGTCCGCCCGGTCGGCGGATCGGGTGCCGGAACGGACGACGGAGGGGGTCTGTCGGTCTTCAGCGGGCGACGGCGGCGTCATGCCCGCGAGTCTCGCAGAGGGGGGCGGGGCACACAGCCCGCAGAGGCGACGAGGGCGGGGAGACCATGGTCATCCCCGCCCTCGCGCTGGCGATGGTGGTGCTGGTGCCGGAGGTCCGCGGTGGATGCTTCCGGGTCGTGCTGCGGGTCACTGCTGGTGACCGCTACGACGCGAACGACGGATCTCGAGCTGGATCAGCCGCGCTCCGCGACGGATGCCGTGGACCCGTTGGGGTCGCAGGCGCTGCTCGACGTTCTGTCGAGCGAGCTCAAAATGCTGAGCCTGATACATGGTGATGCTCCTTGTGGTGGTCAAGCAGGTCGTGGTCACGCAGGTCGTGGTCACGCAGGTGGTGGTCACGCAGGTGGTGGTCACGCGGGTGAGGTCGTCGACGGCGGGTGCCGTCAGGCGGCGTAGACGTCGTCCTTCCGGGGGCGACCACGCGGCCGCTTCCGGGCGACGACGGCCCCCTGGACGAGGAGCTGTCCGCCCCAGACGCCCCAGGGCTCGCGCCGGTCGAGCGCCCCGACGAGGCACTCGGCCTGGAACGGGCAGACCGCGCACAGGCTCTTGGCGAACTCCACGTCGGCGGGGCTCTCCGCGAACCACAGCTCCGAGTCGTACTCCCGGCACGGGATGCCCGTCGTCTCGACCCGGGCCGTCAGGTCGATCAGTGCAGTCAACATCGGTAACACCTCCCTCTCGTCCTCGGCTCCCCGGGGGTGTCCCGGGGGCCTGATCTCGGTCCCTCGCGCCGGCCCGTGGTGGGGGCCGCCGTGATGCTGTTCTCTTCGGTGGGTCGTGCGGTGGGTCGTGCGGTGCTGCGTCATCAGCGTGTCTTCCTGGTGTTCGCCGCGACCCGTGCTGTCCGGCGGGACGAGACGTCCCGGAGAAACAGAAAAGGCCGCGGATCCCGGATGTCGGGTTCCGCGGCCTGGAGGACCGGTCTGAGGTCGATCAGACGGGTGGTCTCCCGGAGCGGAGGTCATCGACATCCATGAACGGGGTGGTGAGGGTCGTGGGGAGCTGGTCCGTGGCTGCCGGGGCATAGCCGCATCCTCGAGCGATGCCACCCCGGAGGGCCGGGCTGTGGGCATCGGCGGACGGAGTCGTCCCCCAGATCGCACCGGTGACGGGCGCGAGGAGGTGGGCCGACTGCGAGCGCTCGATGCGGATCCGCGTGCGCGACTCGATCATCGGGACAATCCCCTTCGTCATCGTGGTGTTCTTCATCAGGCCAACCTCCTTCATGTCTCTCGTGGGCCCCAACCGGCCACCTGAACCCGTTGGACTTGCTCGGTCAGGTTACGCCGGGGGCGGAAGCGCGAACAACTTATTTATCGGCTTTTCTGGAACTTTCTTTTGAGAAGGCTCAGGAAGAGCCCAGTTCCTTTGCGGCAGAGTACTTCTCGGCGACGATCTCGGGGTCGGCACCACCGAGGATCTCGAGCACCGCCCCGCCGTGCTGGTCGAGCTTGACCGCCCCGACCCCGGTGATCCGCGCCAGCTCGGGCAGACCGCCCGGGCGGGCCTCGGCGATCGCCGTGAGCGTCGCGTCGGTGAACACGACGTAGGCCGGCACGCTGAGGGTGCGGGCGACGGTCAGTCGCCAGGTGCGGAGCGCCTCGAACGTCGCCTCGTCGTAGGTCGGCGGGCAGTCCTCGCAGCGGCCGATCTTGCGGCGGGCCGCCGACACGAGCTGGGCGCCGCACCCTCGGCACGTCACCGGGGTCGAGGCCTTGAGCGTCGTCGACACCGTTGCCTTCTTCGGCATCGAGCGCGCCCCCGCCCCCAGCACGGACGCGGTGGCGTCGAGGAAGCGGGACGGGCGCCGGCTGGCCCGACCCCCGGGGTTGCGGGCGGTCGCCCAGCTGATCCGCAGGTCGCGGCGGGCCCGGGTCATCCCGACGTAGAGGAGCCGCCGCTCCTCCTCGATCGCCGCCGCTCCCTCGGCCATGGTGATGGGGATCAGCCCGTCGCTGCAGCCGACGAGGAAGACGGTGTCCCACTCCAGCCCCTTGGCGGCGTGGAGGGAGGCGAGCGTGACGCCCTGCACCGACGGGGCGTGCTGCGCGCTGGTGCGCTCGACGATCTCGCTCACGAGGTCGGGCAGTCGGGCGTCCGGACGGGCCGCGACGAGGTCGTCGGCCAGCGACGCGAGGGCCGACAGCGACTCCCAGCGCTCGCGGACCGCTCCCCCGGCGCTCGGCGGGGTCAGGGTCCACCCGGTGCCACCGAGCACGTCGCGCACCAGGTCGGGCAGCGGTTTGCTCGCGTCGTCGCTGCGGGCCGCCCCCCGCAGGAGCAACACCGCCTGCTTGATCTCTGACCGGGCGAAGAACCGCTCCCCACCCTTGACGAGGTAAGGCACGTCGGCCCCCGCGAGCGCCGACTCGAACGCCTCCGACTGGGCATTGGTGCGGAAGAGGATGGCGATCTCGGCGGCCGGGTGGCCGCCGGCGACCAGCGCGGCGATGTCGGCCGCGACGGCGTGGGCCTCGGCGGGGTCGTCCGAATGGTCGGTCAGGCTCGGGGGCCGTCCCGATGCGGACTGCGACTGCAGCTCGACATAGCTGCCCGCCGCCGCACCCGTGGACGCGCGCGCCGCCGACCGGACGACGAGGTTGGCCAGCCCGACGATCTCGGGGGTCGAGCGGTAGTTGCGGACGAGCTTGACCAGCTGCGCCTGGGGGAAGCGCCGGGGGAACCCGAGCAGGTGGGCCGGGGTCGCCCCTGTGAAGGAGTAGATCGTCTGGGCGGGGTCGCCGACGACGCACAGGTCGGTGCGCTCGCCGAGCCAGAGGTCGAGCAGCCGCTGCTGCAGGGCGTTGACGTCCTGGTACTCGTCCACGACGAAGTGGCGGTACTGCGAGCGCACCGTGCGGGCGACGTCGTCCCGCTCGGCGAGGATGCCGGCCATGATCAGCAGGACGTCTTCGAAGTCCATCACCCCGCGGGCGGTCTTGGCCTCCTCGTAGGTCTCGAAGACGCGGGCCATCGCGGTGAGGTCGATGCCCGCGGGGTCGCGGCCCTGGGTCCGGGCCGACCCGGCATACGTCTCCGGGGTGAGGAGGTTGACTTTCGCCCACTCGATCTCGGACGCGAGGTCGCGGATCGCCGCGCGGTCGAAACGCATCCGCAGGCGCGAGGCGGCCTCGCCGACGACGGTGGCCTTCCACGGCAGCACCTCGGGCGCGGCGCCGCCGATCGCCTGCGGCCAGAAGAAGTGGAGCTGGCGCAGCGCCGCCGAGTGGAAGGTCCGGGCCTGGACCCCACCGACGCCGAGGCCGCGCAGCCGGGTGCGCATCTCGCCGGCCGCGCGCGCGGTGAAGGTCACCGCGAGGACGGTCTGCGGCTGGTAGGCACCGGAGTGGACGCCGTAGGCGATGCGGTGGGTGATCGCGCGGGTCTTGCCGGTCCCAGCCCCGGCGAGCACGCACATCGGCCCCAGCGGGGAGGCCGCCACGGCGCGCTGCTCCGGGTCGAGGGAGGCGAGGACCTCGTCGGCGGTGGGAACGGCCCGGGCGACCGCCGGGGTGGGGAACGCGATCGCCTCAGTCATGACCGCCCGAGTGTAGTTACCGCCACCGACGTCGGAGCATCCGGCGCGGGCGGCCTGTGGACGACGGGACCCTGCCCGTCGAGGTCCCACCGGTCTGCGGTTGCGACCCCCCGGCCGGAGGACTACACCGGACCCTCCTCAAACGACGAAGGACACGACATGCACGCAGGACGCAGCACCGGTTCGCGCCGGCGGCGGTGGGTGACGGCGCTCGCCGCCACGACCCTGGTTCTCGGCACGCTCGTCGTGGTCGAGGCCACGACGGTCGCCGCCCCCGCGCAGGCCCTCGACAACCACCTGGCCAGGACCCCGCCGATGGGCTTCAACGACTGGAACGCCTTCGGCTGCAACGTCGACGACCAGCTCATCCGGCAGACCGCCGACCTCTTCGTGAGCAGCGGCCTCAAGGCGGCCGGCTACACCTTCGTCAACATCGACGACTGCTGGATGACCCGGACCCGCAGCTCCGACGGGCACCTCGTGCCCGACCCGGCGAAGTTCCCCGAGGGCATGAAGGCGACCGCGGACTACGTCCACTCCCAGGGTCTCAAGATCGGGATCTACGAGGACGCCGGCACGCAGACCTGTGCCGGCTTCCCCGGCAGCCTGGGCCACGAGCAGACCGACGCGACCGACTTCGCGACGTGGGATATCGACTACCTCAAGTACGACAACTGCAACAACGCCTCCGACGGCACCCTCGCCGACTACCAGTCGCGCTACACGGCGATGGGCGACGCGCTCAAGGCCACCGGGCGCCCGATCGTCTACAGCATCTGCGAGTGGGGGGTCAACGACCCGGCCTCGTGGGCCGGCAGCATCGGCAACCTCTGGCGCACCACCGGCGACATCAACGACAGCTGGGGCAGCCTGAAGTCGATCATCGACCAGAACGCCCCCCTCGCGTATGCCGCGAGGCCGGGCGCGTGGAACGACCCCGACATGCTCGAGGTCGGCAACGGCGGTATGGCGCAGACCGAGTACCAGACGCACTTCGGCCTCTGGGCAGTCATGGCGGCGCCGCTGCTCATCGGCACCGACCTGCGCCAGGCGACCCCCGCGACGATGGCGATCTACCTCAACCGGGACGTCATCGCCGTCGACCAGGACCGGCTCGGGGTGCAGGGCCAGGTCATCGCCGACCGCAACGGCACCAGGGTCTTCACCAAGCCGCTCGCCAACGGTGACCGGGCGGTCGCGCTCTACAACTCCACCGACGTCGCGACCACGATCTCGACCACGACGGCACAGGTCGGCCTCCCCCGGGCCGCGGGCTACACCATGAAGGACCTCTGGTCGAAGGCGACGACCGAGACCGCGGGCACGATCAGCGCCTCGGTCCCGGCCCACGGCACGGTCCTGCTGCAGGTGCGCACCACCCCCGGCTGGTCCTCCTTCCCGCCCTCGGTCGCGCTGGCCGCGACGTCTCCCACGGCATACTCCGGGGCCGACGCCGCCGTCAGCCCCGGCGGCACGACCACCGTCACGACCACGGTCGGCAACGCCGGTAAGGACCCCCTCTCGAGCCTGCGGGTCACCACGGCCGCCCCGTCGGGCTGGTCGGTGACGGCCACGAGCCCGTGGTCGAGGGCCACCCTGCGGACGGGCGGGACCTTCGCGACGACGTGGAAGGTCACCGCTCCGCCCGGCACCGCCCCCGGCCCGTATGCCGTGCCCGTCACCACCACCTACGCCTGGGGGGCCCGTTCGCGGGTCGTCGCGACCACCCGCGCCCTCACCGTGGAGGTGGTCGCGCCGCCGCCGCCGGGCGCGTCGCCCCTCAGCGACGTGGCGTGGGTGAGCGCGACCAACGGCTGGGGCCCGGTCGAGAAGGACATGAGCAACGGTGAGACCGCCGCCGGCGACGGGAAGCCGCTCACGATCCGCGGCGCCGTCTTCGCCAAGGGCCTCGGCGTCAACGCCAGCAGTGACATCGTCTACTACCTCGGCGGTGCCTGCTCGTCCCTCACCACCGCGGTCGGGATCGACGACGAGGTGGCGGCGAGCGGGGGCAACGTGATCTTCCAGGTCTTCGCCGGGGACACCA
>NZ_JANXRJ010000239.1 GCF_025353065.1 Lapillicoccus sp.
GGGTGGTGTGGGGTTGGGCGTGGCACGTCTTCGTCCACCTGACCGGGTTCCGGGCCTCGATGAACGACCGCACCCAGCGGGTCCTGCTCCGCGCACTGGTCTGTCTCCTCGTCCTCACCATCGCTCTCTTCCCGTTGGCGAGCCTGCGGTGGCAGCAGTTCGTCTCCCGCTACGTGGGGGCCGACCCACCCGGCGTGGGCTACGTCGTGGGGAGCACGGGCACGGCGGTCGTCGTGTTCGCTCTCGTGCTGGGGCTGTGGAGGGTGGTCGCCACCCTCTCCGACTGGATCCTGTTGAGGGTGGAGAGCAGGGTCGTGCGCGAGAGCTTCGCCCACGTCGTGGCGGGGACGCTGACGCTCCTCGTGATCTACCTGCTGGTGAGCCAGGGCGTCGTTCCCGCGGCGCTGGCGTTCGTCGGTGCGAGTGCGGACCGGGTCAATGCCGCGGAGCCTGCCGGCCTGAGTGCGCCGACGTCGCCGCTGCGGACGGGAGGTCCGGGCTCGCCGGTGACGTGGTCGAGCCTGGGTCAGGACGGCGCCGCGTTCGTGGCGAGCGGTCCGGACGCGAAGGCCATCACCGACGCCACGGGCCGGCCGGCCGTGGAGCCGATCCGGGTGTTCGCCGGCCTCAGCGGCTCGATGGACCAGACCCGTGACGCCGCGCTCGCGGAGCTCGACCGCACCCACGCCTGGGAGCGGCGCGCCATCCTGGTCGTCACGGCAACCAGCACGGGATACATCAACCCGTGGGTCGTCTCCTCCTTCGAGGCCCTCCTGGACGGCAACACGGCCACGGTCTCGATGCAGTACTCGAACCTCCCCTCGGCGTTCGGGCTACTGACAGCCCGGGCGGAACCGCCACAGGCGGCACGACTGCTCCTGGATGCGGTCCGGGCCCGGCTCGCAGGGATGCCGGCGGCGGTCCGTCCGAAGCTCTACGTCAGCGGCGAGTCGCTGGGCGCCTTCGGGAGCGAGAGCGCTTTCTCGTCACCCCAGCAGATGCTGGACCAGGTCGATGGCGCGCTGTGGAGCGGGACCCCGACCTTCGCGAAGAACCGCACGGCGTTGACCGCCGCGCTCAGTCCCGGGTCGACCGTCGTCAACCCGGTGGTCGATGAGGGTCGCCACATCCGGTTCGCCAGCCGCCCGTCCGAGCTCACCGCCGACCAGTACGGTCACCAGTTCGGGCCATGGCTCGCCCCTCGCGTCGCCTACCTCCAGCACGACACCGACCCCGTCGCCTGGTGGTCCACCGACCTGCTGTTCGAGCAACCCGCGTGGCTGCGGGACGCGGGTCGGGGCAATCCGATGGCCCAGATGAACTGGATGCCGCTCGTGACCTTCATGCAGGTCACC
The DNA here is from genome assembly GCF_025353065.1 of Lapillicoccus sp. Classification (GTDB taxonomy): domain Bacteria; phylum Actinomycetota; class Actinomycetes; order Actinomycetales; family Dermatophilaceae; genus Lapillicoccus. The sequence goes on from NZ_JANXRJ010000239.1 coordinate 1,356, forward strand.
GCCGACATGGCGGTCTCGAACGACGTCCCCGGGGGATTCGGTCACCGCTACAAGGGCGGAGACCTGGTGCCCGCGTGGGCTGCGGTCCTCGGGGACACCCGATCAGAGCCTGACCAGGCGCGCATCATCGCGGCCGTCGGGAAGTAGAGGGTGGCCGCGCGATCGCAGGGGACGCCGGCTCAACCCACGCTGCGGCCCACGAAGCCCGTCTCGTAGGCCACCACGACCGCCTGGACGCGGTCACGCACCCCCAGCTTGGTGAGGATGCGGCCCACGTGCGTCTTGACCGTCGCCTCGGCGACCACCAGCTCCGCAGCGATCTCGGCGTTGGACAGACCGCGGGGGATGAGGCGGAGCACGTCGAGCTCGCGATCGGTGAGCAGGGCCAGCCGGGCCGGTATGCCGGGGATGACCACCGGCTCGGCGAACCGCTCCAGCAGCCGTTGGGTGATGGACGGCTCGATCAACGAGGCGCCCGTGGCCGCGGCACGCACAGCGGCGATGAGGCGTGAGTCGAGGAGGTGATCACCCGCGCGGGTCGCAGCGGGCTGAACGTCACCTGCCGCTTCGAGGGTGACCGTGGCCAGGTCCCCGGGCCGGTCTCGCACCTGGCCTTCCGGGTGGTGCAGGGCGGGTCGAGAACGACCGGGTCGGGCCGAACGACGCGCCCCTCGCCGGCACCGGCCGCGGCCAGGTCGGCCTGCGCGAGCGGGTCCAGAGGCTGGGCGGACAGCTCAGTGCGGGGGCGACCGGCGGGAGCGGATGGACGGTCGAGGCATGCCTACCCGTCCGCTGAGCCGCGGGCAACGGGTAGTGAGATCTCGTGCGGCTCGGGGCACACGGCCCGAGGGGGTGCTTCGCCCGACGTAAGGGGATCGGGTGGAGACGACCACGTCGGGGCCGGGTCATCTCCACCCGATCCTGGTGGCGGTTGGTGCCGCGCGCGATCATCTCCCGACCCGATGATCATGGACCAGCTCGGACTGGACTGACCCAAGACTCGAGATCAGGACGGGGCGTAGGTCGCGACGACGTCGACGACCCAGGTGATGCCGAAGCGGTCCTCCAGCATCCCGTAGAGCGGCGCCCACTGCGCGGGTGCGAGCGGCTGCCGGACGGTGGCCCCGGCAGAGAGCCTGTCCCAGAGGGCCGTGACCTCCTCGGTGGTCTCGCCGCGGAGGGAGACGAAGAACGAGTTCTGGCCTCGCTCCCACGGCATACGGGCTGGGACGTCGTAGGCCATGACGCGGAAGCCGCTGTCGGCGGCGACCTGGCCCCACATCAGCTGGTCGGCCTCCGACGGGTCCTGGACGTTGTGGGCGTCTGCGTAGGTGAAGAGGGCGAGCTCGCCCCCGAAGACCGACTGGTAGAACTCGAGCGCGGCGCGGGCCTCGCCCCGGAAGTTGAGGTGGGTGACGGTGCTGACGGACATGGTGAGGCCTCTCGTTGCTGTGGTGGTGTGACCCTTACGCGAGAGATGATCGCGGCCAGTTCTTGACCGCAATACCGGGAAGGCTTGGACGATGGCCAACACGAGCTCCCGGACCTTGCGGCTGCTGTCGCTGCTGCAGACCCGCCGCTACTGGCCGGGCCCGCTGCTCGCTGTCCGGCTCGAGGTCTCGCCCCGCACCCTGCGCCGCGACATCGAACGGCTGCGGGAGCTCGGCTACCCGGTCGACGCCAACCCCGGTGTGGACGGGGGTTACGCCCTCGCTCCCGGCGCGTCGTTGCCGCCGCTGGTGGTCGACGACGACGAGGCGATGGCGCTCGCCGTCGCGATCCAGTCCCAGCTCGCCACCTCCGACGGCGGCGATGCCGCGCTACGCGCCCTGACCAAGATCATCCAGGTCATGCCGCGGCGGTTGAGGACCCGCCTCGACGCCGTGCGCGTCTCGACGACCCCGGCGCCATGGAGCGTCGAGGCCGCTCCGCCGGTCGACCACACGGTCCTGTCGGTGCTGGCCCTCGGCTGCCGCGATGGTGAGCGGGTCAGGTTCGACTACCGGGCCGCCACCGGCGCGGCGTCGTCGCGGCGGGTCGAGCCGTTCCGCCTCGTGCCGCTCGGGCGGCGTTGGTACCTGGTCGGATTCGACCTCGACCGCCAGGACTGGCGCACCTTCCGGATCGACCGCATCAGCGGAGCCGCAGGCGCCGGTATGCCGTTCGCGCACCGCACGCCGCCCTTCGAGGACGTCGCGCAGTTCGTCCGCACCCGGGTCGGCGGTGGCTCACCCGGGGGTCGGCACCTCGTCGAGGTCCGGGTCGAGGCGCCCGTCGCGACCGTCAGAGCGCGCGTCGGCGGCTGGGCGAAGGTGAGTCCCCGGACGTCGACGAGCTGCACGATGACCATGGAGACCGACTCGTTCGAGGGCCCGCTCTACGCCCTCGGGGCCATCGGGGCCGAGTTCACCGTGGTCACACCGCCCGAGCTCGCGCGACTGGCCGCCGACTGGGGCGTCCGCTTCGTCCGCGCGGGCAGCGGGCTCGTGTGAGCCGTCGACGGGCAAGGCCGCGTGTTGACCACAGCGGGGTGGGCTCGAGCTAGCCTGAAGTTCGGACGTGGCGTAGCGCCTGGAGAATGTCATCGACGGTCAGATCCGGCGTGACAGAGTCCAACGGCCACGCGCGTTCCCGCTGGAGCCAGATCGTTTTGAGGCCGGCATCGTGACCGCCTTCGATGTCTTCGCGGGGGTTGTCTCCGATCATCCATCCCCCGAGAAGGGGCTGATGTGCTCGTTGTGCTGCGAGGTCGAAGATGGCTCGGTCGGGCTTGCGGAGACCGATAACGCCGGAGATGCACACGACGTGTGCGATCTGGTCCAGGCCGCTGGCGGCAAGCTTGCGGGCCTGGACGTCGGCGCCTCCATTGGTGACGATGGCCAGGGTCCAGCCTTCGTCCCTGAGGCTGATCAGCTCCTCGAGGACGGGGGGCTCGCGCGGGTAGCGGTCGGGGAACGACGCGATCCACTCGGCCACGAGGTCGCCGACCTCGGCTGGGAGGTTGAAGCGTTCTCTGACAGCGCTCCAGAACTCTTCCCGCGGGGCGCTTCCGCGCTCGTCGATCATCACCAACCATTCGTGGGTCTCGGCACCGAGCTGGTGGCGCCGGGCGAGCTCACCGGCCCATGCGGCGAACACCCGGACGCGGTCGACGAGGGTGTCGTCGAGGTCGCAGACCAGCAGGGGCACGACGTCGATTGTGCTCGGCCCACGGAACGAACGGGCAGCAGAGCAGGCGAAGGAGACCTCGGCCGGGCAGCCGCTCGAGTCGGGACTCGCCCGAATCCCCAGATCGTGGCTGAGTCGCCGCGCGGTGGACACAGGTGCGACCAGGTGGGACCCCGAGGGTGGCGGCCTTCCTTGAGCCAAGGACGAGACAGGACGGGGTGCTGATTACGGCGACGGCTGCCCCTCTTGCCAACGCGGCTGCGCCGCAGGAGAGTATCCTCGGGCGCCGCCGGGCGACCGGACGGGAGCACTCGAGATGCGCACACTGCCACGCCTCATCGCAATCGGAACGGCCATGGCCCTGGGCCTGACCGCCGTGGCCACCACCACCGCAGCCTCGGCTGCTCCCGCGGCCACGAGCAGCGCGCCCACGAACACAGGGAACACAGCGGCGGCATACGTGCCGCCGCCGCTGACCTGGGGGACCTGCGCAAGCGCGACCCTGCAGCACTTCGGCGCCCAGTGCAGCATGCTCACCGTGCCGCTCGACTACGCCACCCCGCAGGGCACGAAGATCCAGCTCGCGGTGTCGCGGATCGTGCACCACTCCGCTGCGAGCGCCTACCAGGGCATCATGCTCACCAATCCCGGTGGCCCTGGGGCCTCCGGCTTGGGCCTGTCGGTCATCGGCAGCCTGGTCCCCAAGGGCGCCGGCCTCCTCTACGACTGGATCGGCTTCGACCCGCGCGGGGTCGGTTCCAGCGTGCCCGCGCTCACCTGCGACGGCAACTACTTCGGCTTCGACCGGCCCGACTACGTCCCGTCGAACCCCACCATCGAGCGTCGTTGGTTCACCAAGACCGCGACGTACTCGCGCGCCTGCGCGGCGGCGGGTGGGCTGCTGCTCGACCACGTCAAGACGACCGACACCGTCCGCGACATGGAGAGCATCCGCATCGTGCTCGGGCAGAAGCAGCTCAACTTCTACGGCTTCTCCTACGGCACCTATCTCGGTCAGGTCTACGCCACCGTGCACCCCGATCGGGTGCGCCGCTTCGTGCTCGACAGCAACGTCGACCCGCGGGGTGTCTGGTATCAGGCGAACCTCGCCCAGGACGTCTCCTTCGATGCCGTCATGCCCGCCTTCTGGGGCTGGATCGCCAAGTACGACGACGTCTACCACCTCGGCACGGACCCGATCGCGATCGGCAAGAAGTACTACGCGATCCTCGGGCAGGTGCGCAAGAACCCGGCCGACGGCGGCAAGATCGGTCCGTCGGAGTGGACCGACGCCTTCCTCAGTGCGGGGTACTACGTCTACGGCTGGGCCGACACGGCGAGCGCCTTCAGCGCAGTGGTGAACCACGGCAACTGGGCCCCGATCGAGGCGGCATATATCAGCGCGAACGGCGCGACCGGTCCGGGCGCCGACAACAGCTACGCGATGTACCTGGCCACTCAGTGCACCGACGCCCGTTGGCCGATGAGCTGGACCCGCTGGGCCACTGACAACTGGACGCTCTACGGCACGCATCCCTTCCTGACCTGGTCCAACGCCTGGTACAACGCCCCGTGCCGCACCTGGGGCGGCACCACCGGCACACCGGTGACGGTCGCCGAACACGGCTCGCCGGCGATGCTGCTCATCGACGAGACGCGTGACGCGGCGACACCATACGAGGGGTCGCTCTACGTGCGCAGCGTCTTCACGGGCTCGGTCCTCATCGAAGGTGTGGGCGGCACCACGCACGCCGGCTCCCTCTCGGGCGTCGCCTGCGTCGACAACAAGATCGCTGCCTATCTGGCGACCGGCGCCCTTCCGGCCCGGGTGCCCGGGAACCGTTCTGACGCTCAGTGCCGTCCGGTGCCGCCACCGCCGGCGACCCTCACCTCTGCTGCCAAGGCTCCGGCGGCAGCGACCACCACCGCCGACCTGCTCGCTCTACGCCGCACTCTGCTGCCAGCGGTGCACTGACTTCGGTCCGATCGCTAGTTGGTTCGAGCGTTCGCGCCGGCTGCCATCACTCGTCGGTCGGCACGATTCACGGCTCGCCTGTGGCGTCGCGTGACAGGCCGCCAGGCACCCTGTACGCCGGGTGGCTCGGCGGGCGACGGGGCGCGCGTCAGCCGAGCTGCTCGAACAGTGACACGACGATCCCCTCCGGCCCGCGGACGTAGGCCATCCGCACGCTGCCCTCGTACTCGCCGACCCCACCCACGAGCCCGGAGCCGTCCGCAGCCCTCGCGTCGACGGCCGCCTGCAGGTCGCCGACCTCGAAGGACACGTTACGCAGACCCACCTCGTTGGCCATCGCCTCGGGAGACCCCGGGGTGGGGTCGGGCGTCACGAAGCTCGAGAGCTCCAGCCGGGCACCGTCGGGCGACCTCAGCATCGTGATCTTGCACTGCGCGCCCGGGATGCCGCAGACGGTCTCCACGAAGTCCCCTTGAACGGATCCGGTGCCCTCGACCTCGAGGCTCAGGCCGACGACGAACGCCGTCGCCGAGTCCAGGTCAGCGACAGTGATTCCGGTGTGGTCGAAACGTTTGATGTGAGTCATGTGGTCATCTCCGCCAGGGATGCGTGCGTGCGGCGGCGCGGCGACACGCATAGTGGACCCATGACTCCGCAGGACGCACAGCTCGAAGAACAGCTCGAAGAACAGTCCGAAGAACAGCCCGACGAACGGCTTGACGGCCAAGTGGCGCTGGTAACGGGAGGCAGTCGAGGTATCGGGTTCGCCGCCGCCCGCGGGCTGGGCGTGCGCGGCGCGACCGTGGTCCTGGTCGGTCGCGGGGACGACACGGCCGGGGCGGCCGCCGCGATGCTGGTGGCGGAGGGGATCGACGCGGTCGGGATCGGGTGCGACGTCGGTTGCTCCGAGGAGGTGGTCGCCCTTCCTGGGCGGTTGGGCCCGCTGGCCGCCGTCGACATCCTGATCTGCGCGGCCGGGGTGATGAGCGAACGCACCGCCAAGACGTTGCGCACCAGCGAGAGCGAGTGGCGCCGGGTGATGGCGGTCGACCTCGACGGGGTCTGGAGCACCATGGCGGCGTTCGTCCCGGGCATGGTCGAACGGCGCCATGGCCGGGTGGTGGCGGTGAGTGCCTGCCTCGGTCGGATGAGTGGCCCGGGCAACGCCGGTGGGCTGGCGCCTTATCGCGTGGCCAAGGCGGGCGTCAACGCCTTGGTGCGCAACCTCGCCCACGAGCAGGGCATGGGGATGCGCGGGGTGCTGGTGGACGCGACCTGCCCCGGCCACTGCCGGACCGACATGGGCGGTCCTGACGCGCCTCGGTCCCCCGAGCAGGGAGCCGAGACCGCCCTGTGGCTGGCCGGCCGCTCCGCTGCCGGCGCCCTGACCGGAGTGCTCTGGGAGGACCGTCAGGTCGTCCCCTGGTAGGAGATCCCGAAGAGTGCGCGTGCCAACCGGCGCGTCATCGACGCCGCCGTGCCGTCGGCGGAGCTCGAGCCCACGCGTGCCATCAGGGGGGCGATCGCGGCGGGGCCGGTGATTGAGGAACCCATGCCGTTGCCGCCCGACGGTGCCGCGGGACCGGCGACCGCGGCATACCTGCGTCAGTCCTCGATGACGTCGAGGCCCTGCTCGCGGAGCTGCGCCAGACGGTCCAGCATTCCTTTGAGCACCTCGGGGTTGTGCCCCGGCCAGCTCGGCAGCTCGTCGACGATGCGCAGCGGGCGGCTGGTCCGGTAGGACTGGGTGGGGTTGCCGGGGAAGCGCTTGTCGGTCACGTTGGGGTCGTCCTCGAACGGTCCCAGCGGTTCGACGACGTAGATGTGTCCCCGTTCCTCGCTGCCGCTCAGCGCCGTGGCCAGCTCGGCTCCCCAGGCGGCGGTCTCGACGAGGGCGGTGACGTAGATGTTGTTGGACACCCGGCCCTGCTGGAAGTTGGAGAGGTAGCCGGGGACGAGCTCGGTCCCCATCTCGAGCGCGGTCTTCGTGCCGTGGAAGTCACCGACCTCCTGGTCCGTGACCTGGGTCTCGCACGGTCAGCCGGGGAGCAGGGGACATGGGCACGCCGGGTGAAACGCGGCAGCGCTACCTCTCCGCGCTTTCGTGCGGCGCACAGAGGGGAGGATGACGCTGCTCTGGTCGCCTTCGCCCGGCCAAGATCCCTTGTGACGATCAGCCTCGGAGTCGACGATCGGGCTCAGAGGCCGTGAACGGCCACCGGAGCGGTCGACATGATCCCCGTCCCGGAGCGTCCGTCGCCGAGCTGGCCGACCTCGTCGCTGCCCCAGCAGAAGACCCCGCCGGACCGGGTCACGGCGCACGTCGAGTAGAACCCCGGGGAGACCTGGGTCCCGACGCCCGGCAGCCCGACGACCTGCACGGGCGTGGTGCGCGGCGTCGTCGTGCCGTCCCCCACCTGGCCGTAGGTGTTGCGCCCCCAGCACGAGGTGATCCCGCCTCCGGTCGTGCAGATGGAGTCACCGACCCCCACCGTGGTCACTTTTCCCGGGAGCCCGACGACGAGCGCCGGCGCCAGGACCCGGACCTGTCTGCGGCCCACACCGAGGTAACTGCCCCGGTTCTGCCCCCAGCAGTACGCCTTGCCGGTGCTGCTGACCGCGCAGGTGCGGTCCTGGCTGGCGGACAATGACGTGACGCCGCTGGCAAGCTTGGCGGCGGCGACCGGCGAGGCGCTGTCGGTCTGAGTGAAGTTCCCGAGCTGGCCGTTGCCGTTGCCACCCCAGCAGCTCACGCCGACGGCCGTGATCGCGCAGGAATGGAAGTCTCCGAGCGCGAGGGCATGGGCCTTGGCGCCGAGGTTGACGACGTCGACGGGCGTCGACGACGAGCCGCCCATGGTTCCGTCACCGAGCTGGCCGTAGGCGTTGTATCCCCAGCACTTGACGGCGCCCCCGGTGGTGACAGCACACGCATGGTCATACCCGACTGCGATCGCGGTGACGCCCGAAGCGAGGCCGATGACATCGACCGGGGTATTGCTCTGCGCGACCCCGATGTTCCCGGCGCCGAGCTGGCCCAAGCCGTTGTCGCCCCAGCACTTGACTCCCCCGGCGGAGGTCAGCGCACAGGTGTTCTCCGTGCCGGCCGACACCATCGCGACACCCGAGGTGAGGCCGACGACGTCGACCGGGGTACTGCGCGTGGTGGTCGTGCCGTCACCGAGCTCACCGGCAGGGTTGTATCCCCAGCACTTCACCCCCCCGCTGGTGGTCACCACACAGGAGTGCATGGATCCTGACGACACCGACACCGACACCGACACCGACAACGCGGCGCCGGAGACCACCGCATCGGCTTGCACGGGCGGCGCGCTTCCCGACGGAGCGGCCACGGCGACCGCAGCCCCTCCGATGACCACCATCAGCGTCAGACCCGCTGCCGACGCGCTACGCGTTACTCGACCTCATCGAGGAGTTTCCCGAACCATGAGGCGCACGCTACCAGCCGGGTCCGTCATGGGGGCGTGACGTGAGGTGACTCTGGCGCCGGTGGACGGGGAGTTTCGCGGCATACCTGACAGCACGTGTCTGGTATGCCGCAGAGCATGGACACCATGACCACCTTTACGATCGAGCCCCGAGGGGCCTACTCACTGCGCGAGTCCGCGATGTTCGGCTTCGGCGGACGCGAGGGATCCTGGGACGGCCGGATGCGCCTCGCCTTCTGCCTCGACGGGTATGCCGCCCGGCGCGGGCAGGTCGGGCAGGTCGGCGTCGTCCTCACCGAGCCCGACGGACCGGGCGGGGTGGTGGTCGGGGAGACCACCTCCGACGCCGACCCCGAAGACGTTCGCGCCCAGGTCGCCCGGGTCCTCTCGCTCGACCACGACGGACGCGGCTTCGATGAGCTCGGGCAGCGTGACCCGATGATCGGAGCGCTCCAGGCCGTCCGGCCCGGGATGCGGCCGCCGCAGTTCTCCAGCCCCTACGAGGCGGCGCTCTGGTCGGTGCTGTCCGCGAGGCGCCCGGCGCGGCAGATGGCGCAGGTGCGAGCAGCGTTGAGCCGGGCGCACGGTGCGGTTTTCGACCTGGCCGGGGAGGAGCTCGCCGCCGTCCCGACGCCGAGTCAGCTGCTCGCCGTCGAGACCTTCCCCGGCATACCGGAGGTGAAGCTGACGCGGATGCACGCGGTCGCGCAAGCCGCGCTCGACGGGCGGCTCGACGTCGCCCACCTCACCTCGCTCGACCCCGAGGAGGCGATGCGCGAGGTGCAGGAGCTGCCCGGGATCGGCCCGTTCTACTCCGCCCTCGTCGTCATCCGCGCGTGCGGCCTCACGGACGTGCTGCCGACCCAGGAGCCCAAGGCCCTGGAGCTGGTCCGGCAGCTCTACGGGCTCACCACGACGCCGACGGCGGACGAGCTCACCGCGATCGCCGAGCCGTGGCGGCCGTTCCGGACCTGGGCCACCGTGCTGATCCGCGCGGCCGGTGACACCTACCTCGCTCGCCGAGCGGCCCGACCCCGGCCATGATGGTCACCATGACGGAGCGCAACGTCCTCGGGACCGATCTGGAGCCGTGCGGCACGGACCCGATGACCGGGTTCTTCCGCGACGGCTGCTGCAACACGGGGCCCGAGGACCGTGGCAGCCATACGATCTGCGCGGTCGTCACCGCCGCGTTCCTCGAGCACCAGAGGGGCATCGGCAACGACCTGAGCACGCCCCGGCCGGAGTACGGCTTCCCCGGCCTCGTGCCGGGCGACCGCTGGTGCGTCACCGCCACGAACTGGGCGAGGGCGTATGCCGACCAG
>NZ_JANXRJ010000305.1 GCF_025353065.1 Lapillicoccus sp.
CGTCGCCTGCTCGGCGATGGGCTCCTGGGCCTGCTTCTTCGTGCCGACGAAGAGGATCGTGCCACCGTGGGCGACGGTCTCCTTGACGAACTCGTAGGCGTTGTTGATGTAGGTCAACGACTGCTGCAGGTCGATGATGTAGATGCCGTTGCGCTCGGTCATGATGAAGCGCTTCATCTTGGGGTTCCAGCGACGGGTCTGGTGCCCGAAGTGGACGCCGCTCTCGAGGAGCTGGCGCATGGTGACGACGGCCATGCCGTTGTTCTCCCTCAGTAATTGACAGTTGTTCTCGCGGAGGGCGGGAGCCCGGTGCGACCTGGCGCCTGCATGCGCACCCCGCCGACGGGCTGGGCAGCGGATGTCGCTGCCCGGCATACCGGACTGCCGTGGTGCGTCCCGGCCTCGGAGGTCGCCTCGCTGCGGAGGGTGTTCGTCGGCCGACGGAAGACGCGCGAATTCGACCCTTCGGCGCCGATCCCGACGAGCGGGGCGGTGGGTCCGGGAGAGTCGTGCCTGCATCGTACGGCGTGGGGGTGTCGGGGGTGAAATCGGCGACGGCTATCGTCCCCCACCATGAGCGCCTGGTGGTCCGTCGCGCCGGCCTTCGTCGTCCTGCTCGCCATCGTGCTGCTGCCGGGCACGGCGATGGCGTATGCCGTCGGGCTGCGCGGGCTGGTGGCCTGGGGCCTCGCGCCGAGCCTGGGGTTCACCTCCCTGACCCTCTCGCCGATCGCCGCACACCTGCTGTCGGTCGACTGGTCGCCCCTGCTGCTGGTGGTCTTCAGCCTGGCCTGGGTGCTCGCCTCGTGGTTCGTGGGCCTGGCGCTGCGGCTCGGCTGGCAGGCGTCGCGACGACCCCGTCCTCCCACGGCCCGGCCGGACTCCCCCCGCACCCTGCTCGTCGCCGCGGGATCGGTGCTGATGGGCGCGATCGTGATCCTGGCCGCGAGCCTGCCGTCGATCGGCACTCCCGGTGACCTCGTCGACAGCACCGACGTCGTCGCTCACCTCAACCGGATCCGGGCCTTCCTCGACAGCGGCTCCTTCTCGTCGATCGGTCCACCGGTCTCCTACCCGAGCGGCTTCCACGATCTCGCCGCCAGCACGATGCAGGTGCTGCCTGGGCTCGACATCGTCACCGCCGCCAACCTCACCGCCCTAGCGGGGGCGGCGGTGTTCTTCCCCCTCGGCTGCGTCGTCCTCGCGCGACTGGTGCTGGGGCGCCGAGCCGTGGTGCTCGTCGCTGCCGGCCTGGCGTCCGCCGCCGTGACGACCTTCCCCTACCTCCTCATGGGGTGGGGGGTCCTCTGGCCCAACCTGCTCGCGACGGCGCTGCTCCCCGGCATCCTCGGGCCGGCCCTGCTCGCAGCAGGTGTCGTCGGAGGATCCGCACACCCCGGCGGTGCCGCCCTCGATCCCGTGACGCGGTCGAGGATCGGCCTGGGGGTGCTCGCAGCGGTGCCGGGGTTCACCCTCGTCCACCCCAACGGCCTCGTCTCGCTCGTGATGATCGTCGTCCTCGGCCTCCTCACGAACCGGGCGGGCCGCGCGACCCGGACCCCCGGCCGAAGTCGGAGGCGCGCCCTGCTCGACGCGGGCCTGCTGGTCGTGGGGAGCCTGGCTGTCCTCGTCGTCCTCCCGCGCGTGTCGCAGCAGGTCGCCAACACGATGAGCTACCGGCCCAGCTCGACCACCGGCGTCGTGCCGGCGCTGGGCGAGGTGGGGCTGCTGTCCCTGCAGACGTCGGGGCGGCAGCTGGGCCTTCCGCTGCTCGCCCTCGTCGGGGTCGTGGTCTGCGCACGACGGCGTGAGCTGCGCTGGGTCCTGGTGGTGGAGGCCTTCTGCCTCCTGCTCTACGTGCTCGCGGCGGGCCCGCGGACCGTGGCCGGCGACCTGCTGACCGGGTACTGGTACAACGACAAGTACCGACTCGCCGCGCTCGCCGCCATCCCGCTCGTGCTGCTGCTCGTCGCCGCGGTCGCCGGCCTCCAGCCGCTCCTGGCCAGGGCCGGGAAGCGATGGGGTGGCTCGCGCCGGTCGGGCGGGTCGGGGCGGTTGGTGACGGACGATCGCGCCGTGCGGGTCACCACGGGCGTCGCCGCCCTGCTGGTCCTCGTCACGGTGAGCGGCGGCCTGTCGCACTCCGTCGCCAGCACACTCATCTCGAACTTCTACCACCCGCCCGAGCCGGAGGCCGTCCTCCTCACCGCCGAGCAGGACGCCGATCTGGGCACCCTGGCGGCCCTGATCCCCGCTGACGTCGTCACCGCCGACGTCCCGGCAAACGGATCGGGCCTGCTCTACGCCCTCCACCACCGCAAGGTCCTCTTCGACTCCCTGCTGCTCAACCCCGACCGCGACAGCGCCCTCATCGGCCTGCACCTGCGTGATGTGACGACGCGGACCGACGTCTGTGACGCCCTGCGCCGGACCAACGTGCAGTACGCCATCACGGGCCTGGTGACCTACCGGCTCAACCTCGCTGAGCGCACCACGGGGATGGACGACCTGCGCGGTGTCGCGGGCCTCGTCCGGATCGCCACGGCGGGACGCTACACGCTCTACCGGATCGACGCCTGCGGCTTCGGGGTGCAGCCCAACCAGCCCTGAGGCGGCAGCCCCACCAGCCCTGAGGCGCCGGCCGAGCGGCATACGACTCCTCTGCGGCCAGGACGTCGGGCTAGCCTCGATCCCATGCCCAGGTTCTCGAATGCTCCGGTGCACGCGTTCGGCACCACGATCTTCGCCGAGATGTCGGCGCTCGCGAGCGCGACCGGGGCGATCAACCTCGGTCAGGGGTTCCCCGACACCGACGGCCCGCCGTCGATGCTCGAGGCGGCGAAGGCTGCGATCGACGGTGGCCGCAACCAGTACCCGCCCGGTCCCGGTGTGCCCGAGCTCCTAGACGCGATCGCCGCGCACCAGGAGCGGTTCTACGGCATCGCGCTCGACCCGCGACGCGAGGTGCTCGTCACCGCGGGCGCCACGGAGGGCGTCGCGTCGGTCGTCATGGGCCTCTGCGACCCGGGCGACGAGGTGGTCACGTTCGAGCCCTACTACGACTCGTATGCCGCGACGATCGCCCTCGCCGGGGCGACCCGCCGCACATCGGTGCTGCGCTTCCCCGACTTCGCCGTCGACGAGGCGTCCCTGCGAGCAGCGTTCTCGCACAAGACGAAGCTCGTCCTGCTCAACACCCCGCACAACCCCACGGGGAAGGTCTTCACCCGCGCGGAGCTCGACCTCGTCTGCTCCCTCGCCCGCGAGCACGACGCCTGGGTCGTGACGGACGAGGTCTACGAGCACCTCGTCTTCGACGGACGCCAGCACATCCCCGTCGCCACGCTGCCCGGGATGGCGGACCGGACGATCACCATCTCGTCCGGGGGCAAGACCTTCTCCGCGACCGGCTGGAAGGTCGGCTGGGTGACCGGTCCGCAGGCCGCGGTGACGGCGGCCCGCGACGTCAAGCAGTTCCTCACCTACGTCGCCTCCGGCCCCTTCCAGCCCGCTGTCGCGGCCGCGCTCGGCCTGGGCGACGAGGTGTATGCCGGTATCGCCTCCGCCCTGGAGCGCAAGCGCGATCTCCTCTGCGAGGGGCTGGCTGCGGCCGGCCTGGTCGTGTCCCGCCCTGGCGGCACGTACTTCGTCATCGCCGATGCGGCACCGCTCGGCGCGGTCGACGCGCTGCAGTTCTGCCGCGAGCTGCCCGCGCGCTGTGGGGTCGTCGGGGTGCCGGTGTCGGTATTCCACGACGACGTCGACGCTGCCGCGACCCTCGTGCGCTTCGCCTTCTGCAAGAAGGACGAGGTGCTGGTGGAGGCCGCCGCCCGGCTGGCCGGACTGCGGGCGTCGTTGGGCTAGGTCCCATCCTCGCGCCGGCCGGACCGGGCCTGCACGGTGGGAGCGGTGGCTGCGCGCGGAGTTGTCCACATCCCCCGGTGCCGTCGTCCCACGATCCACAGCCCTTGACACCGCTCTGGCGCCGGGCGGGCCGACTACCCGAGGGTGTGGTGATGTTCTTACTTCCCGGTCCGCTGCTCCGAGCCCTGTCCCTGGTCCCGGGGCTGTCGCTGCTCCCGGTGCTGCCACTGCTCCCGGCGTTGTCACTGCTCGTTCCGGTCGCGGGCGCCGGTCCGCCGGTGACCCCGGAGCGATGGGTGTGGCCGCTGCGTCCGGAGCCGGTCGTCGTCGCACGCTTCGACCCGCCGGCCGACGCCTGGGGGGCAGGCCATCGCGGGGTCGACCTCGCGGCCGCCGTGGGGCAGCAGGTCCGAGCTCCTCGAGGCGGGACGGTGACGTTCGCCGGCGTGATCGCCGGCCGGCCGGTCGTCGTCATCAGCCACCCGGATGGCCTGCGGAGCACCCTGGAGCCGGTTCTTCCTGCCGCCGATGTCGGGACGTCGGTCCGCGCCGGCGACGTCGTCGGGACGATGGACGCCCTTCCCGGTCACTGCTCCCCCGCGACCTGTCTGCACTGGGGCGTGCTGCGTGGCGCGACCTACCTCGATCCCCTCGCGTTCGTCGTCCCCCGCCGGGTGGTCCTCCTCCCCTTGTCGGCTTCGGGGCTGACGGCCAAGGGGCCGGGGGAGCATCGGCGCGGACGACCGGTGGGTCAGGTGCCGGTCGGCCAGGGTGACGCGACGCAGCCCTCGAGGCTCTTGGTCTGCTGGACCATGACCGGTGCCGGCTTTCCCGGACCGGGACAGAGGACGTGCCCGTGGCCGAGTCCATGACCGACCTCGTGGCTGATGAGATAGATGCGGTACTGCGCGAGATCGGTGCCGTAGGTCGTCGAGCCGAGCATCCACCGAGTGAGGTTGAGCACGGCGCGACTGCCGTTCCAGCAGGACACCTGCTGGGCCGACACGTCGAGCGGCGCACAGAGCTTGGCCGTCAACGCAGGACTCGCGAGGGTGACCCTGACATCGACCGGCGCGCCGGCCGCAAGGTCCGCCGGGGCGACGGGCACGAAGCGCACGCCGTCCTTGGTCTGCCATCCGCGTGGGTCGGTGAGGACGGTCTGCACAGCAGCCGCGAACTCCGCCGTCGGGACAGGGAGCCCGTTCTCCATCTCGATCGAGTAGCGAACCGTGCGGCCCGAGGCCTTCACCTCACCGGCAGGGATCGTCAGCGCGCTGATGGTTCCGGCGCCCGTGGCGGGGACGGTGACCGTCGCGTTCGCCGGGACGGTCGTTGCCGAGCCACCGGACTCGTCGTCGGCGTGTGGCGGTGCACTGGTGCCGGGCCCGGTCGGCGTGACGGGTGCGGCTGTGACGGGTGTGCTCGGCAGAGTCGGGGCGACGGGGGTGATCGCTGCGCCGACCGACGGCGTCGAGGATGCCCGTGGGGGCAGAGTCGCCGGACGTGCCGAGCCTGCTTCCGTCCGCAGCGGACCGGTGATCGTCTGCGCGGCGGCGAGGTGTGCCGTGGCGACCGAGACGTCACCGGAGTCCTCGAGCCATCGCGCCGTGACCGTGCTGACCAGGAGGACCCCCACCGCGAGGACGACGGTCCGCCGCAACCGCATCCGCTGCCGCGCCGCCGTGCGTCGGGTCGACACCGGTGTCGCGTTCCCGGTGGGGCGGGTGCGATCCGGAGGCAGCTCGGTGCGGGTCATGGTCTCCTGTTCGGATAGCGGTGGCCTGCCGTGCTGCTGCCGTGCTGCTGCCGTGCCCAGTGACAGGTGGCGGCGCGGTCCCGATCCGCCCGCCGTCCCCACCCGCTGTGCCATGGGTCCCATGATCGACCTCTGACGACGAGCGCGACCGTCGTTGCCCGAACTGCGGCGTGTCGGACGGCGCCCTCGCCCACTCAAGCCGATGTCTGCGTTCAACGCCAGCCCGGCTCGCCACAGCGCCCGGTATGCCCGGCGTTGCACATCATTGGTCGCGGGGTGGGGCTCATGAGCGACAGGAGTGCCGGAGCCGGTCAGGCGCGGGGATGGGCCAGGTTGTAGGAGTTTCGCAGGCGGTCGACGGAGACGTGGGTGTAGATCTGGGTCGTCGCGAGGCTCGCGTGCCCGAGCAGCTCCTGCACCATCCGCAGGTCGGCACCGCCCTCGAGCAGATGGGTCGCCGCGCTGTGGCGGAGGCCGTGGGGCCCGAGGTCGGGCGCACCCGGCACATGAGCCATGAGAGCATGCACCACCTCGCGGGCCTGGCGAGGATCGATCCGCCGGCCGCGGCGGCCGAGAAAGAGTGCCGATCCACTGTTCGTGGTGGCCACCGCTGAGCGGCGGGCGAGCCATGCCTCGAGAGCCCGGTGCGCGGGCGCGCCGTAGGGGACCGTGCGTTCCTTGGCCCCCTTGCCCATGACCCGGACGACGTCCGAGTGGAGATCGAGGTCATCGACGTCGAGAGAAACGAGCTCACCCACCCGGATGCCGCTCGCGTAGAGGAGCTCGAGGACAGCGAGGTTGCGCACGTGGAGCGGGTCGTCGTCGTCCGCGGCCAGCGCGGCGACCTCCAGCAGGTCGCTCGCCTCGCCCTGCCGCAGCACGCCGGGCAGGGTGGCATTGCGTCGGGGTGCGACCAGGCGCAGCGACGGGTCGAGGAGGATGCGCCCGGTCCGGGTCGCCCAGCGCAGGAACGTCCGCGCGGCAGCAGCCCGGCGAGCGATGGTCGACCGGGCGGCTCCCGACTGCGACAGGTCGGCCAGCCACGCCCGCAGGTCGACGAGACGCAGCCCCTCGACCGCGAGCACCCCGCGACGGGCGGCAGCGAACTCCAGCAGCCCGGTGACGTCCGAGACGTAGGCCCGCCGGGTGTGCACGGACCGGCCCCGTTCGGACCCGAGGTGCCGGTCGAAGTCGACGACCATCGAGCGAGCGGCCTCACCCATCGACTCCCGCTCCGGTTCCGGAGACGCCGCGGGATGAGCCGGAGAAGCGGGAGAAGCCGGGTCGCCCGAGAGAGCGACGGGGGCGACCGCACCGGCGTCGCCCGGCCCGGCGGGTTCGTCGACCAGGCCACCCGGCAGCTCGGCAACGACGGGACGGCTCACCCAACAACCGTGTCATAACGCTCGGACAGAGGCGGGCAACGACGCGGCCGCAGGAGGTCACGGTCCCGACTCGGCGCCACCACGCTACGTCCGCGACAACGAGACACCGGTGTCTCCTCCGCACGGACGTCCCGCCCCCGGGTTTACCGCAACGTCCGCGGCAACAAGACACCGGTATCGCCTCCGCACGGACGTCCCGGCCCCCCGGGTATGCCGCAACGTCCGCGAACTGGTCGCTCTCACCACCACTCCCGCGGACGCAAGGGATCACGCGCTGCCCGGGCCGCCAGCCAAGCTCCGGGGTCAGGGCGTCCGCTTCTCGGGGACCTTCTTCCAGCCGGCGCCGTCGCGGACCACGAGGCCCACGAGCGCCAACCGGGGCAGGCCGGCGGCGACCGCGTGGGGTGCGAGGCCGGCCGCGAGGGCGATGGCGGTCGCGTCGATCGCCTTGCGGAACGGCACGACCGCGAGCACCTGGGCGTCGACGGGGTCGAGGTCGTCGGTGGGACGGGACGGGCCACGAGGTCGGGGGGCGGCTTCGGAACCGTAGGCACCGAGGAGGTCGACCACCTCGGCCACGTCCGTGACGAGGACGGCCATGCCGTCGCGGGACGCCTGGTGACACCCCGCGGACACCATCGACGTCACCGGGCCCGGGACCACACCGACCGGTCGGCCGAGGTCGACGGCCGTGCGGGCGGTGTTGAGGGAGCCGGATCGCAGGCCGGCCTCGACGACGACGGTCCCGCAGGTGAGGGCAGCGATGAGCCGGTTGCGCAGAAGGAACCTCGGGCGCGTGGGCGCCGACCCCGGCGCGACCTCGGAGATCACGGCACCGGACTCCGCGATGGCCTCGATCAGCCGTGAGTGCGCCACGGGATAGGCGCGTTCCACCCCGCCTGCGAGGACGGCGACCGTGAAGCCGTCCACGGCGAGCGCCCCACGGTGGGCAGCGCCGTCGATGCCGAAGGCGGCGCCGGACACGACGCCGAAGCCGCGATCGGCCACCCCGGCCGCGAGGTCGTTCGCCATCATCTCCCCGTAGCGGGTGCTGCTCCGGGCCCCGACGATCGACACCGACCGCGACGCGAGGAGGGCGAGGTCACCCGGACCGCGCACCCAGAGGCAGATCGGCGGGTGCGGGAGGTCGTCGACGCCCTCGGGCCAGTCCGTGTCCCCCGGACACACGATCCGAGCCCCCACCTGGTGCGCGATCTCCAGGTCCCGATCGATGGCGAGCCGCTCCGCCCGCATCCGGAACACCTCGGGCACACTGGACGACCCGCTGAGCACGTCGGCGAGGGCCTGCTCTGCACCGAACTCACGCACCAGCGCCCCGGCGCGGGCGTCGTCGGGCTCGCTGATCCGGCTCCAGGCCGCTCGGGCCCGCCGCTCCCCCGGCGATACGACCGGACCCCGGACCGGCTCGACCGCCTGCCGTGGCTCGACGCCCGACGCCTTCTCTCCCACGGACGTCATGCCGCCAGCTCGCCATCCTGGCAGCGGAGCCCGACAGCCATGCCCACGTCGTCGCCGTCGGGCACGTCGGCCCCGCGCAGGTCGGCCAGGGTCCAGGCGAGCTTGAGGCAGCGGTGGTATGAACGCATCGACAGGCCCCGGTCGAGCGCCGCGTCGAGGTCGTGGGTCACGGCCCGACACAGGCGCATCGGACCGTCGCGAAACACCGGGCCCGGGACGTGGGCGTTGACCCGGTAGCCGAGGTGCCCCCAGCGCTCGCCCTGGATGGCACGCGCCTCACGGACCCGAGCCGCCACCACGGCCGTCGTCTCGCCCGGCTCGAGGATCAGGGTGGCCCGCGACGGTGCGGGGACGAACACCTGGATGTCGACCCGGTCGAGCAACGGGCCCCGCAGCTTGTTCTGGTAGGTGTTGCGCCGCAGTGACGAGCACCGGCAACGGTCGCCCTTGCCGTAGCCCAGCCCGCAGGGGCACGGGTTGGCCGCCAGGACGAGCTGGAAACGGCAGGGGAACAGGAACCGGCCCATCGCCCGGCCGATGACGACGACACCCGACTCGACGGGCTGGCGCAGGGCCTGGAGCACGCCGGACTGGAACTCCGGGGCCTCGTCGAGGAAGAGGACCCCGTGGTGGGCCTGCGTGACCGCCCCGGGGACCACAGGGTTGGTCCCGCCCCCGACGATGGCCGGCATCGACGCCCCGTGGTGGGGTGCCACGAGCGGCGGCCGACGCTCCAGGGCGGTCAGGACCCCCGGCATGCCGAGGATCGAGGAGACCGCGGTGACCTCCATGGCCTGCTCGTCGTCAAGGGGCGGCAGCAGCCCCGGCAACCGCTCTGCCAGCATCGTCTTGCCGGCGCCGGGCGGACCCACCAGGTAGAGATGGTGCCCACCCGCTGCCGCCGTCTCCAGCGCGCGACGCGGTTCGTCCTGACCCACGATGTCGACGAGATCGGGCCAGCCGACCTCCGGCGGGACGGGATGCACCGGCTCCTCCACCTCGGGAGGGGTCACCCCTGCGGCCAGCAGTCGATAGCGCTCGACCAGCTCACCCAGGTGAGCTACGGGATGCACCCGGATCCCGGGGATCAACCGCGCCTCGGCGGCGTTGGCGACCGGGACGACGACGTGCCGCACCCCGGCCCTGGCCGCGGCCAGCACCAGTGGCAGCACCCCCCGCAGGGGCCGGACCGTCCCGTCGAGACCCAGCTCCCCGAGGTGGACCACGTCCTCCACCACCCGCCGCTCGATCGTCTCCGAGGCCGCGAGCACCGCGACACAGATCGCGAGATCGAATCCCGACCCGATCTTGGGCACCGACGCGGGCGACAGGTTGACCGTCACCCGCCGTTGTGCCACCTGGTGACCACAGTTCGCGGCCGCCGCCTTCACCCGGTCCGGCGACTGCTTGCAGGACGCGTCGGGCCGGCCGCTGACGAGGAACTGTGGCAGCCCCGCCGACACGTCGACCTCGACCTCCACCACGAAGCCCGCCAGGCCGTGCAGACCGACCGCGCGGGTCCGCCCCAGCGTCACGACGCCACCGACACCAGGTGCTCCAGCTGGCTTGGCCCGCGTCGGGGTCGCAGCACCCCGATGACGTCGATCCGCACGTCGTCCACGTGCGAGTCGTGCTCACGCAGCCACGCCGCCGCGAGTCGGCGCAACCGCGCCAGCTTGGCAGCCGTGACCTGACCGATGGGGGGCCCGAAGGCTGTCGAGCGGCGGGTCTTCACCTCGCACACGACCAGGCAGCGCCCGTCGAGCGCGACGATGTCGATCTCCCCCATCTCGCACCGCCAGTTGCGCTCGACGATCTCGAGCCCCTGCTCGCGCAGGTATCGCACGGCCAGCTGCTCGCCATAACGCCCGAGCGCCGCCGAGCGCCCTTCTGGCATAGGGCTCGTCGGCTCTGCTTCTAGGGGCTCTGCGTCCAGGGGCTCGGCGTCCAGGGGCTCGGTCTGCATGCGCCCAGCCTCGCGGCGGACCGACCCTCAGCGACAGCCCCCGCTGAGAGCCTGTGGATCGTGGGACGAACGCGAGGGGGGGTGTGGACAACCACCCCGCGTCCCGTCACCCCCAGGTGCGCGGACACCCCTCCTACGACGGCAGCTCGAGGTCGCTCTTGGGGAGCTCCTCGATGTTGACGTCCTTGAAGGTCACGACCCGCACCGTCTTGACGAACCGGGCCGGCCGGTAGATGTCCCACACCCAGGCGTCGGTCATCGTGACGTCGAAGAAGACCTCGCCCCCGTCGCTGCGCACCTTCATGTCGACCGAGTTGCACAGGTAGAACCGGCGTTCGGTCTCGACCACGTGGGTGAAGAGGGAGACCACGTCGCGGTACTCGCGATAGAGCTGCAGCTCCATCTCGGTCTCGTACTTCTCGAGATCCTCGCTGCTCATCGGCTGCTCATCGGTTGCTCATCGGTTGCTCAGGTCCATCGCGTCGTCCGTCCAGTCCGTCTTGTCCGCCCCGGTCGGCCCCCGGTTGGCCCCGACCACCTCCTGCATGGCGTCGGGCCCGCCCGGAGCCCCGACGGCAAGCCTGACCGGCCCCTGCGGCGCCATGCCGGGAAGGCTGTCCCCCTGTTCTACCACCTGCGCCGAGGGCAGCCGCCAGGACAGCCGGTGGTGGACGCTGGGGCCGTGGACGCGCAGCGCCTCCAGGTGCTCCGGCGCGGCATACCCCTTGTTCACCGCCCAGCAGTATGCCGGGTGGTCACCGCTCATCCCGACCATCATCGCGTCACGCTCGACCTTGGCCAGCACCGACGCGGCCGCCACGGACGAGCACCGGAGGTCGGCCTTGATCATCGTCGTCACCGGAGGGGTCGAGACCCCTGTCCGGGCGGACTCCTCGGCGAACGCGAAGAGCCCCACCTCTCCGGGCGGCGTGAGCCAGTCGTGGTTGCCGTCGAGGATGACCAGGTCCGGGACGATCCCGGCCGCGGCGATCGCGGCCAGCGCCCGGGTGCCCGCCATCCGCAGGCCGCCCATGATCCCGAACTCGTCGATCTCGGTCGGCGAGGCATGCCCCACCGCATACGCGTTGGCCCACCGTTGGATCGGACGGATCATCCGCTGCCGGGCCGACGGCGTGAGGAGCTTGGAGTCCTTGACCCCGGTGGGGGCCGATCGGCAGGTCTCGTCGATCACCACGACACCCACGCTGACCGGACCGGCGAGCGCACCCCGACCGACCTCGTCCATGCCCGCGAGCACCCGGTGTCCGCCGCGCTGGAGCGCCCGCTCCACCCGGAGCGAGGGCTTGCGACTGCGGACGCCGGTCACGGCCGTCCCGCAAGGGGTCGGCACGAGCACCCCACCGTGCGAGGGCTCACGGTGCGGTGGTGGTCGCCGTCGTCGCGGGCTTGGTGGTGGTCGTGGCCTTCGGGGTGCTCTTCGGTGCGGGGACGCTGCCGTAGACGTTGCCGGGCACGGAGAGCCAGTCGACGTGGTCGACCGGCCAGACGATGGTCACGGCGCGACCCGTGATGTCGGCGATGGGGACGGAGCCCGTGGCGCCGGTGCCGTCGTCGTGGAAGCGGGAGTCGGAGGAGTCGCTGCGGTGGTCGCCCATGACCCAGACGCGACCGGCGGGGACGACGATGTCGAACGGCTGCTTGCCACCTCCGGGGGTGTCACCGGGCTTGATGTAGTTCTCGGTGATCTCCACGCCGTTGATGGTCAGCCCGCCGTCCTTGCCGCAGCAGACCACGTGATCGCCCGGGAGGCCGATGACGCGCTTGATGAGGTGGTCGTCCGAGTCGTCGGGCAGCAGTCCGACGAACTGCAGGCCACGGTGGATCGCACCACGCACGCCGGGCTCGGGTGGGGCCGCGGGCAGGTTGCCGAGCCAGTGGTCGGGGTCCTGGAAGACGACGATGTCGCCGCGCGAGAGGTCGACCGGTCCGGGTGTGAGCTTGCTGACGATGACGCGGTCGTCGACCATCAGGGTGTTCTCCATCGACCCGGAAGGGATGTAGAACGCCTGGATGAGCCACGTCTTGACGACGAAGGAGAGCACCATCGCCATCACGACGATGATGATGATCTCCTTGATGCCGCCCCAGATGTTGCGCAGGAACGCGCGTCCGCGGCCCTCGCTGTCGTCGCCCTCGTCCAGGTCGTCGTCGTCGTAGCCGTCGTTGCCGTCGTCACCCGAGCGACCCCGCGGAGAGGACCGGCGGGACTCGTCGGGATCCAGCTCCCCGGTCTGGGGGCCGCCGCCCTGCTCGTGCGTCTCGTGCGACATCGTCAGTGACCAGCTCCGGGTGCGACAACGGTGGACAAGGGGCCAGGTCCACCGAGGCTACCCAGCCGACCGAGCGGCCAGTATCGCACCGTTGCCTGACCGATCACGTCATCGAGCCGCACCATGCCACCCCCGGGTCGGCCCAGGTAGGCGCGCGAGTCGCTCGAGTCGCTGCGGTGGTCGCCCATCACCCAGATGTCGCCCGCCGGCACCGTCACGTCGAAGGTCAGGGCGCTGGGCGCGTCCCCCGGGAAGAGGTAGGGCTCCTCGACGGAGGCGCCGTTGACGGTGAGCAGCCCGCGCGTGTCGCAGCACACGACGTGGTCGCCGGGCAGGCCGATGACCCGCTTGACGTAGTCGGTGCCCGTCTCGATCGAGACCAGCGAGGCCAGGCCCCGCAGCGCGCGGTCGACGGTGGTCCCGTCGGTCTGGTTGCCGAACGAGACCCGCCCGTCGAAGACCACGACGTCTCCGCGATGAACCGATGGTCCCCGCACGAGCCGATCGGCGAGCAGCCGGTCGCCGGGCTGGATGGTGGGCTCCATCGAGCCCGTCGGGACCGAGAAGGACTGGACCACGAAGGCCCGCAGCAGCAGGACCACGACGACGGCCACCACCACCAGGCGCACCCACCGCCAGCCCCGGCCAGGCGGCATACGGGAGGTCAGCCGATCACTCCGCGGCGGCATCCTGCGGCGCGGCGACCCGGGGGGCGGCGGCCTTGGCGGCCGCCTTCTTGGCGCCCTTCTCCGGGATCGCGTCGCGCTTCTCCTTGATCTTCGCGGCCTTGCCGCGCAGGTCACGCAGGTAGTAGAGCTTGGCGCGACGGACGTCACCGCGGGTGACGACCTCGATCTTGTCGATGACGGGGGTGTGCAGCGGGAAGGTGCGCTCGACGCCGACGCCGAAGGAGACCTTGCGGACCGTGAAGGTCTCGCCGATGCCGCCGCCGTGGATGCGGATGACGACGCCCTGGAAGATCTGGACGCGCGAGCGCGTGCCCTCGATGACCTTGACGTGCACCTTGAGGGTGTCGCCGGCGCGGAAGGCGGGGATGTCGTCGCGCATGGAGGCCTGGTCGACGGCGTCGAGCTTGTGCATGACTGCTTCGCTTTCTTCCGGTGCCACAGGACACCGCGGGTCGTGGGACGGTGTCGTCCCCGGTTCGTATGCCGTCCGGCCGGCCTCGTGCGACGACTCCAGCCTGGAGCCGGTCGCCCTCCCCCTGTGGCAGGGGCGCGTCTTATGCCGGACGCAAGCCCTCAGTGTGCCAGAGCAGGAGCCCGGGAGAGAAATCCACAGGCAGGGTCCCACTACCCTGCCCATTATGGCGAGCAAGCAGGTCTACCGATCCCGGGACTTCGAGCGGTTCCTCACCTTCGTCGACGCCATCGTGGCGATCGCCATCACGCTCCTGGTGCTGCCGCTGGTCGGCCTCGGCGCGCAGCTCGGCACCGGATCGGTGGCGGCGCTGCTCGTCGACAACGGCACGCCGATCCTGGCCTTCCTCCTCAGCTTCCTCGTCATCGCCAACCTCTGGTTCGACCAGCACCGTGTGCTCCGCACGGTCATCGCCCACGACCCGCTGGTGACCCGGCTGGTGATGGCCTGGACCCTGACCATCGTCGTGCTGCCCTTCCCGACGGCGCTCGTCGCCCAGGCGGGCTCGCAGGCGACGACGAAGGTCTTCTACATCGGCACGATCGCGCTCAGCTCCGCCCTGCTCGCGGTGCTGTGCTGGGCGATCGGACGCAACCGCTCCATCCGCGACAGCGATGCGCGGCCCGATCCGGCACCGGCCGTGGGGGCGCTCGTCTGCTACGCCGTCGCGCTCACCATCACCTTGCTCGTCCCGAGGACCAGCTACTACCCGCTGCTGCTGCTGTTCCTCGCGGGACCGGGGGTGCGGCTCTGGCGACGGACGACGAGTCGGGTGAGGTCGACGGTGCCGGGGAAGCGGCCGGGTCCCGGCGTCAGGCGGTAGCCCGCCTTCCGATACATCCGGATGTTGCCCGCGCTGCGCGACCCGGTGTTGATCCACAGCGTCGTGCAGCCGTCCGGTGCGCAGCCCTCGTTGTGGGCGAGCAGCGCCCGCCCGAGCCCGTGACCCTGGAGGTCCGGCGCCACCATCAAGCGCCCGGTCTCCCAGACTGCCGGGTCGGCTGGCGAGACCCGCCCGCGCACCGACCCGACGAGCCGGCCGGCGGTCCGGACCACCCAGGTGGTCCAGCCGTCGAAGGACGAACGCAGCTCCTCCAGCGACTCGACCATCGGCGGGATGTCGAAGCTCTCGTTGGCGCGCGCCTCGGGGACCCAGCAGGCTCGTTGGAGGACCAGCAGCTCGGGCGCGTCGGCAGGGGTCGCCACCGCGAGCCGGAGGCCGGCCACGTCGCCGAGCCCTTCGCCGACGGCAGCCTGCAGCGTCGCGGAGGCGTGCAGCAGGTCCGGACGCCGGTATGCCGTGCGCGAGAGTCGTTGCTGCTGGCGCCAGCTCGCGATCGCCGCATGGTTGCCGGACAGCAGCACCGGGGGCACCTCTCGCTCCCGCCAGACCGGTGGCTTGGTGTAGACGGGGTACTCCAGCAGCCCGTCCTCGTGCGACTCCTCGATGAGCGAGGCGGCGTTGCCGATGACCCCCGGCACGAGCCGCGCGACCGCCTCGACCATGGCGAGCACGGCGACCTCGCCGCCGTTGAGGACGTAGTCGCCGAGCGACACGACGGTCACCGGCCCTCGCGTCGCCGAGTCCTCGACGACCCGCTCGTCGATCCCCTCGTAACGGCCGCAGGCGAAGGCCAGCCAGGGCTGCTCGGCGAGGTCGCGCGCCATCGCCTGGCTGAACGGCACTCCACCGGGGCCCGGGACCAGCAGGTGCGGCACCCCGTCGCCGGAGCCGGCCACCGCGTCGAGGGCCTCCCCCCAGGGCTCCGGCCGCATGACCATGCCCGCGCCACCGCCGTACGGGGTGTCGTCGACGCTGCGGTGCCGGTCGTGGGCGAAGTCGCGCAGGTCGTGCACCCGCACGTCCAGCAGCCCGTCCTCGCGCGCCTTGCCGATGAGGGAGAGGTCGAGCGGCGTGAGGTAGTCGGGGAAGATCGAGACGATGTCGATCCTCATGGCGCGAGGTGCGGCGGGGTCACGGCCTAGAGCTCCAGCAGCCCGGGTGGCGGGTCGATGACGACGCGGCCACCCTCGACGTCGACGGTCGGCACGATGGCGCTGACGAACGGCACGTAGGCCGTGCGCCCGCCCACGAGGTCCACGACGAGCAGGTCCTGCGCGGCCCCAATCTCCAGCCCGCTCACCTCGCCGACGCGGCTGCCGTCGCCCAGGTGGACGGCCAGCCCGACGAGCTGCTCCTCGTACCACGCCTCCCCCGACTCACTGCTCTCCGTAGCCGGCTCGTCGGCCTGGGCGACGTCGTCGCCGTTGTCGACGACGAGCCGGGTGCCGCGCAGCGACTCGGCCCCGGTGCGGTCGGGGATCCCCTCGAAGGCCAGCAGCCAGGTGCCGTTGTGCAGGCGCGACGAGCGCACGACGAGGGTGCGCGGCACACCGGTGCCCGGCTGAGCCTGGGTCTCGTATGCCGTGCCCGCGGCATACCGGGTCAGGGGCTCGTCGGTATGGGTCTGGACGGTGACCTCACCCATCAGACCGTGCGGTCTGCCGATCCGCGCCACGACGACGTCCATGCGCCGATCCTCTCAGACCCCGGACCCCGCTCACGCTTACCTCTCGCCCACGACCAAGCATTTCTGTGCACTTCCGGACAGATACTGCGCGAAGCTGCGCAGAACTGACTGATAGGTTCCTGTTGTGCGCCACCAACGCCTCCTCGACCTCCTGACCCGGTTGCGGGCCGAGCAGCCGCCCCGTGCGGTGTCGGTCGAGGAGCTCGGCGCGGACCTCGGTGTCAGCACCGCGACGATCCGGCGGGACCTCCACCGGCTCGAGGCCGACGGACGCGTGGTCCGCGTGCACGGTGGCGCGCTGCTCGCCGACCCCGGGCAGGGACACCTCGAGGACGCCGATCGCCGGCACCCCTTCGCCGAGGTCGCCCGGGTCGACCTCGCCGACAAGCAGGCCGTCGCCCGCGAGGCGGCCGGGCTGATCTCCGACGGCGACACCGTACTGCTCGACATCGGGACGACCACCCAGATCGTGGCCCGCGAGCTGGTCGGACGGCCGGTCACGGTGGTCACCGCCAGCCTGGCCGTCGTCGACGTCCTCCGGGACGACGAGCGGGTCGAGCTCATCGTCCTCGGGGGCATGGTGCGCCGTGCCTACCACTCGCTCACCGGCGTCCTCACCGAGGACAACCTGCGCCAGCTCCGAGCCGACGTCGCCGTCATCGGCGCGAGCGGCGTCCGGGCGGACGGCGCCGTCGTCGACACGACGCTCGTCGAGGTCCCGGTCAAACGTGGCCTGCTCACCGCGGCGCGACGCAGCATCCTGGTCGCCGACCAGCACAAGTTCCCCGGCACCGGCACCCTCCGGATCTGCCTGGTGGGCGACCTCGACATCATGGTCACCAACGTCGGCGCCGACCCCCAGACATTGGCGCTGGCCGTGGCCGCAGGAGTGGAGGTGAGGTCCGTATGAAGCTCGCGATCCTCGGTGGGGGCGGCTTCCGCGTCCCCCTCGTCTACGGCGCCCTGCTGCGCGACCACAGCGACCGCCGGGTCGACGCGGTCACCCTCTACGACGTCGACCCCGAGCGGCTGTCGGCCATCGACCGCGTCCTCGCCCAGATGGCGGCCGCATCGGGGAGCGAGGTGTCGCCGCCGACGGTGGAGACCACGAGCGACCTCGACCACGCCGTCCGCGACGCCGACTTCGTCTTCTCCGCGCTCCGGGTCGGCGGCCTCGCGGGGCGCACGGCGGACGAGCGGGTCGCCCTCGACCTCGGGGTGCTCGGCCAGGAGACGACAGGACCCGGCGGACTGGCCTACGGGCTGCGCACCGTCCCTGTCGCCGTGGAGGTGGCCGAGCGAGTCCGCGCCCTCGCCCCCGACGCCTGGGTCATCAACTTCACCAACCCCGCCGGGATGATCACCGAGGCGATGCAGGCCGTCCTCGGCCCGAGGGTCATCGGCATCTGCGACTCCCCGATCGGGTTGGGGCGCCGCGCTGCTCGCGCCCTCGGCCTCGACCCCGCCCGCACCACCTTCGGGTATGCCGGGCTCAACCACCTCGGTTGGCTGCGCACCCTCACGCACGAGGGCGTCGACGTGCTGCCCCAGCTGCTGGCCGACCCGGACCGGCTCCTCCGCACCGAGGAGGGCCGGCTCTTCGGACCCGAGTGGCTCGCCACCCTGGGCGCGATCCCCAACGAGTACCTCTACTACTACTACTCCACCCGCGAGGCCCTGGCCGCGATCATCGGCAGCGCCGAGACCCGCGGCGAGTACCTCCTCGACCAGCAGCTCGGCTTCTACGCCGAGGTCGCCGCCCGCCCGACCACCGCGTATGCCGCCTGGCAGCGGGTGCGGCACGAGCGGGACGCCAGCTACATGAAGGAGAGCCGCGAGGCGGACGAGGAGCGCGACGCGGCCGACGTGGAGGGTGGCGGATACGAGGGCGTGGCCCTGGCGATCATGGGCGCCATCGCCCGCAACGAGCGGGCCGGGATGCTCCTCAACGTCCGGAACGGGACCACGCTGGCCGGTCTGCCGGCCGACGCGGTCGTCGAGGTCCCGTGCACGGTCGATGCCGACGGCGCCCACCCGCTCGCCTCGGCTCCGCTGACCGGGCACCCGATGGGCCTCGTGCTCCAGGTCAAGACCGTGGAGCGGCTCGTGATCGAGGCGGCCACGACCCGCTCGGTCGCCCTGGCGGTCGAGGCCTTCGCGCTGCACCCGCTCGTCGACTCCGTCGCGGTCGGCCGACAGCTGCTGGCGGGCTACCGTGCCCGGATCCCGGAGGTCGACGCGCTCTTCCGTCGGGACTGACGACCGGGACCCGCGCGTACCCGGCCTCCCGCCCTACCGACAGGAACGAGCTCGCGGGCGGCAAGGCAGTGAGCGTGGAGTCGGCGGGTCGGCGGTCTGTGCCTGTCCGTCAGGCGGCCCGGTCGGCCGGACCGCCAGCACGTGCCCCCCCAAGCTGTTGGACGCTCAGCCAGCGCGGTCGGACGCTCAGCCAGCGCGGTCGGTGTCGACGATGTCGACCCGGACCGTGCCGCCGCCGGCAAGGGCTCCGACGACGGTGCGCAGGGCGCTCGCCGTGCGGCCGGAGCGGCCGATGACGCGTCCCAGGTCGTCAGGGTGCACACGGACCTCGAGGATCTCGCCGCGGCGCAGCTCCTTGCGGCGCACCACGACGTCCTCCTCGTTGTCGACGATGCCCTTGACGAGGTGCTCGAGCGCTTCTTCGAGCACGATCAGGCCTGAGCCGACTCAGCAGCAGGCGCCTCGGGCGTGGCCGCCTCGGCAGCAGGCGCCTCGGGCGTGGCCGCGTCAGCGACGGGGGCCTCAGCGACGGGGGCCTCAGCGACGGGGGCCTCGGGCTTCGCGGCCTCGGCAGCAGGCGCCTCGGGAGCAGCGTCGGCGGGAGCCGGCTCGACCTTGTCGGTCTTCTCGGCCTTGGGCGCCGCCTTGACCGCCTTCTTCCTCGGGGTCGTCGACCCGTCCGGGGTGTCGAGGGTCGAGCCACCGGCCGCGGCGATCGCGGCGTTGTAGAGATCGCGCTTGGGCGTCTTCGGCTTGGCGAAGCGCAGGGTCCCCTCGGCTCCGTCGAGGCCCTTGAACCTCTGCCAGTCGCCGGTCACCTTGAGCAGGGCGGCGACGGCCTCGGTCGGCTGCGCACCCTGGGCGAGCCAGTGCTGGGCGCGGGCCGAGTCGATGTCGATGAGCGACGGCTCCTCGGTCGGGTGGTACTTGCCGATCTCCTCGATCGCCCGGCCGTCGCGCTTGGCGCGCGAGTCCATGACGACGACACGGTAGAACGGTGCACGGATCTTGCCCATGCGCTTCAGACGGATCTTGACGGCCACGAGTGTGGTGTCTCCTGATTCTGTGTGGTGAGCACGGCAAGACCGGGTGAGAGTCACACGGGGAGCCGGGAGCTCGGGGGTAGGCGTCCCGGGAGCGAAGGCGGGCCTCCGCTCCGGACGGGTACAGCCGCCTATTCTGCCAGACCGCGACAGCCCACCCGACCACCTGACCACCCCGGAGCAACCCCACGCACGACGTCCGGGATTCAGCTGCCAGGACCGCATTGCCGGACGCGAGGCCTCAGCGGCTCTGCCACGCGTCGGGCTCGGCAGCGAGCGAGGTCACGTGCTCGGGAAGCCGACCGGTGAGGAGGTCGGCGATCGACGTCCCGTCGAGGACCGAGCGCAGGCTGGCACGGACCGCCACCCAGAGGGTCGGCAGGTGGCTGGCCGCCCCGGCATACTCCGTCTCGTGGGGGCGCAGTCCGCGCACCTCGGCGAGCGGCCCGTCGACGACCCGGAACACCTCGCCGACGGCGATCTCGGTCGCGGGCCGGGCGAGGGTGTAGCCGCCCGTGGGCCCCCGTTGGCTGACCACGAGACCGCCGCGGCGCAGGTCACCGAGGATCGACTCGAGGAACTTGCGGGGCAGACCCTGGTGCGTCACGAGTGATTCGACGGAGACCGGTCCGCGCTCCTGCTCCGCTGCGATGGTGAGGAGCGCGCGGACCGCGTAGTCCGTCTTCGCCGAGATGTCCACGCCCCGATTGTGTCCCATCTCCGGTGGTGGGCGAGACTGCCGCGCACGGCGAGCTCAGACCAGCGCGCCGTCCTGGGCCGGGGTCGTCGGCGCTGACGCCGCCACGTCGGCGCCCGTGGCGCTCGCGCCGCCCCCGACCGCCGCCGACCCGGCTCCCTCCGTCGGGTCGACGGCGTCTGTGGGCACCTTCGATCCCGGTACGGCGTCCACCGGCGCGAGGTCCGGGACGCGGGTGGCCCGCGCGACGACGCGGTCGCCCTCGAGCAGGTGCAGGGAGTCGAGCTCGCCCCGGGTGATCTGCGCGGCGAGCTCGGTGCCGTCGGCGTCGTCGACGAGCTCGACACGCACCTCGAAGCCGAGCCGGACGACCCTGCGGACGGTCGCGATGATGCCCTTGGAAGGCCGGGGGACCTGACCGTCGGCGCCGGGCTCGAGGCGCTCGAGCACGATGTCGTGAGGGCGCACGAGTCGACCCTCGATGGTCGAGACCTGGCCGAGGAACGACATCACGAAGGTGTTGGCCGGCCGGTCGTAGAGCTCCTCGGGCGTGCCGACCTGCTCGATCCGGCCCTGGTGGAGCACGGCGATCCGGTCGGAGATGTCGAGGGCCTCCTCCTGGTCGTGCGTCACGAGCACCGTCGTCACGTGCACCTCGTTGTGGAGTCGGCGCAGCCACACGCGCAGCTCGGCCCGCACCTTGGCGTCGAGGGCGCCGAAGGGCTCGTCGAGCAGGAGCACCTCGGGGTCGACGGCGAGGGCGCGCGCGAGGGCCATCCGCTGGCGCTGACCGCCCGACAGCTGGGAGGGGTAGCGGTGCTGGAAGCCGGCGAGCCCGACGATCTCGAGCAGGTCGTCGACCTTGCGGGTGATCTCGGCCTTGGGCCGCTTGCGGATCGTCAGGCCGAAGGCGACGTTGTCGCGGACGGTCATGTGCTTGAAGGCGGCGTAGTGCTGGAAGACGAAGCCGATGCCCCGGCGCTGCGGCGTCACGCCCGTGACGTCGCGGCCACCGATGGTGATCACCCCGGAGTCGAGGTCGTCGAGACCGGCGATGGCCCGCAGCAGGGTCGACTTGCCGGACCCGCTCGGGCCGAGCAGCGCGGTCAGCGAGCCGTCGGGGATCTCGAGGGAGACGTCGTCGAGGGCGGCGAAGTCCCCGAACCTCTTGTGGGCGTTGGCAACGCTGATCATCGCGTCCTCCGTAGGCGGTCCAGCACGGTCATGAACAGGAGTGTGACGAGGGCGACGCCCATGAGGAG
>NZ_JANXRJ010000335.1 GCF_025353065.1 Lapillicoccus sp.
CCATCGCGCGCTCGAGCCACACGCCGGACGTCGTCGTCGTCCTCCAGCGCGAGCAGGCGCCGGCATCGCTCGGGCCGCGGGACGTCGACTGGCACGAGTTCGTCAGCAGCCCCGCCGCCGAGGCGGGCGCCGACTGCGTCGAGGTCGCGGCGACCGACCCGCTCTACATCCTCTACACCTCGGGCACGACCGGGAAGCCCAAGGGGATCGTGCGTGACAACGGGGGTCACGCCGTCGCACTGCGCTGGTCGATGGACCACATCTTCGGGATCGCGCCGGGGGAGACCTGGTTCACGGCGAGCGACGTCGGGTGGGTCGTCGGGCACTCCTACATCGTCTACGCGCCCCTGCTCTCGGGCTGCACCACCGTTCTCTACGAGGGGAAGCCGGTCGGCACACCCGACGCGGGCGCCTTCTTCCGAGTCATCGCCGACTACGGCGTCGTCGCGATGTTCACGGCGCCCACGGCATACCGGGCGATCAAGCGGGACGACCCCCAGGGCCTGAAGATGCACGACTACGACCTCTCCTCGCTGCGCACCCTCTTCCTCGCCGGCGAGCGGCTCGACCCCGACACCTGGCAGTGGGCCACTTACCGGCTCGGCGTCCCCGTCGTCGACAACTGGTGGCAGACCGAGACGGGCTGGCCGATCGCCGCCAGCCCCCGCGGCCTCGAGGAGCTGCCCATCAAGCCGGGCTCCCCGTCGGTGCCCGTGCCGGGGTATGCCGTGCAGATCCTCGACGAGCGCGGCGAGCCCGCGCCTGCCGGGACCGAGGGGGCGATCTGCCTGCGGCTCCCGCTACCGCCCGGCACCCTCCAGACGCTGTGGGGTGACGACGAACGCTACGTCTCCGGCTACCTGTCCGCCTACGACGGCTACTACCTCAGCGGCGACGGCGGCTACGTCGACGAGGACGGCTACCTCTTCGTCATGGGGCGCACCGACGACGTGCTGAACATCGCCGGGCACCGGCTGTCGACCGGGTCGATCGAGGCGGCGCTCGCTGGGCACGTGGCCGTCGCGGAGTGCGCCGTGATCGGGGTCTACGACGAGCTGAAGGGCCAGGTCCCGCGCGCGCTCGTCATCCTCAAGTCGGGGATCGACGCGGACACCGAGGGTGAGCGGATCAAGCGCGAGCTCGTGGCGCGGGTGCGCGCCGAGGTGGGCGCAGTCGCAGCCCTGCGGCAGGTCGACATCGTGAGCGCCCTCCCGAAGACGAGGTCGGGCAAGATCCTCCGCAAGACGATGCGCCAGATCGCCGACGGGGACTCACCCACCACGCCGCCCACGATCGAGGACGCCTCCGTCCTGACCGACCTGCAGGCCGTGCTCCGGGGCGTGCCGTCCTGACGGCGCCGGGTGCGTGCCCCTGCGGGAGCGGGGTCCGGTTCGACGACTGCTGTGGGCCACTCCTCGACGGGGTGCCCGGGGCGACCGCGGAGGCGGTGATGCGTTCTCGCTTCACGGCATACGTGCTGGGGGACCGGGACCACCTGCTCCGCACCTGGCACCCGCGCACGCGCCCGGACGACGACGACCCGGACCCGCCGACCGTGACCTGGACCGGCCTGAGGGTGACCGTCACGCGCGACGGGGGACTCGACGACGACACCGGGGTCGTCTCGTTCGAGGCCGGTTTCCGCACCGGTGGTCGTGACGAGGTCATGAGCGAGACGAGCTGGTTCGAGCGGCGGGCCGGTCGCTGGTTCTACGTCGGCCCCCTCGCCGAGACCTGACGCCGCGTCGAGTGGCAGCGGTCGCCGCTCGGGGCTCCGGAGCTGTGGCCGCGACCGCTGGGCGGACACGTCCCGGCGAGTGCGTCCCGGGGCTGACACGATCGACCCGTGGTGGGAGTGCTCGAGGGCTTCGGGACGATCGCGGTGGTCGTCGCGCTCGGGTGGGTGCTCGCCCACCTCGGCGTCCTCGACACCGCCGCGCAGAACCTCCTGTCCCGGCTCGCGTTCTATGTCGCGTCGCCCGCCCTGCTCATCGTCATCATGGCGAGGACCCCGATCAGCGCGATCTTCTCGCCCAACCTCGTGTCCTCCTTCGGCAGCGTCATCGTCACGGTGGCGATCTATCTCGCGATCGCCCGGTGGCGCTGGCGAGCACCGCTGGGGGAGATGGTGATCGGGGGCCTCTGCGCGGCATACGTCAACGCGGGGAACCTCGGGCTCCCCATCGCGCTCTACGTCCTCGGGGACATCTCGCTCATGGCGCCGACCCTGCTGATGCAGCTGCTGGTCCTCACGCCGCTCGCGATGGCTCTTCTCGACGCCGATGCACGCGGACAACGGCCGCGGCTGGGGCCGAGCCTGCGCCGGCTCGTGCGCAACCCCATCACCGTCGGCGCCCTCATCGGCATCCTCGCCTCGCTGGTGCGCGACCGGATCCCCGAGGTCGTCCTCCAGCCGATCCAGCTCGTCGGCAACATGGCGGTGCCGGCGATGCTCATCGCCTTCGGCATCTCCCTGCGCCTCGGCCCGCGGCCGGGCTCCGGAGGCTCGTGGGGTGTCACGTCTGGACCCTCGTCGGGCTCAAGCTCGTCGTCCAGCCGGTGGCCGCGGTCGGCATCGGCTACCTGCTCGTCGGGCTGCGCGGCCCGGCGCTCTTCGCGGCCGCGGTGACTGCGGCGCTTCCCACCGCACAGAACATCTTCACCTACGCCAACCGATACAACCGCGGCTTGCTGCTCGCACGCGACGCGATCTTCGTCAGCACCTTCGTCTCGGTGCCGGTGATCCTCGTGATCGCCGCCGTCTTCGATCGCTACCTCACCTAGCCGCCTGCTCCGGAGCTGCCGACCCGCTGAAGATCGCCGCGGAGGCGTGCTGGTGGCCGAGTCGTCGGATCGCGAGGAGCAGGGGCTCCACGAGCGGCACCCCGAGCGCGACATACCGCACGGCGGCCTCGCTGCTCGTCGTCGGCGTGCGCGCCACCTCCTTCGCCGCCAGCGCGGTGAGGTGGTCGCGGTAGTCGCCGAGGGCCAGGTCGGACAGGGCGAAACCGGAGTCCTCGATCGCGTCGAGCGCGTCGCCCATCTCGATGTGGGTGCTGCAGAACGACTCCGCCGGATCCCAGCCCCACTCGCGCAGCAGCCGGTGCACCCGGGCGTGGCCCGTCGCCTCCGGGTCGGTCTCGTCGAGAACATCAAGCGCGT
Source organism: Lapillicoccus sp. (assembly GCF_025353065.1). Taxonomy (GTDB): domain Bacteria; phylum Actinomycetota; class Actinomycetes; order Actinomycetales; family Dermatophilaceae; genus Lapillicoccus. The sequence goes on from NZ_JANXRJ010000335.1 coordinate 3,163, forward strand.
CGCAGTCGACGTCCCCCGGCCGGCCCATGAGGGACGCCGGACCGAGGAGCTCGTGCATCGTCTGCGGCGGGTTCTCGATGACCGCGATGATGGACTTCACGCGGGCCAGACTCATGCCGCCGACGCCGACGAGCGCCCTGACCATCTTGAGCCGGTCCACGTGCGAGTCGTCGTAGCTGGCCTGCGTCGCCGACGTGTGCCGGCCGTCGTGCAGCAGGCCCAAGCGCAGGTAGAACTTGATCGTCGCCACCGGCACGCCACTGCTTCCCGAGAGCTCCGAGATACGCACTCCGGACCCCTCCTCTCGGCCGCGCCGACAACTGGATAGTCATCCTACCCAGTACGGCGCCATGGCGGGCGGAGGCGTCAATGGCCGGTGAGTGCGGAGAGCAGGGGACCGAGGCGTGACGGCCGGCCCGTCCGCGTCTCCTCCTGGTCGGCAAGGTTCGCGAGGCGAAGCCCGACGTTGACACCGAGCCACCGCCACGGCTCGGGTTCCCAACGGCGAGAGCGGTGCCCGACCCACGGCAACGACGAGAGCGCCGTATGCCGTCCCGTCACCAGCTCGGCCAGCGTCCGCCCCGCGAGGTTGGTCAGGGCCACGCCGTCGCCGACGTAGCCGCCGGCCCGGCCCAGGCCGGTCTCCGGGTCGTGGGCGACGCTCGGGTGCCAGTCGCGGGCGATCCCGAGGGCGCCGCCCCACGCGTGGGTGAACTCGACGTCGCCGAGCGCCGGCAGCAGCTCACGCAGCACGGTCCGCAGACCGTCGTGCACCGCCTCGTCGGTGTCGAACGCGGGGTCGATCCCGGAGCCGAAGTGGTAGGGCGCGCCACGACCGCCGAAGACGAGCCGGTCGTCGGCAGTGCGCTGCCCGTAGACGATGAGGTGCCGGTGCTCGCTGAAGGTCTCGAAGTCCCGCAGACCCACTCCCTCCCAGACCGACGCCAGCAGGGGAGCGGTCGCGACGACGAGCGAGTAGACCGGGACGACCGCTCGGCGCGCGGTCGGGAGCTTCGAGGTCCAGGCCTCGGTCGCCCGGATCACGTGCCGGGCGGTGACGACTACCCCCTCGGCCGTCCGCACCCGGCCGGGCTCGATCGAGACCACCCGGGTGTTCTCGTGGATCACGGCACCCCGGCGTTCGACCGCTTCGGCAAGCCCGCGGACCAGCGCGTAGGGCTGCACCCGGGCGCAGTGCGGCGTGAACGTCGCACCACGAAGTCCGTTGGCACACAGACGTTCCCGAGCGCGAGCCTCGTCGAGCCAGACCGTACCGGTGCCCCAGTGCCGGGAGTGCGACACCTCGGCGTGGGCACGACTCACCTGGGCCTCGCTCCGGGCGACGACGAGGGACCCGCCCCGGTAGAAGCCGCAGTCGATCCCCTCGGCCGCGGCGACTCGCCCCACCTCGTCGACGCTCTTCCGGAGCGCGGCCAGCAGGTCACGCGCGCCGGGCTCGCCGTGCCGCCGGGCGATGGTCTCGGGAGCCACCGGGTAGAGCGCCGAGACCCAGCCGCCGTTTCGGCCGCTGGCGCCGAAGCCGACGTGCTCCGCCTCGAGGACGCGAACGGACAGTGAGGGGTCGGCGGCCAGCAGGTAGTAGGCCGTCCACAGGCCGGTGTAGCCGCCGCCGACGACCACGACGTCGGCGGCGGTGTCGCCGGCGAGGGGTGCGCGGGGCGGCATACGGGGGACGGGGTCGTCACCCCACCACAGTGGTCGGCTCACGACCAGTTCGTCTCGCGCACCTGGGTACTCACGTCGGTCCCGGGGTGGAGAACCAGCTCAGAGGTGGGCCGACGCACCGGCGAGGACCGACCGCAGCCGCGAGGTGATGTCGGCGAACTCGGGCTCACCGATGGTCAGCGGCGGGGCGAGCTGGACGACCGGGTCGCCGCGGTCGTCGGCGCGACAGTAGAGCCCGGCGTCGAAGAGGGCGCGCGAGAGGTAGCCGCGCAGCAGCCGCTCGCTCTCGGCGTCGTCGAAGGTCTCGCGGGTCGCCTTGTCCTTGACCAGCTCGATGCCGTAGAAGTAGCCCTCGCCGCGCACGTCGCCGACGATCGGCAGGTCGAGCAGCGTCTCGAGCGAGGCCCGGAACTTCGGGGCGTTCTCCCGCACGTGGGCGTTCAGGCCCTCGCGGTCGAAGATGTCGAGGTTGGCCATCGCGACGGCCGCCGACACGGGGTGCCCCCCGAACGTGTAGCCGTGCGGGAAGTACGTCGTGCCGTGCCGGAAGGGCTCGAAGAGCCGGTCGCTGGCGATCATCGCGCCGATGGGGGAGTAGCCGGAGGTCATCCCCTTGGCGCAGGTGATGATGTCGGGCACGTAGCCGAAGTCGTTGCAGGCGAACATGTCCCCGATCCGGCCGAAGGCACAGATCGTCTCGTCGGAGACGAGCAGCACGTCATAGCGGTCGCAGATCTCGCGGACCCGCTCGAAATAGCCGGGGGGCGGGGGGAAGCAGCCGCCGGAGTTCTGCACCGGCTCGAGGAAGACGGCCGCGACGGTGTCGGGACCCTCGAACTCGATGGCCTCGGCGATCCGGTCGGCGGCCCACAGACCGAAGGCCTTCGGGTCGTCACGATGCCCCTCGGCCGCGCGGTAGATGTTGGTGTTCGGGACCTTGAAGGCGCCGGGTACGAGCGGCTCGAACATCTCCTTGGCGCTGGGGATGCCGGTGATGGACAGGGCCCCCTGCGGTGTGCCGTGGTAGGCGACGGCCCGGCTGATCACCTTGTGCTTGCCCGGTTTTCCCGTGAGCTTGAAGAACTGCTTGGCCAGCTTCCAGGCCGACTCGACGGCCTCGCCACCACCGGTGGTGAAGAAGACCCGGTTGAGGTCGCCGGGGGCGTAACCCGCCAGCCGCTCGGCGAGCTCGATGGCGCGCGGGTGCGCATACGACCAGAGCGGGAAGAAGGCGAGCTCCTGCGCCTGCTTCGCGGCCGCCTCGGCGAGCTCGACCCGGCCGTGGCCGACCTGGACGACGAACAACCCGGCGAGGCCGTCGATGTACTCCTTGCCGCGGTCGTCCCAGATCCGGTGGCCCTGGCCGCGCACGATGATCGGCACGTCGGCGCCGCCACCGCCGGACCCCGTCGGCTCGTAGACCGAGTGCCGGGTGAAGTGGCCCCACAGGTGGTTGCGGGCCGCGTCGGCATACGGCGTGCCCGCCGGTGTCGTCGCGACTTCCGGCGTCGGCGCGGTATCGGCTGGCGCGGTGTCGGTCGGCGCGGTGTCGGTCGGCGCGGTGTGGGCGGCTGACGTGGTCGTGGTGGTGCTCATCGGGTACCCCAGTTGTAATGTTGCTTGTTGAGTTTCAGGTAGACGAACGTCTCCGTGCTCCGGACGCCCGGCAGGGCGCGAACGCGCGAACTGAGCAACTCGAGCAGGTGGTCGTCGTCCTCGCAGACCACCTCGACCAGCAGGTCGAAGCTGCCGGCGGTCGTGACGACGTAGATGACCTCGGAGAGCTCGCCGAGGGCCTGCGCCACCGGGGCCACGTCGCCCTCCACCCGGACGCCGACCATGGCCTGGCGACGGAAGCCCACCTGGAGCGGGTCGGTCACCGCGACGATCTGCATGACCCCGGAGTCGAGCAGCCGCTGCACCCGTTGCCGCACGGCGGCCTCGGAGAGCCCCACCGCCTTGGCGATGGTCACGTAGGGCTGTCGGCCGTCCTCCTGGAGGCGTTCGATGATCTGCTTCGAGACGTCGTCGAGGACGAGGGTCTTCGCTGAGTCTCGCGATGAGGTGCTCATCAGGTCATACTATGACGGAATCCGTCGTTTGGCGAGACCTCAGCGACGAATTATCGAGAAACTCCCGGTCCGAAGGGTCCCAAAATTGCGTCCTGCGGTTGTATCGTCGCCGTCATGACCGTCAGCGCCCCGGACACCACCAGCACCACGCCCGCCCCCCCGCGCACCCTGCGCAACTTCGTCGGGGGTGAGTATGTCGAGGCCGGCGGCGACACCCGGGCGGACATCGTCCACCCGTCGACCGGCCGCGTCGTCGCGACGGCCCCCGTCTCCACGGCCGAGGACGTCGACCGGGCGTATGCCGCGGCGCGCGCCGGCTTCGCGGAGTGGGGCCAGGCCACCCCGAGCGAGCGCCAGCAGGCGATGCTGAAGTTCGCCGACGCCATCGAGTCCCGGGCCGACGAGTTCGTCCACCTCGAGGCCGAGAACACCGGCAAGCCCTTCGCGCTCACCGCCAGCGAGGAGGTGCCGCCGATGGTCGACCAGCTGCGCTTCTTCGCCGGCGCGGCCCGGGTGCTCGAGGGGCGCGCGGCGGGCGAGTACCTCAAGGGCCACACCTCGTGGGTCCGCCGCGAGCCGATCGGCGTCATCGGCCAGGTCACCCCGTGGAACTACCCGATGATGATGGCCATCTGGAAGATCGGCCCGGCCCTCGCGGCCGGCAACAGCATCGTCCTCAAGCCCGCCGACACGACGCCCGAGACGACCCTGCTGCTGGCCGAGATCGCGTCCGAGTTCCTGCCGGCCGGCACCCTCAACGTCATCACCGGCGACCGCGACACCGGCCGCGCGCTCGTGGAGCACCCGACGCCGGCCATGGTCGCCATCACCGGCTCCGTCCGCGCCGGTATGCAGGTGGCCGAGTCGGCAGCCAAGGCGGTCAAGCGGGTCCACCTCGAGCTCGGTGGCAAGGCGCCCGTGATCGTCTTCGACGACGCCGACATCGAGGCGGCCGTCGCGGGTATCGCCACGGCCGGCTACTTCAACGCCGGGCAGGACTGCACCGCTGCGACAAGGGTGCTCGCCGCCCCAGGCATCCACGACGACTTCGTCGCCGCCCTCGGCGAGTACGCCCGCACCGAGGCCAGGGTGGGGATGCCCGACGACGAGGACGTCCTCTTCGGACCGGTCAACAGCGCCGCTCAGCTCGAGCGCATCCAGGGCTTCCTCGGCCGGCTGCCCGACCACGCCGACATCACCTCCGGAGGGTCGCGGATCGCGGCCCTCGGCGACGGCTTCTTCCTCGAGCCGACCGTCGTCTCTGGCCTGTCCCAGGACGACGAGGTCGTGCAGGACGAGATCTTCGGCCCGGTCATCACGGTGCAGCGGTTTACCGACGAGGCGGAGGCGATCGCGTGGGCCAACGGGGTCGACTACGGCCTCGCCAGCAGTGTGTGGACGAAGGACTTCGGGCGGGCCATGCGCGTCTCGAAGGCGCTCGACTTCGGCTGCGTCTGGATCAACACCCACATCCCGCTCGTCGCCGAGATGCCCCACGGAGGCTTCAAGCGCAGCGGCTACGGCAAGGACCTCTCGATGTATGGCTTCGAGGACTACACCCGGATCAAGCACGTCATGGCGAATCTCGACAGCTGACAAGGGGATTCGACCATGCGCATTCTCGTCGTTGGCTCCGGCGGCGTCGGAGACGCCCTGGCCCGCATCGCCGTCGCCCGGGACTTCTTCGAGCTGCTGGTCATGGCGGACTACGACCTCGCCCGGGCCGAGGCGACGGTCGCCGCCGCGTCGGCCCGCCGACCGGGGGAGTCACGGCTCGTCGCCGCCCGGGTCGACGCCTCGAGTGCCGCCTCCGTCACGGCGCTGGCGCGCGAGCACGCGATCACCCACGTCATGAACGCGGTGGACCCACGCTTCGTCATGCCCGTCTTCGAGGGTGCCCGGGCCGCGGGCGCCGACTACCTCGACATGGCGATGAGCCTGTCGGTGCGGCATACCGACCGCCCGTATGCCGAGGTGGGCACCAAGCTCGGCGACGAGCAGTTCGCGGCCGCGAAGGACTGGGAGGCCGAGGGCCGCCTCGCCCTCGTCGGCATGGGCGTCGAGCCGGGGCTCTCCGACGTCTTCGCCCGCTACGCCGCCGACCACCTCTTCTCCGAGATCGACGAGCTGGGCACCCGGGACGGGGCAAACCTGGTGGTGCGCAACGACGCCGGCGCGGAGATCTTCGCGCCGAGCTTCTCGATCTGGACGACGATCGAGGAGTGCCTCAACCCGCCGGTGATCTGGGAGAAGGACCGCGGCTGGTTCGTCACCCCGCCGTTCAGCGAGCCGGAGGTCTTCGACTTCCCCGAGGGGATCGGGCCGGTCGAGTGCGTCAACGTCGAGCACGAGGAGGTGCTCCTCATGCCCCGGTGGGTCGATGCCAAGCGGGTCACCTTCAAGTACGGTCTCGGGGACGAGTTCATCGGCGTCCTCAAGACCCTTCACGCCCTCGGTCTCGACCGCACCGACCCCGTGACCGTGAAGGGGGTCGAGGTCTCGCCGCGCGACGTCGTCGCCGCCGTGCTCCCCGACCCGTCGACCATCGGGCCGCTGATGACCGGCAAAACCTGCGCCGGCCTCTGGGTCACCGGCACCGGCAAGGACGGGCAGCCTCGCTCCACCTACCTCTTCCACGTCGTCGACAACGAGGTGACGATGCGCGACTACGGCGCCCAGTGCGTCGTCTGGCAGACGGCCATCAACCCCGTGGTCGCCCTCGAGCTGCTCGCGACGGGCGTCTGGTCGGGCGCCGGCGTCCTCGGCCCCGAGGCCTTCGACGCGGTCCCCTTCCTCGAGCTGCTCGCCGCCCCGGCGCCCGGGGGATACGGCTCGGCCTGGGGCCAGGACGAGCGGACCCCGCAGGAGGCGGGATGACGCGCTACGGCAGCCAGTACGGCCCCGACATCACCTTCCTCGGGGTCGAGCGTTGCGACCTCGACGACCCGAGCACGTATGCCGCGGCGGACGTCGTCATCCTCGGTGCCCCTTTCGACGGCGGCACCTCCCACCGCCCCGGCACCCGCTTCGGCCCGCAGGCGATCCGGATGACCGACTACCTCCCGCACGACGGTTCGAGGCCGTCGCTCGCACTGCGCACCGACGGCCTGCGGGACCTGCGGGTCGTCGACGCCGGCGACGTCGAGATGTTTTCCGGCGACATCGAGGTCGCCCTGCCGGCGCTCGAGGCCGCCGTCGAGAAGGTCGCCCGGGCGGGCGCCATCCCCGTCGTCCTCGGCGGTGACCACTCGATCGCCTTCCCCGACGCCAAGGGCGTTGCCAACGTGCTCGGCCACGGCCGGGTCTCGATGCTCCACTTCGACGCCCACGCCGACACGGGCGACATCGAGTTCGGCTCGCTGTGGGGGCACGGCCAGCCGATGCGCCGGCTGATCGAGTCGGGGGCGCTGCGGGGCGACCGCTTCCTGCAGATCGGGCTGCGCGGCTACTGGCCGCCGCCGGCGACGCTGCAGTGGATGGCCGAGCAGCGGATGCGGTCCTTCGAGATGACCGAGATCGTCCACCGCGGCCTCGACGTGTGCCTCACGGACGCCTTCGCCATCGTCACCGACGAGTGCGACGGCGTCTTCCTCTCCGTCGACATCGATGTCTGCGACCCGGGCCACGCGCCGGGCACCGGGACGCCCGAGCCCGGCGGCCTGTCGGCGCGCCAGCTGCTCGACGCCGTCCGTCGGATCTGCCTCGAGCTGCCCGTCGTCGGCATCGACGTCGTCGAGGTCAGCCCGCCCTACGACCACGCCGACATCACCGCCGCGCTCGCCAATCGCGTTGTCCTCGAAGCGCTCTCGGCGATCGCGCGCCGACGGCAGGACGCGCGTGACGGGACGACGTGGGATCCTGGCCAGGCACTGCTCGCCGGCCGGCCGCAGACCAACCAGGAAGAAGGCACCTCATGACCGTCGAGCAGCAGCGTCTCCTCCGCACCGCCATCCCCGGCCCCGCCTCGCTCGCGCTCCACGAGCGCAAGCAGAAAGCCGTCTCCGCCGGGGTGAGCACCGGGCTGCCCGTCTACATCGAGCGGGCAGCCGGCGGCATACTCGTCGACGTCGACGGCAACCAGCTCATCGACTTCGGCGCGGGCATCGCGGTCACGTCCGTCGGCAACTCCGCGACCCGGGTCGTCGAGGCGGTCCAGCGGCAGGTCGCCGACTTCACGCATACCTGCTTCATGGTGACGCCCTACGCCGAATACGTCGAGGTGTGCGAGCAGCTGGCCGAACTGACCCCCGGTGAGCACGAGAAGCGTTCTGCGCTCTTCAACTCCGGCGCCGAGGCGGTCGAGAACGCGATCAAGGTGGCGCGCCACGCCACCGGCCGCGACGCGGTCGTGGCCTTCGACCACGCCTACCACGGTCGCACCAACCTCACGATGGCCCTGACCGCGAAGAGCATGCCCTACAAGGCCGGCTTCGGTCCCTTCGCGGGAGAGGTCTACCGCGTCCCGATGGCCTACCCCTACCGGTGGCCGACCGGCCCGGAGTCCTGCGCCGACGAGGCGTTCGCGACCTTCACCACCCAGGTGCACACGCAGGTCGGGGAGGAGAACACCGCGGCCGTCATCCTCGAGCCGATCCAGGGCGAGGGTGGTTTCATCGTCCCGGCGCCGGGATTCGTCAAGCGGGTGGCCGACTGGTGCCACGAGCACGGGATCCTCTTCATCGCTGACGAGATCCAGACCGGCTTCTGCCGTACTGGCGACTGGTTCGCCAGTGAGCACGAAGGTGTCGTGCCCGACCTCATCACCACGGCCAAGGGCATCGCCGGTGGTCTGCCCCTGGCTGGTCTCACCGGACGGGCCGAGCTGATGGACGCCGTCCACGCCGGTGGCCTCGGGGGCACCTACGGCGGCAACCCCGTCGCGTGCGCGGCCGGGCTCGCGGCCATCGAGACGATGAAGGAGCTCGACCTCGCCGGGCGGGCCCGCGAGATCGAGGCGATCTTCCGCCCCCGGCTCGAGGCCCTGGCCGCGAAGTACGACCAGGTCGGCGACATCCGAGGGCGTGGCGCGATGCTCGCCATCGAGCTCGTCGCCGGTGCCGACGACACGACGCCGAACGCAGCCCTCACCGCGGCCGTCAACCGGGCCTGCCACCAGGAGGGTCTGGTCACCCTCACCTGCGGCACCTTCGGCAACGTCATCCGCTTCCTGCCACCGCTCGTCGCCGGTGACGGCCTCCTCTCCGAGGGGCTCGACATCCTGGACGAAGCCTTCGGGACCGCTACCGCCTGACCCTCTCGCTGTCTCGTTCGCCCTGTTACGGGACGTTTCCCGGATCTCGCTCCCTCCGGCTGCGGGTCGCCGCGTTGGCGTGCGACAACATGCGGGAGCCCGGCTTCACGGGTAGGCTCGAGACTCAGCGTGGGGGTCGGGTGTCTTCAGTTCTGGGTAGCCCGCGGCGCGCCCGTTTGTCGTGGGAGCCGCACCAGAGACCAGTGGGGGAACACAGGCGTGAGGTCGAGGACGCGCAGGCCGAGCCTGTTCCGCCACCGGGACCTCCGCATCGTCCTGCCGGCCGTGGTGGGCGTCGGCGCCGGCGACGCCCTGGTCATGTTCGCGCTGACCCTGCGCATCTTCACCAGTGGTGGAGGCCCCGCACAGATCGCGCTCCTGACCGCTGCGTTCGCCATTCCCACGATCCTCTGCGTCGGCATCGCCGGCTATGTCGTGGACCGCTACGACTCACGCACGATCCTGCTGCTCACCTCGCTGACCCAGGGCATCGCCGTCGCCGGACTGGCCCTGAGCCCGCCCGCCATGGGCATGTACCTCTTGGTCGTCCTGCTCCAGGTCGGCCAGTCGTTCGCCTCACCCACGTGGGCCGCGCTCCTTCCACGCATCGTCGGCGAGGAGGACCTGGGTCGTGCGTCGGCGCTGCAGCAGTCGTCGCTCCTGTTGACCGGAGCGGTCGGAGCCGCCGGCGCGGGCGTCCTCGTGGCCCGCTACGGGGTCCCCGCCACCTTGTGGGTCGCCACCATCGGCTTCCTCGGCGTCGGTGTGGCCGCCCTCGCCGTCACGACCCGCCGAGTCGGTGAGACCGGTTCCGCCTCATCCGCGTCCGTCAGCCCCCTGACCCGGCTCTGGTCCTCGGAGGGGTTCGCCGTCCTGCGGGCCGACCGGGTCAACTGGGTCCTCTTCTCCGCCACCATCCCCTTCCTGCTGGCGCTCGAGACCATCAACATCGCGGAGGTATTCCTCGTGAAGGGCACGCTGGGGGCCACGACCACCGAGTTCGGGATCCTGCAGGCCGTCAGCGCGGTCGGCGCCATCGGCGGTGCGTGGTTCTCGGCCCGGATCATGAAGGAGGCGACCCGGGTGGTCGTCGTCGTCGCCGGCATCGGCGCCGGTGGGGTCGGGATGGCGCTCGCGGGCCTCGCCCCCAACGTCGTCGTCCTCGGGGTCGCCTCCGTGATCATCGGTTCCTGCGTCATGGCCTCCGGGTCGGCCCTGTTCCCGGTCCTGATGCTGCGCACCGCGGACAAGGATCGCGGCAAGGTCAACGCGGCCGTCAGCGGGGCCAACCGCACGATGACCATGCTGGCCCTCGGCGTGGGCGCCGTGGCCGGTACCCTGCTGTCCCCGCGCCACATCTTCGTGGCCGCGGCCGTGGTGAGCGTGGTGGTGGCCGCGTGGTCGTGGCACGCCACCCGCGACCTGCTCGCCCCCGAGGTCGCCCAGGATTCGCCGGCGGTCGGGGACGCGTCGGCGGGCTGAGCGAGGCGGCCCGGG
>NZ_JANXRJ010000076.1 GCF_025353065.1 Lapillicoccus sp.
CACGGCTACGACCTTGCGGCCCAGACGCATCAAAAAGGAGTGCCTATCGAAAGAGTTGTGCATGGTGGTGATCAAGGGAGTACGAGTCGCCACACCGGCGAGAAAGCCGAAGACAGCCGACGACATCATATGTGCGTGCAGTACGTCGGGTCGCGTGCGGCGTACCAGCCGTAGCACCTCGAGGGCGCACGCCGGTGCACCCTTGAGTCCGCCGGCAGCGGTAAGAGAAACGACACCCACCCCGTGTCGCGCGAGCAGCTCGTCGTAAGAGCCCCAGCCCTGCACGAACCAGACCTCGTGCCCCGCTGCGGCCTGGGCACAAGCAAGATCGACGGCGACGTGGACGTGCCCGTTACCGTGCATGCCGTGCTTGAGCAGGTGGATGATCTTCATGGCGTCCCCTTTCGTCGTTGCTGGCCGCCGGGTGCGGCCGGCGAGGTCGACTTGGGTCGCGGGGCGCGGGTCGGCCGGTGTGGATCGCCTCGATGCCGACAAGCACCGGCCAGCGTGGGGAAGGAACGAGCCGGGCGAGCTTGCCCTTGTGAAACGTTGTCGACCCTCGCAGGATCGTGAATACGCAGCTCGGGCCCGGGGAGACCACTCGACGACCTGCCGTACAGAATGGGTCGGCCGGCTCAGCAGGCCAGGGTGTTCCGGGCCGTGCACCTCGAGGGCCGGACCGGTGAGGTCGCCATCGCCCGCATCCGATCGCAGCCGGCTGAGCAAGGGTTGTCAGCTGGTTCACCTGCACGGCAGCCGCACCTCTCGACCGCAGGTCGGGTACGGTCGAGTGCAGCGAACTTTCCGAGTCTTGGCCGGTCGGACCAGCGACCTCCCTTCTACGGGGCGAGAGGAACTATGGACGTCTCGATCGCGATGGCCACGTACAACGGCGCCCGGTTCTTGCCCGAGCAGCTTGAGAGCCTTCGCTGCCAGCAGCACGTGCCCGTCGAGCTCGTTGTCAATGATGACGGTTCGACTGATGAGACGGCCGAGATCGTCTTGCAGTTCGCTCGGACCGCGCCCTTCGCGGTGTCCTTCGAGCGCAACCCGGTACGGCTGGGTTTTGCCGACAACTTTCTTCTCGCCGCAGCCCGCTGCCGTGGCGACGTGGTCGCGTTCTGCGACCAGGACGACGTGTGGCACCCCACGAAGCTGGCCCGTGCGGTCGCTGTCCTTGCTCTGGAGCCCGAGGTCGCGCTCGTGGGCCACGACGCGACCCTGGTCGATGCCGAGGGGCGTCCGACCGGTGTCCTTCGCCACAAGGCACCGGCCGGGCGATCGCCCGGCTGGGCGCTCCTGCCGCAGGCGTTCTTCTTCGGCCTGACGATGACCTTTCGTCGCGAGCTGCTCGAGCTGGTGCCTGATACCCAACGACCCTTCGACCTGGTCGACCCCGCCCGTCCGTTGGCCCACGACCGCTGGGTCAGCTTCCTCGCGGCGATCAGCGCAGACGTCTACTTCATCAATGAGTCGCTGGTTGACTACCGACAGCACGACACGAACGCTTCCGGCGGGATGACATCGGGCCGGGGCTGGGTGGCAGTTGTCGACGCGGCGCGCACGAAATTCGGCTACACGGTCATGAAGCAACTGGCCTACGTGCAGCGTGAGCTCGCTCTGGTGAGGCAGGTGGTGACCGACGACGCCCCGACGGCGGCGCGTCTGGAGCGGGCACTGGACGTCCTCGAAGGTCACGAACGTCAGCTGCGCCTGCGGTTCGCCATACCGCGTGCCGCGAGCCGTCCGCGACGATTCGCCGCGGTCGTGACGGCTTGGCGCGGGAGCGCTTACGGCCGGGAGGGCTTGGCCGAAGGCCCGGTGCTGAGAGTCTTGCGTGACCTCGCCCTCGCCACCATCGCTGCGCCGGGACAGGAGCAGCGGGCCCGAGCACTCCTGGGCCCTCGGGCGCCCGACCCGCGAAATCTGTGAAGCAGTCAGGCGTGTCACCGAGTCAAGCGTCATTGGAAAGGGGAGAGCGGCGATGAAAAGAGAAGGCGACCTGAACGCCGAGGCCGTGGCTGAGGCATGAGCGGCTCCCGAGGACAGGCGCATGACCCGACACGGATCGGTTGAACGAGCGTTCTCCATATTCACGAGAACCGCCGGTGGATGAGCCGTCGTGCCACGTAGCTCGGCAGGACGAGCACACCCAGAGCCCAGATGCTCGTCGCGATCCTGACCGTGACCGGCTCGGGGCCCGTCGCGGCGAACCCCCGTACGGCGTCGTGGACCATCCGCCGGCGGCTGTCTGTGGGCAACGGCGGGGGCGCGGGGTGGTTCAGGCGACGTTCCGCGACCCGCATCTGGAGCAGATGGCGGCTACGGAACAGTGCGGAGATGGCAGCTCCCTGTGAGTGAGTGAGACCGAGTAGCTCGAGCACGAACGCCTGGCGCTGATAAGCGCGGTCGATCTGCCGCCGGAACACTGCGCCGTCCCGAAGAGCACTGCGGTTGGCCCCGTGCTGCCGATAGCCGACGAGGACGCGGCGCAGCGTCACCACGTCGCCGAGCAGAGGGGCAGCGGCGAGACAGGCCGAGTCCATGGCGTCACCGCAACGGTCATCGATCGGGAGAAGCTGCTCGAGGAACTCCCGGGAGTAGGCGTTGCCGGAACCGGGTGGTGTCGGGTAGGCGCTCATGGTGATAAGCCACCGTCGCACGTCTGCGGGTGAGGGAGTGCGTTTGAGCCGGGGGAACACCGCGCCGCCCGCACGCCCGTGCTCGTCGATCTTGACCATCTGGACCTGCACCTTGCTCACACCGGGTCGCCACACCTCGTTGACCTCTTGGGCGATGGAGGGGCAGAGCATGTCGTCCGAGTCGAGGAAGATGACGATGTCGCCCGTCGAGACGGCATAACCGGCGTTACACGCCTCGCGCGGCCCACGGTTGGTCTGGAACAGAGCGTGAACTCGGTCCCCGAAGCCGTCGATCACCTCACGTGAGTTGTCCGTCGAGCCGTCGTCGACGACGATGACCTCCACGTCGGGCCATTCCACGGCGAGAGCACTCCCGATTGCGGCCGCGACGAAACGGCCGTAGTTGTAGTTGGGAATCACCACACTCAGGCGTCCGAACGAGCGGTTGGTCATAGCACCCTGATCCGCTCCGGGGTGACCCGGCCGCGCGCAGCGTCGCCGACACCCATGAGGTTGCCGACCAGCCGCTCGCGCCTCCACCCCGACTCCGGACCGCCGGTGGAGCGGACGATGTTCTTGGCGAGCACCCGGAAGATCTGCTCGACCATGAGCCAGAGGGGGAAGCTGCCCTTGCGCCAGAGGTACCAGGGGTTCATGAACTGCGAGTAGCCCAACCGCTTGTGGGCCTCCCGACCTCCGGAGGCGGCCGCCCGGTGCACGATGACGCAGTCGTCCACGTGGGCCACGACGCCGTGACGCAGGCATCGGCGGGCGAAGTCGTGATCTTCCAACCAGGAGTAGAGGGGCAGTCGCTCGTCGAAGAGCTCACCGCGCGCGACCGACGTGCGGGCGACGAAGTTGGCGCCGTAGAGGGTGCGCCCCGGTCGCCACTGCCCGGAAGGGGGCCAGTCGTCGATCTCACGCAGCACAGTCTCGGCCTGCCCCAGCGGAATCTCTGCCTTGGTGACGCCGTCCAGCGCGACGCGGCCGGTCATGGCCACCACCCCGGGGTGCTCAGCCATGAACGCCCCGGCGCGCCTGAGGTAGTCGGGGTGGAGCACAGCGTCGTCGTCGAAGTAGGCCACCAGCTCGACCTCGTCGTCGAGGACACGCAGCCCGGCGTTGCGCTGGGCGGCCAGACCACGCGTGCCGGTGACGACCTGCCACCCCTCGAGCAACGACCGGTCGTCGGGCAGGCTGGCATCGTCGGGCACGCTGACGACCCCGACGAAGAGGGTGGTCTGCCGGCGGCAGGTCTGCAGGGCCTCGGCCAGCAGCGCACTCCGGCCGGCGGAGGCGAGGACGACGGCGATGGTCGGGGAGGAGGTCATAGGTGCTCCAGACAGAGGTCACGAACCGCCAGAGCACTGGCGTCCCAGTCGAATCGGGCGAGGTCGATGTCGTGGGGCCGGCTGGTCTGCAGGGCCTGACGCAGCCCGTCGCAGATCGAGGTCACGTCGAGTGGGTCGACGAAATGGGCTTCGTCGCCGGCGATCCAGCGGAAGACGGGGATGTCCGACAGCACGAGCTGACCCGTGCCGGAGGCGGCAGCCTCGACCAGCGGCAGCCCGAATCCTTCGGCGAGGCTGACGAGCACGACGGCGGCGGCAGCGGCATACAGCTCCCGCAGCTCGTCGTCGGAGACGTAACCCATTACCCTCGTCTCCACCGGCCAGGGGATCTGCTCCTCCTGGTAGATCGGGTTGCTGGCGCCGACCACGACGAGCGGATGAGCCCGCCGTATCTCGGGATCGAGCAGGCCGTATGCCTCGGCGAGTCGGGCGAGGTTCTTTCGCGGCTCCTGGCTGCCGACGGCCAAGAAGTACGACCCGGGAGCGAGGTCCGTCAGCGCCGACAGAGAGAGCTCTGTCTTCGATTCGTCGATCGTGAAGACACTGCTGGGCGCGTTGGGAGCCACGACAAGAGACCGGGAGTAGATCGTCGAGACATCGTCAGCGGTGGCCTCGCTGACCGCGACCACGGCAGTCGCCAGCCGCAGCTGGGCTCGGAGCAGTGGGGCGTGCGTTCGGTGGTACGAGGGGGAGAACCACTCGGGGTTGGTCAGGACGAAGAGGTCGTGGACGACGAGCACCTGGCGACGGTGCATCACGGGAGCACGTGAGGTCATCGAGAGCAGGACGTCGGAACGAGTCTGCACCGGGAGGGCCAGCTGCACCCAGGCCCAGGTGCGCAGCGTGGAGGTGGCCCAAGGGCCCTCCGGAACGGTGCCTGCGAAGCTGGGGTGAGCCAGCAGACGGCGAGAGACCTCGGCGGCATACCGCTGCTGCCCTGTCACCCGCTGCCCGGCGTAGCTCTGGTTGACCACTACCCCTCCGGCGGGCTTGCTGCTCATGACTCCTCCACCCAGCTGCGCACCTCGGCGGCGAACCTCTCCGTGGAGAATTTCGCGGCGTGGACCCGACGGGCCTCACGCTCGGTGCTGACCGCGGTCTCGACGCCCTCGCAAATCTCGGCGGCCGACCTGAAGTCGGTGAGGGCTCCGGTCTCTCCGGGCAGTACGGTCTCGGCCGTACCGCCTATCTGATGGGCCAGAACAGGGGCGCCGGCAGCCATGGCCTCGACGGGCATGATGCCGAAGTCCTCGATTGCCGGGAAGACCAGGACTGCGGTCGCCTGGTAGAGCGCGTGCAACAGCTCAGTCGACGGATAGTCGACGAAATGGACAGGAACGGAGGCTTCGCGCGCGAGCTCCTGCAGTCGGCGCAGCTCGGGGCCTCGACCCGCGAGCACAACTGGGCGACCGGCTGCCTCGCCGGCCCGAATCACCAGATCGAGACGCTTGTAAGGTACGAAACGCGAGGCCCCCAGTACGAATTCCTTTGGTAGTGCGGCGAGCTCGTGCTGCTCCTGGTCGGTGAGGCGAGTGCGCCAGTCGTCGACCGACTGAATGGCCGTCACGTCAACCGGGGGGTAGATGACCCGCGAGGGGACCTGCCAACAGTCGGCGATACGGTCGCGAATGAACGCGCTGTTAGCGGCGTATGAGGTGCGGTGAGCCCGATCCTTCGCGGCCCGACGGTCAAGGGGCTTGAGCACTGAGGCAAGCCCCCGGGCCACCCGACCCTGACCCCTTCCGTCCAACTCCGGCGACCAGATGTAGCGGGCCGGCGTGTGGACATAGACGAAACGGCGGAAGTCGGGCCCCTCCTCGCCGAATCGAGCATGGTGCGCGAAGAGGTGCGAACTGATCAGCGCCCAGTCGTAGCCCCGGTCGGCCCGCCGCTTCCAGGTAGGCATCATGAACGGGAGGGCGACCATCTTGCTCCGTCGTAAGGGGGTGCGTGACAGCCAGGTCTCGTGCAGGCTCTCCGGTTGGAAGCGTCCGGTCGAGTCATTCCAGAGGCAGACGACATCGGCCTCGGGAAAGACTCCACTCATGGCTTCCAGGACGTTCTCCGAGCCGCCCGACTGGGCAATCCACTCATGGACGAGGACACCCGTCATCGTGCGTCTCGGGCCGAAAGAAGATCAGTGCAACCTATGGGCTGGGTGTCAATGGTCTGCGAACTCAGGAGCACAACAGAGAGATGCCGGGGCGACCAGAGGCCACTCCGTGAGGAGGCGTGAAAACTCGTCGTGAAGGTCACGGGAATTCCTATCGGTAGGAGCGACTGTCGGCCTGGCGGGGGACCCTGGCCGAGCGTCGGAGCCGTTTAAGGAGCGACAGGATGCGGGTCCCCTCGGCGACACCGCGCCGCACGTCGTCGCCGGTCACCCGCACGAAGTCCCAAGCGCTGACGCGCATGACGCGCTGCGCGACGACGAGCATGAAACTGGTGAGGACCACGTTGCTCAGGAGGCTCGTCCAGCACGCCCCGTAGACACCGTAGCGGGGAACCAGGACGAAGAAGGCGGCGACGTTGACGACGAGCGTGAGTGCGAGCCCGGTGCTGCGCAAGCCCGGCCGACCCCAGGCGGCGACGCCGGTGGAGGCCATCAGGCCGGGGATGCAGACGAGCGCCGACCCCATAAGAATGATCGTCGGCAGCGTTGCGGCCTGGTACTCGGCGCCGAAGAGCGGGCCGATCCACAACGGCAGTGAACCCCCGAGCACGACGCAGCCGGCCGCCCCGAAAAGAAGCGCCAGTCTCGCCGTCGACGTCACCTGTGTGGCATTGGCGGCCTTGCTGTTGACTCCGAACAGGGCGCCCTGGATCGCGATGGCGACGATGAGCGGCAGGTCGGAGATCGTGGTCGCGACGGCATACAGACCCAGGGCGGTCTCGCCGGCCAGCGGCACCATCAAGGCCGAGGCGGCCCGCGACAGCAACATACTGGCCACCCCACCGAACCATACTCGGACGCCAAACCGCGCAATGTCCGAGAAACCTTGTGGCAGAGGTACCGTGGTCGCGTCGACGTCATCGTCGACGACCTCGTGACCAACGTGAAAGGGTGACTCCACGGCGTGTTCGCCGTTGGTCTGTCGGCGGCCTGGTCCGCGCAGCAGACGGAGGTACACGACGCCCGACACCATCGGCCCGATGACGTTGATCATCACCGCCGTCAAGACCGTGAGGCGCCCGAAGGCCCAGAGCCCGACGAAGCCGACGACCCGGATCACGACGTTGATGAGGCGTTCGACGGCCACCTCCTTCCACATCTGTCGGCCGATCGCTGCCCCGCGGAAGACGCTCACGCCGAGGGCGGGCACGGTGAGCACGGCGCTGATGATGATGAGCCGACCTAGGGCGGGGTTGTCCCCCGAGAGGAAGGGCAGGAACACCAGCACGACACCGACGCAGACCGCGCCGAGCAGGAAAGTGAGCGCGCTCGCCCGGATCAGGACCGGCCTCGTCAGCCGGGGGTGCTTGGCCAGGTAGAACGTGAGGGCGTCAGGCAGACCGAGCGTCGCTGCGGCGAGCATCAGGGCGGCCGGCGCAAGGGCCGCCGCGAGTTCGCCACGCCCCTGGGTGCTCAGGCCCCGGGCAAGCACCGGGGCAGTGACGACACCGGCTGCGGGAACGAGGAAGCTCGTCACCGTCATCAGCCAAATCGCCCGCCGGAAGCTTGGGGCTGGTTGGGGTTGTGACATCGGGCAAGAATAAGCATGCCTCGGAGCAACCGAGAAACTTCTCGAGCGTAGCCACAATGCGCGGCTTCTTGAGACGCGGCAGTAATCGGTGATCATATTTCGTTGGAGTAAATTCTTACGTCAACTCTGGGGTTCTTATGCTGATTTTTCGTACTATATCTGCCATAAGGGCACATATCTAGGTTGCGAGAGTCTTCTATAGTTGCAACGTCTAGCCGGGCTTGTCCGAGTTCCACGCAAACTTCTCTCGGTAGGGCGCTCAGGTGAGGTGCGGAACCGGGAGGGGGGCACAACCGATGACGACGACGCAGGGCCATGAACTCAGCAATGCCACAGGGGAGTCACGAACCAGCCAGCCATCGTGGACCATGTGGAAGACCGTGATCCGACGCGCCCGGGGATGGATGCTCCTGCTGCCCGTCGATGTGGTCGCCATCGCTCTGCCGATGCTGTGGCGCCCCGAGCTGCTCAAGGCACTGGGGCTCATGGTGGTCTTGAGCGTCCTCACCCTCGCCGGTGACCGGGGCTATCGAGCCAAGCTGACGCTGTCCTTCATGGACGACCTGCCCGTCATCGTGCGCAACGTGCTCGCGCCTATCGCCGTCATCGCGATCGTCGTGGCCTTCAAGCACGAGCCGGTGTCCTTGGTCTGGTTCCTGGAGAGCTGTCTCTGGGGAGTGGTGCTCCTCCTCGTGGGCCGATGCCTCACCACGGGACTCATAGGGTGGAGTCGTCGTCGTGGGTTGACCTCGCATCGCGCAGTCGTCCTGGGGGGCAACGCCGTCGCCGTCGAGCTGGTGGAGACGCTCTCGGAGCGACCCCAGCATGGGCTGCAGCTCGTGGGCTATGTGGCAGGACAGGACATGGTGCTCGAGAGCGACCTGCCGCGCGTCGGTGAGGTGGGTGAGCTTGCGCAGGTCGTGGCCAGTCTCGATGTCGAGGTCGTCGTCATCGCCGACGGCGGCTCGAGCGACCGCGAGGTGCTGCTCGCCCTCGAGGACCCCAGGATGCGCAGCTGCGACATCTATGTCGTCCCCAAGCTCAGCTATATGCGGACGCAGTCCGGCTACTACGACCACATCTCGTCCATCCCCGTGATGCGGATCGGGCAGACGACCCTCGACGGGCCGGCGATGCTGGCCAAGCGCTTCTTCGACGTGATGGTGGCGGGGGCGCTCCTCACGCTCCTCTCACCGGTTCTGCTGCTCCTCGCCCTGGGCGTGAGGCGCTCGGGGCCACAGATCCTCTTCCGGCAGCAGCGAGTCGGTCGCGACGGAGTGGTCTTCGAGTGCCTCAAGCTGCGCTCGATGCGACCGGCCGTCGCCGAGGAGATGGCCACGACCTGGTCGGGCTCGGAGGGCCACCGGATGACGGGCCTCGGACGGGTGATGCGGAAGCTGTCGCTCGACGAGCTGCCCCAGTTGTGGAACGTCATCCGCGGCGACATGAGCCTGGTCGGGCCTCGTCCCGAACGGCCCTTCTTCGTGGAACAGTTCACCCTCCGCTACGACGTCTACCGCCGTCGTCACCGGGTGCGGTCGGGGCTCACCGGCTTGGCGCAGGTAAGCGGCCTCCGCGGTGACACGAGTATCGGTATGAGGGCCCGCTACGACAACTACTACATCGAGAACTGGACGCTCTGGCTCGACACCAAGATCCTGCTGCGCACCGTCGGCGAAGTGTTGTTCGCCCGGGGAGAGTAGGGGCCGAGACGGGCCGGGTACAGGCGTGACGCCTCGAGGAACAGCTGAGCTAGGTATCGTCCGTTCGACCCATATCGACTGATTTGTCTGATATGAGTAAATTAGGGCAGGCCACCGGCTGAGTCTCCCCCCTGTTCGCGAGTCCGCGCTCAGACTGCCGTGTCGGTCCGTGCTGCGCTGACGAAACGACCCGACATGCCTATGCCCTGGCGCCCCATCCTGTCCGCGCTCCCGGCCCTCATCCTCTTTGCCACAACTCTCACGACGACCCCGCCTGCGACCACGCACTCCGGCTCGTCTTCGGTGTCGACCAGCGCGAGGTTGGCCGGCCGGGTCCCTCGACCCGTGCCGCTGGACGACCTTCCGGTCACAGGACTCCTCCAGAACCGTGCTGCTCCGACCTGTGTCGGCGTTCCGGACGGGGGCCGGAACCTGACTCGGCCCGTCCTGTCCCTGTGCGTGGAGGGCGCCGCGCAGAGCTGGACGGTGATGCATCCCCTGACCGAGGGTGCGGTCACGGCGCAGTGGCTGTGTCTCGATGCCACCCACGCCAACTTCACAGACCCGGGACCCACCGGGTGGGTGGTGCAGCTCTACTCGTGCAACGGGACGCGCGCCCAGACGTGGCGGGTCACCAACGGGCTCATCGTCAGCTCGCTCAACGGTTACTGCGTCGGGCCGTCCGGCGCGGCCATCGGCTTCATCACCTGCACCCCATCCGGACCACGGCTGTGGAACGTGCCTAGCGGGCGACTCGTCCAGGGAGCCACGCAGATGGTGGACGACTTCACCGGTACCGCCGGCTCGGCTCCCGACAGCTCCCGCTGGACCGAGTGGTCCGCCTGCAGCTACAACCCGTCGGCGGCGTTCGGAAGCATCGCTTGCGGCAGACGGGATTCCCTGGACGGGGATGGCCATCTGGTGATCCCGGCCGACCCGACGCACGGCAGTGCGCTGCGGTCGACCTCCGCCTTCACGTACGGCGTCTTCTCGGCCTGGCTCCGCCTCCCGTCGGCCCCGGGTTACTGGCCAGCATTCTGGATGCTCAACAGTCCCCAGAACGGGTCGTCCGTGAGTCAGGTCGGTGAGATCGACGCGATGGAGGCGTACACCACGTGGCCGTCGCAGTACCACTCCACCTCCCACGTCTACGCATCAGGAACGCAGACGAACGACACCGACCATCTCTGCGGCGGGTCAGCCGACCTGTCGGTCGCCTTCCACAAGTACAGCGTCCGGGTCGAACCCGGTGCCGACGGGCGGGGTCGGATCTCCTACTACCTCGACGACCGTCAGTGCGGGGGAGCGTTCACCCCGGCCACCAACCCCCAGAGCCCCTGGCCCTTCGCACCTTCCCTCTCACGGCCCAACTGGATGATCCTCGATCTGGCGGTGGGCGGGGCCGATGGCAAGCAGGTGTCGGCCACGACGCCGACGTCGCTCCTGGTCGAGCGGGTCGAGGTCCGCCAGCTGTTCTAGGAGCGTCCTCGAGCCTGCACGTTGGTGCCCCCGGCAGGATTCGAACCTGCGCCACCGCCTCCGGAGGGCGGTGCTCTATCCCCTGAGCTACGGGGGCGGGCGGCTGCCGAGCTGGCCAGTC
>NZ_JANXRJ010000010.1 GCF_025353065.1 Lapillicoccus sp.
GGAAGTCCTGGGTCAGGAGGCGACGAACGAACTCTGCGGCGAAGAGATCCGGCTGTGTCATGGCGTCGCCGGTGATCCGCGGTTGCGCTTCGCTGGGTGTGCTGACGGGCGGGAGGTGCCGGATCCGGTTGAGCTGGGCGGCAACGACGGTGTCGATACTGGCCTCGGGCTGCCGCGCCGATCCGGCTGACGGCTGGCCTTCCGGCAGCGAGGTGGTGGCTGCTGGCGATACGACTGCGTGCGCCGGTGGCTCGGTTTTGCGTGACACGACGTGGCCGCCGAGAACCACCGTCGCAGCGACGAGGAGGCCGACTGCCAGCACTGCCGCGCTGCGCCGGCGAAGGGGGTGTAAAGAGGTGGTTGGCTTCATGATCATTGGACCGTGTGGCCGACGGTGTTGAAGAACGTGACCAGCGCGTTCGCGGCGCCGATCAACAGCGCGGCGCCACCCGCCACCAGGACGCCGGTCTTGCCCTTCCCGGCGACGTGCGGGTTCGACGAATGTGACCCGATCGCCCAGGCGATCGAGGAGATGGCGACCCCGGCGACCGCGGCCACGAGGCCAAACGTGAGCAGGGCGCCCACCATCGACTCGAGGGCGGCAAGACCAGGCAGACCATTGGAGTTCGGAGGGATGTCGATGCGCGGGGCTGACATGGCGAGGACCTTTCGCAACTCACGCGGGTCCATCCCGCGCGTATCAGCCCAACCTCCGGCCGGGGGGCACCATGTGCGGGCGCGGAACGGGCCCCGCGTTCGCGTTGCAGGCCAGCACCATGTGAGGTCCCCCTCACTTCTCCTCTCCGATCGGCTCCTCCTACGGCGGAATGGGGTGTCACCGTGTCATCACCGCGGTTTCTCATCTACTTGACACTTCCTCGGACGACCGCGGCCACGTACCCACCGTGGCCCCTCGAGATCGTCCCGTCGTGCACTCTGGGCAACCACGCTCGCCGTGGCCCCATATGAGGTGTCTGTGCGGGAATCTTCATCGGACCCGTCTTACGGGGCAGCTCTTTCGTCTCGGGGGGCTTGAATAGCGGCGTTCTCGCATGGGGATCCCCTACTCGACTCCAGGCCAGACCCCCACAGGGCGAGCCCCCAGCCGTGTCCCTCACCGGCAGGCGGTCGCCTATCAGGAACGGATCGCTACCCGAGCCGAGCGCTTGTCTCGTCGACGAAACGACGAACCTCGACCGTGCGTGGCGGCTCGTCGTCGCTACCGCCCTCGTACCACCAGTCCCGCGCCCACAGCACGACGTCCATCCAGGCGGGCACTGACTGGGCTACGAGCGCGGCCGCGGCCTTCTTGGACACCTGTTCACCAGTCTCCAAAAGACCGCGGTGCGGCACAGGCTCAGCACCACGTACGCCTGCCCACCTGCGGTGGCCATCTCGCGTACCCACACCGGCCAGTCCCGGACGTGGTGAAGCAGCGCTATCTTGTTCAGTTCCTCGCTGATTGAGGGGATGACCTTCTGCGCCGGAGGCCCGATCAAGCTGCGGCCATACCGGCGCACCAACGACCAACCCAGGATCCGGTGCGGGGTGGCAGGAAGCAAGTGCAGGTATTCGCCCGGGCTGACGCGCGCGATAACGCAGGGTGCCTCAACGGCTCCGCCTGTCGAGTGCTGGCGCAACGTGTCGAGGGCCACGTATTCGACCTCCACGTGCCCACGCCAGGTCACCAACGCTTCCAACGCCCAGCGCAGCGCCCGACGCGACAGCTTCGCCCGCGGCTCCGCCGCGGCGGTGGTGTCCTGGCGCCACACCTGCCCGCACCCGGTGCACCGGTAACGGCGCACCGTGACCTCCAGAATCGTCGGCCGCCAGCCCAGCGGCTCGTGCGACAGCCGGCGGACCACGGTGTCCCGGGCGGCGCCCTCGCACCCGCAGCGGCGGCACCACCGATCCGGCTCCACGACCCGACGCGCCAGCACCGCACGATGACGCTCCAGGCGCTGACCGGTCACCTCCAACCCCAGCTCGTCGAGGCGGCAGAACGTGCTCAGGTCAGGACGAACGAAGGTAGCGTCAGGCATGTCGAGGTCTTCCAGATGGACGGCGTAGGAACCTCCATCATCGGGAGACCTCGACCCCTACCCATCCACCGACGCGCCGAGCCAGCGGGCAGGGAGACCTACACCGTGATCTGTGAAGAGCCCTATTACCTTCCGTTGATCGGGATGGCATCCACCTCGAACGAAGCCACGATTCGCCTCCAGGTCCCGATGGGCAATTTGCTAACGGCGGACGCGATGAGGCACCTTATGGATGCCCAGGCTGCAAGGTGGGCGTCATGACCAGAGCGGTTCCCGTCGGCGGCCATGACCTCCTCCCCGCGGATGTCACAGCCTGGCTTCGAATCCACGGCTGGACATTCGCTGGCTCCCTCGGCGACATCGCCCAAAGCTGGCGGAACGGCAAGGGGGTTCTCGTGCCGTTGCTCACAGCGTCGCCAGACTTCACCCTGCGCTGGTCAGAAATGCTCAGTCGCTTGGCTGAGAGTTTCGATACGGACGAGGCTGGGGTGCTTCTGGCGGTGACCAAGTCTGGGTCTGATAGCCGTCAAGCGGATCCGGGCCCGACTCGCCGCCGAGGTGGTCTCCCTCCGAGGAGCCAACGCCGAAGCGGTGATCCGGCGGCTCAACCCCATCATCAGGGGCTGGGCCGCCTACTACCGGATCGCGGTCTCCAAGGAGGTGTTCGCCACGGTGGACCATCATCTGTGGCGCGACACCTACCGGTGGGCGCTGCGCGCCCACCCGAACAAGACGAGGCGCTGGGTCGTCGACCGGTACTTCGGAATGTTCAACCCGTCCCGGCGCGACCGGTGGGTCTTCGGTGACCGCGACAGCGGCATCTATCTCCGCCGGTTCGCCTGGACAAAGATCGTCCGCCACCAACTGGTCATGGGTACTGCGTCACCAGATGATCCGGCCCTGGACCAGTACTGGGCGCGGCGGCGCCGCACGTCGTTCTCCCTGCTGGGCGGGCTCACCGCGTCCTTGCTGCTGCGGCAACAAGGACGCTGCCCCGTATGTGGAACGTTCCTGCTGCCCGCCGAGCACGGCCCGCAAAGCCCGCGAGAGTGGGAACAGTGGACCCGCACCCTCACGAGAGCACTGAACCTGAAGGCCCTCGTGCAGGACAACGCCCCCGGCGACGATCGGACCGCTTACCGCCTGACCCACGCCCACTGCCACCACCGGAATGGCAACGGGCCCAACAGGAGTCGCCGATGACGCCCAAGGGGCTTGCTTGAGCCGGATGCGGTGAAAGTCGCACGTCCGGTTCTGAGGGGGCCCGGGCGCAGCAATGCGCTCGGGCTACCCGACAAGAGTACAACGGGACGATCCACGAAGAAGTCAGCTCGCCGGGCACGTCGGAGAACCGTCAGCGGGAGCCGGTCGTGCCGGTCGTGGTCGACGGCGCTGGCGGTCTCCGCGGACGGTGCCGGGGTCGTGGCCCACGCCGGGAACGTCGCGACCCGGCTGTTGGCCGACCAGGTCGGCCTGACCGGGGCCCTGTCCGGGGCGATGGCCCGGCGCGGCTTCACCCCGACCCATGATCGGGGCAGGGTGCTGGTCGATGTCGCGGTCCTGATCGCCGGCGGCGGCGAGGCGATCGCGGACATCGACGTCCTGCGCCACCAGGGCGAGGTCCTCGGGTCGGTGGCGTCGGCGCCGACGGTGTGGCGGGCCAGACATGAGCTGGACGAGGTCACCCCGGTGGTCGTGAAGCGGATCGACGAGGCTCGGGCGGAGGTCCGCGCCCACGTCTGGTCCCAGCTGCCTGCCGGGTTGCCGGCCTGGAAAGTCGCGGACACCGACCTTGGCGACGTCGTGGTCCTCGACGTCGACGCCACTCTGGTCACGACACTCGGAGAAAGAGAACGCGGCCTTAACGTCAAGAGGGGCTTCGGCTATCACCCGCTCGGGGTGTGGTGCATCAACACCCAAGAGAGCATGGCGTTGATGCTGCGGCCCGGGAACGCGGGCTCGGACACCGCCAGTGACCACATCGCCGTCCTGACCGCGGCCATCGACCAGGTCCCACCGGCGCACCGCAAGAAGCTGCTGATCCGCGCCGACGGCGCCGGCGCGTCGCACGGGTTGCTGGACTGGATCACCGGCCTGGACGCGAAACGCGGCCAGACAGTGGAGTATTCGGTCGGGTACGCCGTGACGGACAAGGTCCGCGACGCTATCGCCCAGGTCCCGAAGACGGCGTGGCAACCCGCGATCACCGCCCAGGGCGAACCGAGGGAACACGGCGACATGCTGGTGGCTGTCGAGATCACCGGCATGCTGAACCTGACGAGCTGGCCAGCCGGGATGCAAGTCCTGATCCGCCGCGAGCACCCCCACCCCGGCGCGTCCCTGTCCTTGTTCGAGGACGCCGACGGCTGGCGCTATCAAGCTGTCGCGACCAACACCCCAACCTCCAAGGGTGGTCAGGTCGCGTTCCTCGAAGCGAGGCACCGCGCCCACGCCATGCACCAACATGTCGAGACCAGGATCCGGCACGCCAAGGACTCCAGGCATCGGCCGATTCCCCTCCCGCGAATTTGCCATCAACCAGGCCTGGACCTTGGCTGCGTCGATCGCCGCGGACCTCATCGCCTGGCTTCGGCTACTGGCCCTACCGCCAGGGTTGAAGGCGTGCGAACCGAAAGCGCTGCGGTACCGGTTCCTTCAAGTGCCTGCCCGCCTCACCCACGGCGCCCGTCAACGCCGCCTGCGCTTCCCCCGGACCTGGCCCTGGGCCCACGAGATCGTCGCCGCCTTCGCCGCGATCCGCGCGCTCGTCGCGATCCCGTCCCGGACCTGAGGGCTTCACCCTCACCGATCCGACCACGACCAGCGCCACCCGGAGACCCGCCCCGCAGCGCCACGCGGCAGACCAGCATGCCGACGGCCACGAACCCGAACCACGCAACTTTGACCTACTGTCAATCGACCTCATGAAAGACCGAGGCTTGCGGCCCGCCGGTTCCATCTTCACGCTGCGTCGGGACGCTGACAGCATTATCCGGGCGTCCCGCCCGACAGCAGCATGGTGGGGCGTCCCGGCCCGACAGCGGCGTGGGTCGGGCGTCCCGCCCGACAGCGGCATGGTCGGGCGGTCGCCCGCAGTGCGGCATGTGCGGATGTGGCCGCATCGGCGACCATGTGCGGATGTGGCCGTATCGGCGACCACGGGCTTGGTGTCGGCGGGCTTGAGGCTCAGCTGTCGCCGTCGGCCTCAACGGGCTGCGGTTGCTGTGCCGTCCGGTGCGGGTGATCCCGTCGCTAGTTGCTTTGCTCGGGGCCAAGCAGGTGCGTCAGACGAGACCCGTCGCTACTGGCCCGGCTGGCCATCCCCGGTTGTCATCCCGAGCCGCTATCGCTGCAGACGTCCAGAATGTCGGCCCGGCTGCTTGGGTACGTGTAAGAGGTCGTCACTTTGGCTGTGCCCGTGCCACGACCGAAGGTGCGCTTGAGCTGGCAGGCGAAGCCGAGGACATGGCAGCAGAGTTAGCACGACAGGTCACGAAAGGTAGGTGGGTGGAGGGTGCAGATATGGGATCTGGCGCTGACCCCGGTCGAGAGCACGTCGAGCACATCCTGGACAAGTTCGGTATCGAACCCTCCCCAGGCGAACACCGACGCGTACTCGCCGTGCTCATGTTGCTGCGGGCCGGCCACGACCAGACCTGACCGTCAAGCGCGCCGCCACACCCAACGCCCAGCAGACCCAACAGCCGGCGCCCCGCGCTACAGCAAATAGCCGCTCTCGAGTGCTTGCGACGGCAGAGCCAGACCCCGCTCGCCGCCAACGCGGCCAGCACCCGGACAGCGTCGACGCTCGACCCATCTCCGAAGGGAAGCTGCGTCCGCGGGCGGCGGTTAGACTCTCTGGAATGCCACTGGTTCAGCGGAGTCGTCCGTCTAAGCCGGCGGACCGGGCGGGATGATCGGGGTGAAGACCACCGTCGTTCCGCTCGTCGTGGCCCGGCACGGCGGGCCGGGCGGGATGATGGAGATGACCGCGAGGTTGGGCAGCGCGAACCGGCCGGGGGGCCCCGGCGGGACCACGATGGAGTCGATATTGATCACGCCGGCGGTCGTGGCGACCGACGTCCGGGTGTAACCGGGCAGTCCCGGCGGTCCCGGCGGGATAGCAAACGGCACCCCGAAGACAAGGACGTTCGCAGTGTTCGGGGCGAGGTGCACGGTGGCGACGTTGGTGGCGCTGACCGTGACGGTGACCAAACCTAGGGGGGTCTGGACCGTGTCGGGGACGACGACACAGATATCACCGCCGGGGTTGCACACCGTGGCGGCGGTTGCTGGCGTGACCGCCAGTCCCAGGGTTAGGATGCCGACTCCGGCAAGCACGGCCACGATCTGGGTCACCCGTCGGATCCATGCGCGTGCGAGGGTCATGGTGTGTCCTCTGTTGGTGCGTCGCGACGGTGCGTGCCAAGTATGCGCCGGTTGCGGCGCAGAAGATAGACCCACCGGTTTGGCCACGCCGCTGGGCGGTGATCGACCCCGCGGGTCGCGTTGTGATCGAGCGTGTCAAATGGTCTGTGTGTGAGTTCGGTGCCCGACTCTGAGGCTTCCGGCACTTGCCGGGTTCTCAGGGAGGAGCGCACGTGATGAGCACAATGACCAGCATGGACATCGTGAGCGACCAGGGCGAGGGCGAGTCGCCGCCACGAAGGGAGCCGGCGACCCAGCCGGCGAAGTCGGTGTCGCAGCAGCTCGTCGAGGGTGACTTCCTGGACTTGTTGTTCGACAAGGTTGACGCCGGCGAGCTGCAGCTGACCGGTGAGGGCGGGTTCATCCCGACCATGATCAAAGCCGTGTTGGAGCGCGGCTTGCAGGTCGAGCTCGCCCAGCACCTGGGTTACGACAAGGGTGACCGGGCCGGTCGGGGTAGCCCGAACGTCCGCAACGGCAGCACCCCCAAGACGATCCAGTCCGAGGTCGGCCCGTTAGGTCTGGAGATCCCTCGGGACCGAGCGGGGAGCTTCGACCCGCGGCTGGTCCCGAAGGGCTCCCGGCGGGTCGGCGGGGGTCTGGATGAGATGATCATCAGCCTCTACGCCGGCGGGATGACGGTGCGCGACATCGAGTCTCACCTGGCCCGCACTCTGGGGGTCGAGATCTCGCGGGAGACGATCAGCAAGATCACCGAAACGATCTTGGAGGAGGTCAAGGCCTGGCAGACCCGAGCGCTCGATCCGTTCTACCCCATCGTCTACGTCGACGCGCTGGTGGTGAAGGTCAAGGACGACGCTCACGTAGTCAACAAGGCCGCGCACATCGTGATCGGGGTCGACCTGGACGGCATCAAGCACGTCCTGGGGATCTGGGTCCAGACTAATGAGGGTGCGAACTTCTGGGCCTCGGTGAT
The DNA here is from genome assembly GCF_025353065.1 of Lapillicoccus sp. Classification (GTDB taxonomy): domain Bacteria; phylum Actinomycetota; class Actinomycetes; order Actinomycetales; family Dermatophilaceae; genus Lapillicoccus. The sequence continues at coordinate 7,408 of NZ_JANXRJ010000010.1, forward strand.
GGCCGAGCTCGCCAACCGTGGCGTCAAAGACGTCCTGATCGCCTGCTGCGACGGCCTTGTGGGCCTTCCTGAGGCGATTGAGGCGACCTTCCCCCGCACCGTCGTGCAGACCTGCGTGGTCCACCTGATTAGGGCGAGCCTTCGTTACGTGTCCTACGTCGACCGCAAGGCGATGGCCGCGCAGCTGCGCAAGGTCTACGGCGCGGTGAACGCCGACACCGCCCAGATGGCGCTGCTGGCCCTGGGCGAGACGGAGCTGGGCAAGAAGTACCCCGCGGCGGTCGCGGTCTGGGAGCGGGCTTGGGAACGATTCACGCCGTTCCTGGCGTTCCCACCCGCGGTCAGGAAGGTCATTTACACGACCAACAGCATCGAGTCATTGAACTTCCAGCTGAGGAAGATCATCAAGAACCGCGGGCATTTCCCGTCCGACGACGCGGTCGTGAAACTGCTGTGGCTGGCGATCCGCGACATCGAGGACAAGCGCGCCAGGGAACGGGCCAAAGGACCTGTGAAGCACCGCAGCCCCGAGACGGCCGCCAGGGCCGCCCGATCTGGGGGCACCGCGACAGCGGGTTGGAAACAGGCGCTGAACGCCCTCACGATGAGCTACCCCGACCGGTTCCCCACCGGGGTGCTGTGATGCCTCAGACCGCCAGCACCCTCGCCACGATCTACGAGTGCAGCGACTGCGGCGAACGCTCCATCGACCGTCGCTGCCCGGACTGCAACCTGTTCAGCCGTCGGCTTGGAACCGGCGGAAACTGTCCGAACTGCGACGAGCCAGTGCTCGTCGAAGAGCTCTTCAACCCCACCCACCAAGCACCGTCACACACAGAGAACTTGACAGGCCCTTGTGAATCTGCCCGCGGGCGGCACACCGCGCGACGCTGCCCCACAGTGGGCGCTCTGACGCTGCACCCAGAGTGGGGCTCTAGGAGCCCAGCAGTGCCCGGGTCAGGGTGGACTCGGACTGTCGGTACGCCCCGACCTGCGCGGCGAAGATGGCGTGCGTGCCGCACTCGGCCAACGCCACCACCCTCGCCTGCGGGAACGCTGCCCGCTCACCCTTGGCCGCCCCCGGCCGCCCGAACCACTCCTCGTTCACCGGGGTGTCCGCCAGATCCAGGCAACACCCGTCGACCGCGACCAGCCGCCGCCCCGCCAACCACACCCCCGGCGTCGCCGCCGTCCCGATCGGCGCCGCGACCGCCTCGAACAACGCCTTCACCGGACCCGACCCCAACCGGGCCCGCGCCTGGAAGATCGCCGACTTGCTCGGCGGTGCGTACTCCTCCTGCCACCCCGAGACCCACGACAACCCATCCGTCAGCTGCCCCAACACATCCTCATACGACCCCTCCGAATACAACGCCATCCCGACGCAGAAGTACGCCATCACCCGCGCCGGCAACGACCGGTGACGCTGCTCCGTCCGCCCCGCTCCCGCGATCACCTCATCCACCAGCCCCGGCGGGAACACCCGCGTCAACACCCCCACCGACACCAGATCCGCCAACCGACGCTCCGACTCCGGCTGAGCTTCTGGATAGACCGGGTTCTGGGTCACGCCCGCACTTGTCGCGATCCTGCCGCTGCTACTTGTCGAGATGCAGCGAAGATTTCATAACCGGGGTTCGTATGTTTCATAAACGCGGTGTTATGGATTTCGGTGCATCCGCGTCGACACGTTATGCACCAAGCCTTCGATGGCAGCGATCGCGCCACTCGGGGTCGTCCTTGCCCGTCTTTGGCTCCCATCAGCTGTTGCTCCCCGAGCTGCCTACCCGTGCCCTTGCCCGCTGCCGGAGCAGGCAACATTTAAGCCGCGACGCCCGCGCGAGGCACGCCCCATTTGGGGATCTTATTACGGAATAGATCGCGTAAGGGCAGCGCCGGCCACATAGCGCTGCGAGAAGCGCGTCGCCTACCGCTGCAAGTCACAGTCACAAGGTGGAGCACTGTCTCGTCAGGCGTGTCCGCAAACTACGTCATGTGAGGCTCGTTCACGCTACGGTCCGGGATGATGCTCGTCGGTTGCGCCCGGGTCGGTACTGGGGACCAGCACCCCCAGGGGCTCAGCTCGATGCTCTGTCCTCGGCGGCCTGTGAGCGGACGTTCACCGACCAGCCATCTTCATGTCAGCTGGACGGGGCGCCCGGCCGCGATATCGGTCGCGAGCTGGTGCAGTCTGGTCGGAGACAGCCGCACACCGAGCGGGGTCAGCGCGCTCTTGAGGACCTTCTGCACCTGGGCGGCCGGCTGCCCCCGGTGTCCCCGAGCCAACGACTGCAAGACCGCGTCCGCGTATCGCCCGCGTTGAGCCCGGACCTGCCCGGCAACGCTCAGACCCGCCCCCCGGCGCGGTACCCGAGGTTGCCCGTTTCCTACCGTGACACTGGTCATCCCTTGGCTCCTCCTCTTATCCGAACGCATGTTCGAGTCAACCATAGAGGCACCCGCCGCGACCGAGTCGACGCCACGCCCCGCAATCACCCCACTGCGTCCCGCTCGCGGGCCGCGACCACCGCCGGAGGGTAGGCCTTGATGCGTGAGAGAAGGTGGCTCAGTGAGGACCGTTTCTGGACCACCGGGCCTGGTAGAGGATCCCGGCGTGGGCGATGCAGGCGGTGTTGGCGGTGTAGGCGGTGGCGACGGCTGCGAGCCCAGCGAATCCGGGGAGGTCCAGAAGTTCACTCGAGTTCACCCCCCGCACGGTAGGGCGTGGGTCAGTGCCCGCGGACGATTTTGATCCAGTCCTCGAGGATGGCGTGGCCGCGGTCGTCCCACCCGCCGGTGTCGTGCACGGACCAGGGGATGAACCGCTGGTAGGACGTGAGCTCGTGTGTCCCGGGCTGGTACCCGCTCTGCCGGATGTTCGCCAGGGTCGCGACGAGCCGGATCGTCCGCTCTTCACCGGGGGACAGGTCGGTGTACGCGGCCCCGCGGGAGGTGTTCTTCGGGCCCGCGTCCTCCCACCGGTAGTAGCCGTCCTCAGCATCCGGGGTGGTCGGGTTGGCCGGGGCGGGGTGGTCCTTCCCGTACCGCTGCCACGCCTGCCCGTTGTCCACGGTGTCGAAGACGGCGCCGACGATCTCGTCGAGCCAGTCGTCCCGGTCGCCGGCGATGCGCCGGACCAGATCGTCGAGGAACGGATGCCGGTCATGAAGCCAGTCCGCTGCTGCGTACAGATTCGTCGGGGCCTCGTCAACGCTCACTGGTGCACCTCCGGTTCCATACGAGGTCGGGGCGCCGGTCCTTCCTCGACCGGTGACCTTGAGGGGTCCCCTGGGGAGTGGAACCATGCCGCGCACTTCCGGCAGGACTCCTCCTGGTCGGGGTCGAACTCGAGCCGCAGCACGACCTTGACCCGCGTCCCGCAGGCGGCTCTGCGCGGGTCCCACTGGTCGAGGAAGTCAGGCTCCCGACTGGTGGACCTGCTCTCCGGTGCGGTCGAGGTCACGGCGTGGACTACCCCGACGTCGGCAGGTAACAGCCTGTCGATGTGGTGGGTCTCACGGTCGCGCCTGGTGTCGTATCTGGTCAGCGCGGCGAGGACCCGTCTCGGCGGTAGCGGCACCCTTGAACGATAACCACTGGGGGGTGTCTCTCGGGTGAACCGGGCACGCACTTGACCGGTCGCCCGCGCCCGCCGTACCTGCACGTCAAGACAACGGCCAGGTACCGCGGCTCCGATACCCCCCTACGGGGGGTAGGTCACGGATATGGCAAGGCGCGTCTGGTCAGCGACACCCTTGCCCAACCCCCTACGCCCAGTCGGCAGCAACGACACCGGCGGGCAGCCGTAAACCGGTGCAGATGCCGTGAGGGTCAGGCCGCGTCGAGCAGGCGGGTGACCTCGCTGTCGAGGTACCGGCGGTGACCACCGAGGGTGCGTCGTGCGGTGAGCTTGCCTTCGGTGGCCCAGCGGGTGACCGTTTTCGGGTCTACGTGGAACCGGGACGCCACCTCGGCCGGCGTCAGCAACTGCTCGTACTGGATCTTGTGCTGGATCGTGTGCTTCATCATTGGTGGCTCTCCCCAGAGTCTTCGGGTGGCGCCGGGTGTCCTCCACCGCGGCTGTCCACTCGAACCACTGTACCCGATATTTACGCTTTCTTTACTATTTCTTGGTAAATCTCTACCCAAACAGGATCCTCACCGCGCACCCGCCGACGATCCTCCGCCCCCGGAACACCCCTCCAGATGCGCCGGCGAACGCAAACCCGACAGCGCAACCCCCGCCACCTCCCGACGCCTCCCGCCGCAAGGTCAGGGATGGTCGTTGTCTGCCTGCCCCGCACGCCCCGAGGCAAGGCAACAACCCCCGGATTGTCAAGGGTCAGTAGGAACTGCCCGGTAGCGGTCATGAAACCTGCCCAGTGGTGGCCATGGGATCTGCCCAGGGGCGGCCACCAACGGGGTGGGTCAGGTGTGTGTGGTTCATGGCGGTCTCCTCGGTCGGGCTAGGTGGGGCTAGGTGAGGGCTAGGTGGGGCTAGGTGGGGCTAGGTGGGCTAGGTGAGGTCTGCTTGAGCGACGGGTTCGTCGCAGTGGGGGCAGGTTCCGCCGGGGCCAATGCGGCGGGTGAAGAGGTTGCAGTCCGGGCAGCGGCGCTCGTTGACGTAGCGGGTTTCGCATTCGGGGCATTCGTAGATGACGTCGGCGCGGGCGTCGGTGCTGGCGCTCATCGGGTGCCGCCCAACGGGGTGACTCCGTCGCCGGCCAGCGCCTGGGAGAGGCGCACGGACTCGCCGCTGGTCTGACAGACGTGGGCATGGTGCAGGAGCCGGTCGACCGTTGCTGTGGCCAGCGTCTTGGGCATCAGCTCGTCAAAGGAGGCCGGGTGCAAATTGGACGAGACCGCGACGGAGCGTTTCTCGTACGCGGCGTCGACCAGGCGGTACAGGCCCTCGGCGGCGTCCTGGGAGACCGGTAGCAGGCCGATGTCGTCGACTGCTGGAGGTGACGATCACATCGGCTCGCAGGACCCGGGCGATGGCTTTGGTGACGGTGTCATCGGCAGACGTGGGCAGGTGGCGACGCAGCAGAACCCCGAGGTCCTCGAGGGTGAACCACGCGACACGGAGTCCTTGCTCGACGGCGTGCTGCCCCAGGGCCTCGAGCAGGAACGTCTTGCCCGTCCCGGACGGCCCGCACACCACGAGGTTCTCGCGGCGGTGGACCCATTCCAGGGTGCGCAGGGCCTGCTGGGTCGGGGCCGGGATCGAGGACGCTGCCGGGGACCAGGCTTGGAAGGTCTTGCCGGTGGGGAACCCGGCGGTGGCGCGGCGGGTGGCCAGGGCGGAACGTTCCCGCCCTGCGGCCTCCTTCGTGAACAGGGCACGTAGGACTTCGACGGGTTCCCAGCGTTGGGCTTTCGCGGTCGCGACGACCTCGGGGGCGTGGCGGCGGATGTGGGGCAGCCTCAACCGTCGCAGCAGCGCCTCGAGGTCATCGGGCAGTGGTGGCGCGGTGGGAACGGCGAGGGTCGGGACCGGCGCGGTCCTGGCCTGGGGTGTCGCGTTCACGACGCCGCCTGCGCCGCGTCGGCGTCGTCGGGGCGTTCCTGCCCGGCGACCTGACCCAGGGCGGCCCAGCCGCTGGTGCCCTGGGTCAGGGACCCGCCCTCACCGGCGCGGGTGGAGCTGCTCGGGCCCGTTCTGGTGCCCATTCTGGTGCCCGCGTGGTGGTCCAGGATCGAAGCGAGGTCCCCGTGACCGAAGCGGGCGTGGACCGCGGCATGCCCCAATGCCCAGTCGATGTCGGCCGCGGTGAACAGCTTGGACAAGGTGACGGCCTCATCCATCTTGAACTGGACCTTGGTGGTGCCCGCGGCGGCGGCCTCGGTCAGCCATAACCGCGCACCGTCGCCCAGCTGCAGGAACTCGGCCTCGGAGGCGTTGCGGGCCTTCGGGATTCGTCCCAATGCCCCGGCCGGCGGCGGCGGGAAGTGCGCGTCGTCCAGGCGGGGGGCTGCCCGGGGTAGCCCGCCCGTGCCGGGCGACTTCGACCGGCCCGGCGGGTCCGATGTGGACGATGATGACCTGCTCGCCGGCGCCGGCGCCGTGGACCCGGACCCATACGACCTGGCCGAGTAGGTGGGCCGGGACGCAGTACTGCCCGCCGTCGAAAGCGACCATCGGGGTCTTCGCCGCGACGGTCCGGGTGACCCCGAACGCGACGGTGTGCGGGACCTGCGGCACCGGATGCAACCGCGCCTGCTCCTCGGCGAGCATCTCGGCCGGGGCGCGGCCGGTGACCCGGTGGACCCGGGCGTTGACGTCGGCGCAGAACGCCTCGCACGCCGCTTCGAGCTGCGCGAACGTGGTGTAGGCCTCCAACAGGTTGGTGTCCTTACGGACCAGGTGAGACCAGGTCGGCCTTGGCGACCTTGACCGTCGACTCGCTGCCACCCTTGGACGCCGGGTCGCACGGCTCACAGGTGGAGATCGTGACGGAGTAGTGCCGGGCGAACGCGACCATCGCGGCGTTGCGGACCGCGATCCCCGCGACATGCCCGGTCGTCACCGTCTTCTCGTTCATGTCAACTGTCGGTCAACAGGTACGTCGGCGCCCCACCCAGCCGGCGCAAGGTCACGTCCAGGGCCGCCATCACGGACGGGGCGGTCTTGTCGCCCGCAACACCGATCGCCAGCACCACCCGGAACCGCGACCACGCCAGCCACGCGCAGAACAGTGTCGTCCGGGCTCCGTCGATGACGGGGCCAGTTGTCAGCACGCCGAAGTCGTACTGCAACCACATGCCGGGTTCGGTGACCCACGGGCGGTGGACCCGCACCCGACCCAGGCGGTAGCTCTTCTTCACCGCCGCGACCGCCCGGCGGGTCGTCCGCTCCGACCTGGTGAAGCCGAGGGCGACGAGCTTGGCGTAGGCGACGTCGGCGCGGACCTTGCCGTTGGAGCGGTCGATCCATTCCTCGAGCTTGGGCAGGAACTCATCAATCAACATCGGCCGGGTCACCCCGCGGGCAACCAGGCCGCTATCCCTCACTGCGACGTACCGGGCGACGGTGTGATGCGAGACCCCGGCCAACTCCCCGGCGTCGCGGAACGACCCGGTCAAACCGGACGCATCCAACATATTCATGATCTCCTCGGCAGACTTCACGGTGTCCCTCCTGCTTGAGCACGGGGCGGTAGGCGCTTCAGCACCGTAACCGCACTCACGCACAAGCAGGAGGGGCCTTAACCGCGGGACGCGGTCAGGCAGACGGAATCGTGTCGGGCAGATCCCATGACCGTCAGCGGGCAGTTTTCATGTCCGCCACCGGGCAGCTTCGTGGCCGTCTCCGGGCAGTTTCTCGTGGCCGCTGTCA
>NZ_JANXRJ010000176.1 GCF_025353065.1 Lapillicoccus sp.
GCGATCGATCCCGTCACGACGGCGACCGCGCAGGCCGTGGCCGGCTCGGGGGTCTCGGCAGTGGTCTACGACCGGCTCGGTCGGGGTGAGAGCCCGGCGCAGGGTCGGCTCGATCTTGCCCGCGAGCTCACGACCATCGCCGCCCTCCTCGAGGTCGTCGGCGGGAGCGCGGTGCTCTGCGGTCACTCGTCGGGGTGCTCAATCTCGCTCGCCGCCGCTGCCTCGGGCCTGCCGGTCGACGGGCTCGCGCTCTTCGAGGCGCCGATCGGGCCGCCGGACGGCGGAGCACGCGAGTGGGCCGCCGAGGTGGATCGGCTGATCGCCCTCGGGGACCTCGAGGCAGCGCAGCTGCACTACATGAAGGACATGCCGCCGGAGTTCCTCGAGGGGATCCAGCGCTCGCCGATGTGGGCCGATCTCGTGGCCCAGGTCGTTAGTGTCGTCTCCGACGGGGAGTCGCTCGCCTGGGCCGAGTCGGCGCCGCTGGCCGACCTGTGTGCCGGCATCCGGGTGCCGGTCGAGGTGCTCGTGGGGGCCGAGACCTACCCGATCATGATCGAGGCCATGGGCCGGCTCACCACGGCGATGCCCCACGCCACGTCCAAGAGGATGCCCGGTGCGCATCACTCCTGGGAGCCGGAGTCGATGGCCGTGGAGCTGGCGGCCTTCGTCACGGCAACGGCCGCAGCCCGAGGCGCTGCCCGGCGGTAGGCGGGGGCGGGCGGCATACAGAACTGGTCAGCTGCCCGGTTCTGCACGTAGGCCAGGCGGCGGCGTGCAGAACTGGTCACCTGCCCGGTTCTGCACGCGGGCCGACTGCCAACGCACACGACAGCGCCCCTGGTTGCGTGCTGCACCGTGTCCCCCGACGACGTTGCAGGCAACCAGAGGCGCCAGATCCCGTGTAGCCGCATCGAGCGCGACCAGATGCAGGGGATGCTGCGCTTCCGGTCCTTCTCTCCGCTGAACGAAATCCTGTCACCGTGACAAGGGTCAAGGATCAGTCAAGAGGATGGAACCGTATCGTCCGAACGGCTGATCTCCCCTGTGTCGCCGGCCGCGCGGCGGATCAGCTGAGGATGCCGTAGCGGGCGTTCCAGCGCTGCGCGCCCTGGTAGCCGTCGACCATGCCCCAGACCCAGAACGCCAGCATCCCCGGGATGCCGACGAGGACGAACGACAACGGGATGCAGACGAGGTAGCCGATCAGGATGCCCGCCCCCTTGCCGCCCTCACCGTTCAGCATCGTGCCGAGGCCGGGCACGAGCACTGACGCGAGCAGCGCGAGGGCGGGGTTCTTGGGCGCCACCTGGGTGGCCGGCATCATGCCGTACGGGGTCTGGACGAGGCCACGGGCGGTGTAGGGGCGGGCGGCATACGGGCGCGCGTCCTGCGGTGACGCGATCGGGGCGGTGTGCTCCGTCCAGGCCCCACCGTCCCAGTAGCGCTGGACGCCACCGGCGGGGTACCAGCCCGCCGGGGCCTGTGGCTGGTCGTGCATGAGGCCTCCCGATGACGTGTCGAGACCATGGTGTCACGCCCGTGCGGCGAGCCCCCGCTCGATCGCGGAGATGATCTCCGGGCGCAACCGCGCGGCCTCGATGACCGCGTCGACCGAGCCGACTTTCACCGCGCGGTGGATGCTGTGCACCGAGTCGAACTCCGCGGCGACCTGGCCGAGCTTCTCCGCCCGCACACCCTGCCGGGTGTCGGCGAGCTCGGCGGCCAGGGCTGCCCGCTCGGCTCCCGAGGCCGCGGCGAGGCGTCCCTCGACCTCGCGCACCCGGTCGTCGGACGCGGTGCGTGCGTCGACGTCGGCCGTGAAGACCACGGCCGCGGCCGGGGCCCCGCCGATGACCGAGGCGAACGACCCCTCGATGGCCAGCACGGTCATCTGGGGGTTGAGGGCCTTGGAGAAGACGACGAACGCGCCGCCGTGGTAGCGGGAGATGACGCAGAAGACGATCGGTCCGTCGAAGTTGACGATGGCCCGCCCGATCTCGGCGCCGTACTCGAGCTGCAGGGCGCGCATCGACTCGGGCGACCCGTCGAAGCCCGAGAGGTTCGCGAGGACGACGAGCGGCCGGTTGCCGCTGGCGGCGTTGATCGCCCGGGCCGCCTTCTTGGACGAGCGGGGGAAGAGCGTGCCGGCGGTATAGGTGTCGGGGCCGTCGGTGGGTGGGAACCCGCGACGCGGCACCGTCTTGGACTCGATCCCGAGCAGGCACACCGGATATCCGCCGAGATGGGCGTCCTGCACGACGGCCGTCTCGGCGTCCGTCATGCCCGCCCACCGCTCGAGGGTCGGGTGGTCCTGGTCGGCGATGGCCCGCATCAGCGTGCGGATGTCGAAGGCCTTCTTGCGGTCGGGGTTCGTCGTCGCCGAGAAGATGTCGCCGACCGTGGTGAAGTCGCTGCCCGCCAGCTCGTGGGGGTATGCCGTGATGTCCCGATCCGAGGGATCGCTCGTCACCGCGCGGCGCGGCGAGGACTCACCCGGGGTGACGTAGGTGTGGTCGTAGTGCGCGAGGAGGATCGCGAGCGAGCCGGCGAGGTCCGGGGACCAGTACTGGGCCTGGCCGTTGGGGCCCATGACGCGGTCGTAGCCGCCGATGCCGAAGTTGTCCTCGGCCGAGACGCCACCGGAGAAGTCGAGCGACTGCTTGCCGGTCAGCACCATCGCGCTGTCCGGGGTCATCACGAGGATCCCCTTGGTGTGCATGAGCATCGTCGCCTCGGCGTTCCAGTAGGGCTGGGCGCCGACATTGATCCCCGCGACGACGATGTTGATCTCGCCGCCACCTTGAGTGAACTCGATGATCCGCTTGAGGGCGCGGGCGACCCAGTCCATGTTCTCGGTGCCGGAGTCCATCGAGATGCGGGCGCCGGCGGACAGGGCATACCACTCGACGGGGATCCGCATCTCCTCGGCGAGATCCAGCGCCGCGATGACGCGGGCGCACTCCGCCTCGGCGACGGCACCGAGCGCGCGGGTGGGGTCGCCGCTGAGGATGACGCGCGAGATGCCCTCGGGGTGCAGGGCGGTCTTCGTCGTGACGACGCCGGCGATGATCCCGGCGACGTTGTTGCCGTAGGGCCGGTCGACGGGGACGAGCCGACGGCTGCCGTCGAGGTCGTACTCCACCGACGAGCCACCGGGGCCGGCGACCATCGCCTGCATCTCGTAGGGGTAGACCGTGCCGCGGCGGCGGGCGCGCAGGACCTTCTGCTGGTAGTCGTCGACCGGCTTGAGCAGCTCGGTCGCGGGCATTCCGAGGGCCGAGACGACACCGGAGCCGGCCTGGTATGAGAAGCGGGCCGAGATCGGCGCGGAGCCCCCGTCGGAGGTGGCCACGCGGCCCTCGGCGTAGATCTCGTCGATGCCAGCGCCCACCGTGAGCGGGGCGATCTTGTCCTGCAGGCCGGTGATCTGCTCCAGTTCGGCCTCGATGACCGGCCAGACGTGCAGCCACACGAGGTTGGTGTCGAGCTTGGCGCCGCTCACCCCGCGGGAGGCGCGGGCGCGGCGGATGGCCTCCAGGCAGGAGGTGATGGCGCGCTCGACGTGGGGGAGCGAAGCGACCTGCCCGGTAACGTCGTCGCGGACGACGCCGAACTGGACCTGGGCCAGCGCGACGAGGCGCTGGTCGGACCGGTTGTTCTTGGCGACGGCGTGCAGCAGCAGGACGTCCTCGGGTGCGTCGACGCGCGTGAGGTCGAACTCGCGCAGCCGCCAGAGGTTGAGCCGCCGACCGACCATGGGATGGACCCCGCGGACGAGGTCGTCCTCGACGACACCGCCGCCCGGCAGGGGCCGGAACGTGAAGTAGCCGACCTCGCGGCCTCCTCCCGGGGCGACGGCGATCGCGACGCGACGGACCTGATGGGAGAAGGGAAGCGCGTCGAGGACGGTGACGAGCGCGGCGGACGCCTCGTCGGGGCTGGTGGGGCAGGTGCTCCACGCGAGGTAGAGGTCGACGACGGTCTGCTGCCCCGCCGCGGCGTGAGCGACCTCGGCCGTGACGGCCTCGACGAGGGCGTTCCCGGGGACGAGCTCGTCGACCCGACCGATCGTCGTCACCAGGTGGGTCGGCCGGTCGTCGAGGGTGTAGTCGGCGGTCGCGAACGGGCGGCCTTCGGCGCTCGACGTGGTGAGGCCGGTGAGCTCGTACTCACGGTAGTGGCGCTTGACGAGCACCTCGAGCATCGGCTCGACATCGGGGAGCTCGTGCTCGATCCGCTCACCGAGGAACTTGACGATCTGCTCCGGGATCGAGGCCAGGGCATCGATCCGCTGTGCGTAGTCAGCCACGTCGGGGTCGGCGGCCAGCGCCGTCACCTCGTCGCCGACACCGGCGAGGATGGCGGCCCGCTCCGCGTCGACGAGGGGCTGGTCGAACCAGCGGAACCGCACGCTCCGCGCGAGGTCGCCGACGATGGGGAAGCGCAGCTGCGTCGCGAGGACGAGTCGGTCGAGGACGTCACGGGCGGTGGCATCGAGCGGCGCCACCGGTGGGGGTTCACCGATCCACCGCTGCAGGAGGGCCATGGCGACGGCCACCTCGGGCGTGGAGCGCTGCTGGGCGAGGAAGACGCGGAAGACGGCGTCGTCGAGGTCGCGGCTGCGCTCGAACGACTCGACCCCGTAGTGGCCGAGCACCCGCTTCAGCTTGGTCCGGAACTCCTCGGTGAGGTCGCCGCGGTCGGGGTCGAGGCTCTGGAGGTAGGTATGGAAGAACTCCCGGGGGGAGTGGACGCGGTTCTCGACGTGCCGCTCCTGCCCGGCTGGCCGGTTGCGCGAGAGCTCGGCGAAGTCGGCGAACACCCGCATCAGGTCGAGCTCCTCGGCCACCGGCGCGCGGCCCTCACGCGCGACCTGGCGCCGCGCGACGAGGTAGTCGGCGAGCGTTCGCCCCTCGTCCCGCGGGTCGATGTCATAGCCCATCAGCATCCCCCGCAGGTCCGTAAGACCCTCTCTTACCTGCGTGTTCGCGGATCCTGCGGGCTCGGGCAGCGGGAGGGCGAGGTCGATGACGACGGCGTCCTGCGGCGCACCCGCACTGTCGTCGCCGTCGTCACCGGTGGGCTCGAGACGCATCAGCTGCGCGCCGGTCTCGACCTGGCTCCCCACGGCGACGAGCAGCTCCTTGACGGTCGCGGCGAAGGGGGCCGGGATGACCGTCTCCATCTTCATGCTCTCGAGCACGAGGACGGGAGCGCCGGCAGCGACGGTGCCGCCTTGGGCGACGGGGGTCGCGACGACGAGCGCCGGTGCGGGAGAACGGAGCACGCCGCCCTCGTCGCGGCTGACGCGGTGGGTCGTCCCGTCCACCTCGACGAGGTGGACCGATCCGTGGCTCGCGGTGACGAGGCGGTAGCGGGACCCCTCGACCGTCAGCCGGCTCGCGTAGTCGTCGATGCGGTCGAGGTCGGCGTCGACGACGGGCAGGTCGTCGATGGCCACGCGGAAGCGCTGCGGGCCGATGCGGGTCGTGAGGACCTGGTACGCCGTGCCCCGTAGCTTGAGCTCGACGGCCCGCCCCACCTCGTGCTGCACCTGCGGACGTCCGCCGCGGGCGGTGTCGAGGAGCCGCGCCACCTCGACGTCCTCCTCCTCCTCGTAGGCCTCGATCCCGGCCGCTACCAACGCGATTCCCGAGTGGGCGTGGGCCACGAGGCGTCCCTCGCCACGGACCCGGTCGATCCACCCCGTGTCGGCGGAGCCGTCGATGACTTCCGGCTGGCCGAGGAGCTCGAGCACGAAGCTCTTGTTGGTGGCGCCGCCGTCGATGACGACGGTCGTCTCGGCGATCGCGCGACGCAGCCGGCCGAGGGCCTCGGCGCGGTCGCGACCGTAGGCGATGATCTTGGCGATCATCGAGTCGAAGTCGGCCGGGACCGTGTCGCCCTCGCCGACGCCGGTGTCGACCCGGATGCCGGGCCCGGCGGGCAGGTTGAGCAGGACGATCCGCCCGGGTGACGGCGCGAAGTCGCGGTCGGGGTCCTCGGCGTTGAGCCGCGCCTCGATGGCGTGGCCCTTCTCGACCGGTGCGACTCCCTCGAGACGGCCGCCCCCGGCGATGTGGATCTGGGCCTTGACGAGGTCGAGGTCGGTCGTGACCTCGGTAATCGGGTGCTCGACCTGCAGGCGGGTGTTGACCTCGAGGAAGGCAAAGAATTTGCCCTGCGGGTGGTAGAGGAACTCGACGGTGCCGGCACCGGCATACGCGACCTCGACGGCGAGTCGCTCGGCGCTGGCCTTGAGCTCGCTCACCTGTTCGGGATCGAGGACCGGGGAGGCCGACTCCTCGATGACCTTCTGGTTGCGGCGCTGGATCGAGCAGTCGCGCACGCCGAGGGCCCACGCGGTGCCCTGGCCGTCGGCGATGACCTGCACCTCGACGTGGCGTGCCCCCGTGACGAGCTTCTCGAGGAAGACGACACCGCTGCCGAACGCGCGCTGCGCCTCGTCGCGGGTGCGGACGTAGGACTCGACGAGGTCGGCGTCCGAGGTGATGACGCGGATGCCGCGCCCGCCCCCTCCGGCGGTGGCCTTCAGCATGAGGGGGTAGCCGATGGCGTTGCCGGCCGCGATCGCGTCCTCGAGGGTGTCGACCGCGCCGCGGCTCCACGGGGCGACGGGCACTCCGACCTTCTCGGCCAGCAGCTTGGAGCCGATCTTGTCGCCGAGCTGGCGCATGGCGTCCGGGCTCGGGCCGATGAACGTGACGCCGATCCCGGCGCAGAGCTCGGCGAAGGCCGGGTCCTCCGCGACGAAGCCCCAGCCGACCCAGGCGGCGTCGGCGCCGCAGCCGACGAGGGCGCGCTCGAGGACGGCGTGGTCGAGGTAGGGCCGGGCGGACGCCGGCCCCAGGTTGACGGCGAGGTCGGCCTCGCGGACGAACATCGCTCGGCGCTCGCCCTCTGTGTGCAGGGCGACGACCTCGATGGTGCTGCCGTTCTCGGCGTTGAGGTCGCGGACGGCGTGGATCAGCCGCATGGCGGCCTCCCCGCGGTTGACGACCGCGATCCGTCGGAAGGTCACGGGTGCCTCCTGTTCGGGATCGGACCTGGGCCGGCATACCGGTCGCTCGGTCTCGTGGTGCGGTGCGCAACGTGCCTGGCGAGGCGACACTTTCACACCCGCCTGCCTACTATCGAGTCAACCTACCCGTGGCAGCATGCGGGGATGCCAGAGGAAGCGCGCACCCATCCCGTGACCGGGGCGCCGTTCCGCTCGCCCGTCCCACCGGGCACGGGATGGCCCGGCGACCCGGCCGACGCCTCGACGCCGGTCGCCCGCTCGGACGCACAGGTGCGTCGGCTGGCGGTCTCCACGACGACGGTGGGCGAGCTCGACGCCCGGATCTCCGTATGCCGCGCCTGCCCCCGGCTCGTCGAGTGGCGGGAGTCGGTCGCGACGACGGGCATGCGGGCGTCCTTCGCCGAGCAGCCCTACTGGGGCCGGCCCGGACCAGGCTTCGGTGACCCCGATCCTGCGGCGGTTGAGGTCCTCGTCGTCGGGCTCGCGCCGGCGGCGAACGGCACCAACCGGACCGGGCGGATGTTCACCGGCGACCGCAGCGGTGACTGGCTGTATGCCGCGCTCCACCGCGGCGGCTTCGCCAGCCTCCCGACGAGCACCGCGAGCGGGGACGGGCAGGTGCTGCGCGGCATACGGATCGTGGCAGCGGTCCGGTGCGCGCCTCCGGCGAACAAGCCGACGCCGGCCGAGCGCGACACGTGCGGCCACTGGCTCGATCGCGACCTGCAGCTCGCGGCCCCCGGGCTGCGCTCGATGATGGCGCTCGGTGGCATTGCCTGGGACGCGGCGCTCGCGAGTGCCCGCCGGCTCGGGTGGCTGGCGCCGCGGCCCAAACCGCGCTTCGGGCACGGCGCCGAGGCTGTGCTCGAGACCCCCGACGGACGGGTGATCCGGCTCGTCGGCAGCTATCACGTGAGCCAGCAGAACACCTTCACCCGCAGGCTCACCGAGCCGATGCTGGACGCCGTCATCGCTCGCCTCTGACCCACCCTCGCGTCCCACCCCGGGGGGTTGACGCAGCGTCAAGGGCCCTCCGGGGACCGGACGGAAGGGACGGACCGGTCAGCCTTCGTCGTATGCCGCGAGCAGCCGGTCCGCGGCGACGGTCGCCGGGAGCTCCCCGGCGAGCACTGCGGCCCGGACCTCGTCGCGGATCGCGCGGACACCGCCCGAGTGGCGCAGCCGCTGGTCGAGCTCGTCGCGCACGAGCGCCCAGGTGAAGTCGAGCTGCTGGCGGGCGCGTTTGTCGGCGAGGCCGTCGATGCCCAGGTGCTCGCGGTGGACGAGCACCTGCTGCCAGAGCTCCTCGACGCCGACGTCGTGCAGCCCCGAGCAGGTCACGACCGGAGGCGCCCACTCGCCCCGGCCGCGGACGAGGCGCAGTGCGCCGGCGAGCTCGCGGGCGGCGGACTTCGCCTCGGTCTCGCGGTCGCCGTCGGCCTTGTTGACGGCGACGACGTCGGCGATCTCGAGGATGCCCTTCTTGATGCCCTGCAGCTGGTCGCCGGTGCGGGCGAGGGCGAGGAAGAGGAACGTGTCGACCATCCCCGCGACCGTGACCTCCGACTGCCCCACGCCGACGGTCTCGACGAGGACGATGTCGTAGCCGGCCGCCTCGAGCACCGTCATCGCCTGGACCGTCGCCCGAGCGACCCCGCCCAGGGTGCCCGCGGCCGGAGAGGGGCGGATGAAGGCGCGGGGGTCGGCGCCGAGGCGGGCCATCCGGGTCTTGTCGCCGAGGACCGAGCCGCCGGTGCGGATCGACGACGGGTCGACGGCGAGGACCCCGACCCGGTGCCCAGCGGCGGTGAGCCGGCTGCCGAGGGCCTCGATGAAGGTCGACTTGCCGACCCCCGGCACGCCGGAGATGCCGACCCGGATCGCGGGCGAGCGGACCCCGGTCTCGCTGCCCCGCGGCATACCTGATCCGTTCGACTCGGAGTCGAGCGGCTCGGGTGAGGGAGTCGAGTGGCTCGACTCGGAGTCGAGCGGCCCGGGTGAGGGAGTCGGGGGAGTCGGGGGAGTCGGGCGAGTCGGGCGAGTCGGGCGAGCCGGTGCTGCCACGAGCGCCGAGAGCAGGTCCCGCGCGGCCAGCCGGTGCTCGCGCCTCGACGACTCGACGAGGGTGATGGCCTGCGCCACCGCGGCCCGTCGCCCGGCCCGTATGCCGTCGACGAGCGCCCCGACGTCGACCGGGGTGGGACTCACGGGCTCACCGGCATACCGGGCTCCGCGGGAGCGAGCGCCACGCGCGGCTCAGCGGCCGTCCGCGTCGAGCGTCTCGCGCAGCCGCGCGAGCAGGTCGAGCGCGGACTCGGCGATCACGGTGCCGGGCAGGAAGACCGCCGCAGCCCCCATCTCGCGCAGCCGGGGGACGTCGTCGGGCGGGATGACGCCACCGATGACGACCATGATGTCGGGGCGCCCCTGCTCCGCGAGCGCCGCCTTCAGCGCGGGCAGCAGGGTGAGGTGTCCGGCGGCCAGCGACGAGACCCCGACGATGTGGACGTCGGCGTCGATGGCCTGCTGGGCGACCTCCTCCGGCGTGGAGAAAAGGGGGCCCACGTCGACGTCGAAGCCCATGTCGGCGAAGGCGGAGACGATGACCTTCTGGCCGCGGTCGTGCCCGTCCTGGCCCATCTTGGCGACGAGGATGCGGGGCCGCCGCCCCTCGGCCTCCTCGAACTCCGCCGTCGCGTCGACGACCTGCAGCACGAGGCCGCCACCGGCGGTGCCGGACTCGTCGCGGAAGACTCCGCTGATCGTCCGGATCACCGCCTGGTGCCGTCCGTAGACCTTCTCCAGCGCGTCGGAGATCTCGCCGACGGTCGCCTTCGCACGGGCGGCGTCGACGGCCAGGGCGAGCAGGTTGCCGTCGAGCGACCCCTTCTGGGGCCCCCGCTCGGCGGAGGCCGTCAGCGCCTCGAGGCTGGAGCGCACCTGCTCGTCGTCCCGCTCGGCCCGCAGCCGCTCGAGCTTGGCGATCTGCTGGCGATGGACGTCGTCGTTGTCGACCCGCAGCACGTCGAGCTTGTCCTCGGTCGCGAGCCGGTAGGTGTTGATGCCGATGACCCGCTGCGAGCCGGAGTCGATCCGCGCCTGGGTGCGGGCGGCCGCCTCCTCGATGCGCAGCTTGGGGATGCCCTGCTCGATGGCCCGGGCCATGCCGCCGGCCTGCTCGGCCTCCTGGATGTGGGCCCACGCCCGCTCGGCGAGGTCGTGGGTGAGCCGCTCGACGTAGTAGGAGCCGGCCCAGGGGTCGATGGTCTGGGTGGTCCCGCTCTCCTGCTGGAGCAGCAGCTGGGTGTTGCGCGCGATCCGCGCCGAGAAGTCGGTCGGCAGGGCGATCGCCTCGTCGAGGGCGTTGGTGTGCAGCGACTGGGTGTGGCCCTGCGTCGAGGCCATCGCCTCGATGCAGGTGCGGCCGACGTTGTTGTAGACGTCCTGGGCGGTCAGCGACCAGCCGCTCGTCTGGCTGTGGGTGCGCAGGCTGAGCGACTTGGGGTTGGTGGGCGCGAAGTCGCGCACCAGCCGGGCCCAGAGGGCGCGCGCCGCCCGCAGCTTGGCGACCTCCATGAAGAAGTTCATCCCGATGGCCCAGAAGAACGACAGCCGCGGCGCGAACTCGTCGATCGTCATCCCCGTGTCGAGCCCGGCGCGGATGTATTCGACGCCGTCGGCCAGGGTGTAGGCCAGCTCGAGATCGGCTGTCGCACCTGCCTCCTGGATGTGGTAGCCCGAGATCGAGATCGAGTTGAAGCGGGGCATCCGCGCCGAGGTGTAGCTGAAGATGTCGGAGATGATCCGCATCGAGGGGGCGGGCGGGTAGATGTAGGTGTTGCGGACCATGAACTCCTTGAGGATGTCGTTCTGGATCGTCCCCATCAGCTGCTCCGGCTTCACCCCCTGCTCCTCGGCGGCCGCGATGTAGAGGGCGAGGACGGGCAGGACGGCGCCGTTCATCGTCATCGACACGGACATCTCGTCGAGCGGTATGCCGTCGAACAGCGTTCTCGTGTCATAGATCGAGTCGATCGCGACGCCCGCCATGCCGACGTCGCCGCGGACCCGCGGGTGGTCGGAGTCGTAGCCGCGGTGGGTCGCGAGGTCGAACGCGACGGACAGCCCCTTCTGGCCCGCCGCGAGGTTGCGGCGGTAGAAGGCGTTGGACGCCTCGGCGGTGGAGAAGCCGGCGTACTGCCGGATCGTCCAGGGCTGGGTGGTGTACATCGTGGGGTAGGGGCCGCGCAGGAAGGGACTGAGCCCCGGCCAGGTGTCGAGGGCGTCGAGGCGCTCGAGGTGCTCCGGGTCGTAGACCGGGAGGATGTCGATGCCCTCCGGCGAGGTCCACGGCGCGGTCGTCGCAGCGGGCGTGGCGGTGGTGTGCGGCCCATTGGCAAGCGGTAGTCCAGCGAAGGACCCGGGGATCGTCATCGCAGCTTCTCCCTTGTGCGAGTGAGGAACTCGAGCGCGTCGACGCCAACCGCGCAGGCGTCGTCGGTGCCCTCCATCGGCTTCCCGGCGACCAGGATCCAGCCGGCCCCGGCCTCCCGCAGCGCTTGGGCCGCGTCAACCCCCCAGGCCGCGTATGCCGCGTCGGCACCGGCGAGGCAGGCCACCGGCTGCCCGTCGTAGGCCGCCAGGACGTCGGCCGTGCCGGTGGTCGCACCGGCGACGTCCACGTCGATGCCACCAGCAGCAAAGAGGTTGATGGCAAACGTCGCTCGTGCCGTGTGGGCCGCGATCGTGCCGAGGGTGGCGAGGAAGACGTGTGTGGTCGCCGGGTCGTCGCGCAGCGCCTCGAAGCTCGCGCCGTAGCGCCGAACCGGCGCGGCCCCGAGATCCGGAGAGCGGTGCGGCAGGGTCTCGGCGAGGTCCGGGAACTCCGTGAGCCCGGTGATCGGCCGGCGTCGGCGCGCGACCTCGGACTCGCGCCGGGCGACCGTCTCGTCGATCCGGGCCAGCAGCGAACCGTCGTCCACCGCGGCGACGACCCCGCCTGCCGCGTCGAGGCGGCCGAGCTCGGCCCACCCAGCGGCGGCGAGGTCGTCGGTGAGCCGCTCCACGGCATACGCGCCTCCGGCGGGGTCGGCGACCCTCGCGAGGTGCGACTCGGAGATGAGGAGGGCCGAGGTGTTGCGGGCAACCCGGCGGCCGAGGGTCTCGGGCCGGCCGAGAGGGCTGTCGAACGGCAGCACGGTGACGGCGTCGGCGCCTCCGACGCCGGCGGCGAACGCAGCGACGGTCGTGCGGATCATGTTGGTGGCGCTGTCGTAGCGGCTCATCATCGGGCGGCTCGTGACGACGTGCTGCCGCTGCGGCATCCCGGTGGCGCCGCAGAGCTCGAGGACCCGCGCCCACAACCGGCGCGCGGCCCGGATCTTGGCGATGGTCGGGAACTGCTCGACCGTTGCGGCGTAACGGAACTCGATGAGCGAGACCGCTTCGTCGAGGCCGATCCCCGCGGCGGTGAGGATGCGGAGGTAAGCCGCGGCGACGGCCATCGAGTAGCCGAGCTCCTGCCCGTCACTGGCCCCGAGGTCGTGGACCGCCGTCGCGTCGACCACCACCCCGAGGGTCCCCGCGGCCCGCGCGAGGCCGGCGACCGCGACGAGGTCGGCATGGGCGTCACGGTTGACGCCCGCACCAGACGTCCCCCGCAGCCGGGCTGCCACCGGGTCGGCCCCGAGGTTGGTGCCGGCGGCCGGCGTGACGCCGCGGCCGGTCAGCAGTGCGGTGAACGCCGTCGCGCAGGCCACCGGGTCGGCCGGTGCGTCGAGGACCACCGGGGCGAGATTGAGCAGGACGCCCTCCAGCAACCGGTCGAGGTCGGTGTCGGCGGTGACTGCGAGCCACAGCGACGTGACGCCACCGTCGAGGTCGGTGAGGAGGAGCTCGTTGCCGGCGGCCGGCTCCACGCCATCGGCCGACCCGAGGTGGGCCCGGATGTCCCAGTCACCCTGTCGAGAGGGGCGTCCGGACGTCTCCACGTCCTCGAGGAGCGCGCGGGTGCCGAGAGGACTGACCGCGATGTCGTCGAGGGTGGTGCGGGTGAGCTTCTCCCAGACGAGGGCATCGGGATCCTCGGCGGTCATCCGCCGGGCCTTCCGCAGGACCCCCGCCGCGGCGTTCTCCCAGTCGGCGAGGACGGCGGTGTCCTCGGGAGCGGCCAGGGCGAGCGAGCCCTGCTCAGGCCCGGCCGGCTCCTCGAGCCCACCCTCGCTGCCTGCGACGTCGCTCATACTCCCTGACCTTAGGCAGTGCGGTGCTGCCCCGACCAGCCGGTGCCGTGTCTTCCCCGTCACGCTGGTTCCGACTCGCCCCGGTGGACACGACCTGACAACCATCTTGCTTGTCAGCCTCTATGTGGTGACTTTCTGGCGAACTCGCCGTGAGCCCTTGCGAATGACGCACCAGAACAACGACAGTGATGCCCATGCGCCCAACCACCGTTGTCGCGGCCGCGTGCCTCGCGCCGCTCGCCCTGACCCTCGCCGCCTGCTCGTCCGGGACGTCCGGAGGTGCCGCCACCGCAGGCGGGACGTCGATCACCGTCGCCGCGAGCGACGACACCAACATCCAGGACCTGTTCCAGAAGGTCCTCATCCCCGACTTCGAGAAGAAGTACCCCGGCACCTCGGTCAAGCTCGTCTTCGACCTGCACGGCACCAACGACCAGGCCAACTACGCCAAGCTCGCGGCCGCCACCGCCCAGAACCGGGCGCCGGCCATGGACGTCACGGCGAGCTCCGTCCCGAAGGCCGCCGCCGCAGGCCTCCTCGCGACCGACACGAGCAAGGTTACCAATCTCGCGACCGTCGACCAGAAGGTCCTCGCCGCGGGTGGGCCCGGCGCCGTGCCCTACCGGGCGTCCTCGGTCCTGCTCGCCTACAACCCGGCCAAGGTCAGCAACCCGCCGAAGACCCTCGTGGAGCTCCTGGCCTGGATCAAGGCCAACCCCGGCCGGTTCACCTACAACTCGCCCAAGACCGGTGGCTCGGGCGGCGCGTTCGTCACCACGGTGCTCGACAGCAACGTGCCGGCGGCCGACCGCGACACGATGACCACCGGCTACGACAAGGCGCTCGAGAAGGACTGGGACCCGGGCTGGGCGACCCTCGCCGGGCTCAACCCCTACGTCTTCCAGAAGGGCGTCTACCCCAACGGCAACAACCAGACCCTGCAGCTGCTCTCGTCGGGTCAGATCGACATGGCGCCGGTGTGGTCCGACCAGTTCATCTCCGGCAAGGCGGCGGGCACGATCCCCGCGACCATGATGGCGCAGCAGATCACCGACCCGTCCTTCACCGGTGGCGCGTCCTACCTCGGTGTCACCAAAGCGTCGAAGAACCAGGACCTCGCCTGGAAGTTCATCGACTTCGTCCTCCAGCCCGAGGAGCAGGCCAAGGTCGCCGACAAGATCGCCGGCTACCCCGCCATCGCCCTCGACAAGCTGCCGGCCGCGACGCAGGCGAAGTTCGCCGGCGCCGACACCCAGAACCTCCGCCCCGGCTACAACTCGGACCACGCGACGGACATCAACAACCTCTGGGACCAGAACGTCCCCGGCAAGTGACGGTGACCTCGCGGGTAGCGACCCGCCGATCCGTATGCCGCGGTAGGGGCTTCGCATGAAGCCCTCTCGCCGCCACCGCCTGGGCGGGCTCGCGCTGGCGAGCCCGCCGCTGATCCTCGTCGCCGTCTTCGTCGGCTTCCCGATCCTCGTGGCCCTGGCCTACAGCCTGGGCCAGGTGGGCGGGCTCAACTCGACGATCGGCACGATCGCGACGGAGCAGTCGACCGTCGACGCCTGGTACAAGGTCACCTTCGGGGCCTACCGCACCGTCTTCGCCGATCCCCGGTTCCAGCGCGATCTCGTCGTCACGGTGCTCGTGACCCTCGCGACCACCGTGATCGTGGTCGTGCTCGCCTGGGGGATCGCGCTCTACGTGCGGCTGTCGGACTCGTGGGTGGCCAAGATCCTCTCGGCGCTCGCCGTCGTGCCGATGTTCATCCCCGTCGTCATCGCCTCGTGGGCGATCCTCACTTTCTACGCCGCCGACGGCTTCCTGCGCTCGATCGCCGCCCACGTGGGCATTGAGGCGCCGATCTGGGGCTATACGATCACCGCGGTCGTGATCGGCCTGGTCTGGACCAACCTGCCGTTCGCGACCCTGATGGTCGTCTCCGGGGTCCAGGGCGTGCCGGACGCCCTCATCGAGGCGGCCCGCGACGCCGGCGCGTCGATCCCGCGCACGGTGGTGTCGATCATCGCGCCGATGGCCCTCGTGCCCACCGTCATCGCGGGGACCTTCACCGCCATCGGCACCCTCGGCGCGTTCACGGTGCCCTACTTCACCGGCCCCAACGCGCCGAAGATGCTCGGCGTGGATCTCGCCGACTACTTCCAGTCCTTCAACCTCCCGCAGTCCTCGGTGGTCATGGCGATCGTCATCTTCATCGTCGCCTCCGGGTTCGGCGGGGTCTACGTCTGGGCGAACTACCGCTCTGCGGCCTCGAGCGGGCGGGTGTGACATGACGAGCCTCCCCACCCTGCCGGCAACCACGACCCCGACGACGTCGGACACCACGGCGCCATCGACCGCGGCGCTGCCCCGGACCGCCGGGCGGGGCCGCGGACCGGCCCGCCTCGTCGGCCCCGTCCTCAGCGTCGCCTTCGTCATCGTCCTCGGCCTCTTCGTCCTCGGGCCGCTGCTCTGGCTGGGCGTCCGGGCGTTCGCCACCAACTGGACCTACCCCAACCTGATGCCCGACGGCTGGACGCTGCAGTGGTGGAACACGGTGTTCCAGGACCCGAACCTCCAGTCCTCCGTCGTCCTGTCCTTCCAGTTCGCCTTCGTGACGATGGTGGTCTCGGCCGTGCTCTGCCTCCCCGCGGCATACGCCTTCTCGCGCTTCGACTTCCCGGGCCGGCGGGTCTTCCTCATCGGGCTGTTCGCGACCAACGCCTTCCCCAGGATGGGGCTCTTCGTCGCCCTCGCCTCGCTCTTCTACGCCTTCAACCTCATGTCGACGTTCCTCGGCGTGGTCATCGTCCACGTGCTCGGCACCGTGGTCTTCATGACGTGGATCCCCGCAGCGGCGTTCTCGGCCGTGCCCCGGTCCTACGAGGAGGCGGCCCGGGACGCCGGGGCCGGACGGTTCACGGTCTTGCGCAAGGTCACCCTGCCGCTGGCCATGCCCGGCATCACCGTCGCCCTCATCATGAGCTTTCTCGCGTCGTTCGACGAGGCCCAGGGCACCTACCTCGTCGGCAACCCGGAATACATCACGATGCCCACCCAGATGTACTCCCTCGTCCTCAACTACCCGCCCCAGGTCGCCGCGGTCTTCTCGATCCTCCTCGCGATCCCGTCGGCCGTCCTGCTCCTCCTCGTGCGCAAGCACGTGATGGGCGGCCAGCTCGCAGAAGGGTTCCAGATCCGATGAGCACCGACGCACGTCTCTCGACCGACACACCGCGGGCGGCCCTCGCACCGGCCGCTCCGACAGCCGGCGCCGACGAGGGCGGTCTCACCCTCCAGGGCATCCACAAGGTGCTCGGCGGCCGGACCATCGTCGACAACCTCGACCTGGTCGTGCGCAAGGGCGAGCTGGTCTGCCTGCTCGGCCCGTCGGGCTGCGGCAAGACGACGACCCTGCGCATGGTGGCCGGCTTCCTCGAGCCCGACTCGGGGAGCGTGGTGATCGAGGGCCGCGACGTGACCTCCTTACGGCCGGAACGGCGCCCGACCGCGATGGTCTTCCAGAACTACGCGCTCTGGCCGCACATGTCGGTGTTCGACAACATCGCCTTCCCCCTGCGGCTGCGCAAGCTCTCCAAGCGCGACATCGAGACCAAGGTCGGCGAGGTGCTCGAGCTCGTCGGCCTCAGTCACCACGAGAAGTCCCGCCCGGCGCGCATCTCCGGCGGAGAGCAGCAGCGCGTCGCCCTCGCCCGGGCGCTCGTCCAGGAGCCCGAAGTGCTGCTGCTCGACGAGCCGCTCTCCAACCTCGACGCCAAGCTGCGGGTGCGGGTCCGCGAGGACATCCGCGAGATCCAGCAACGGCTCGGCATGACGACCGTCGTCGTCACGCACGACCAGGACGAGGCGCTGTCGATCTCCGACCGGGT
>NZ_JANXRJ010000092.1 GCF_025353065.1 Lapillicoccus sp.
CGCGCGGCCCGCCCGGTGAGGTCCTCGGGGATCTCGGCACCCACCTGGGTGTCCTCCTCGCCGGGCAGATAGCGCCCGAGGCGGTCGGCGACGGCGGCCGACCTCTCGGGCTGGGCGCACACGACCATCGTCAGGCGACCGGGCGCGACGGTCAGCCCCGACTCCTCGTCGACGATCTCGGCGTCGGTGGGAAGCGAGCGCGGGTGGGCCGGCTCCTGCCACGGCGGCTGCTGCTCGAGCACCGTGATGGCCTTGCGGGCCGAGACGAGGGTGCGGGTCCACTTCTGGGCCAGCTCGACGAAGGTCCGCATCGGCTGGATGAGGAACAGCCCGTAGCCGAGGAAGCTGACGAGCTGACCGACCGTGAGACTGCCCGTGATGACCTCGCGGGTGCCCACCCACATGAGCGCGACGACGAAGCTGCCGGACAGCAGGACGCCGAGCGCTTCCACGCCGGCCTGCCACCACCCGGCACGCACGCCGGCCCGCCGCACCTGCTGGGACTGACGGGCATACCCGTCGCCGAAGGTCTCCTCGCCCCCGATCCCCCGCAGGATGCGCAGCCCGGCCACGATGTCGGTCGCCATCGAGGTCAGCGCGGACGAGCGGGTGCGCTCGATCCGCTGCCACCGCTGCATCGGCCGCAGCAGCGGGGCGCCGAGCAGCACGAGCAGCGGGGCGGCGAGGAGCACGAGCACCCCGACGCGCACGGACGTGGCGAGCACGATGCCGGCCACCACGAGATAGGCGAGGAGCTGGCTGACGGCCCGCGAGCCGATCTCGAAGAAGGCCCCGAACTGGTCGCTGTCGATGCCGGAGACCGACAGGACCTCGCCCGTGGGGACCCGCCGCGACGACACGTGGCCGAGCTGCAGCGTCTTGCGGGTGACGAGCATCGTCGTGCCGTAGAGCGCGACGAGCCACTGCCGGACGACGAGCGTGTGGTAGGCGATGCCGCTCGCCGCCCCGATGACCGTGACGACGCCCAGCAGCACGAGCCACCCCACCGACGCCCCGGGGTGGCCGGTCGCGATGCCGGAGTCGATGGCCCGACCGATGATCCACGGACCGACGGCCTGCGGGATCGTCCAGATCAGGGCGACGCTCAGGGAGGCAAGGACGAGCCGGCCCTGCTGGAGCACGAGCGAACCCATGAACGCTGTCGGGGTGCGCGTATCGGGCACGTCGGCGGACGCGTCGACATAAGCCCCGATGTGGGGCGGGAAGTCCTCCATGGCCTCACCACTCTAAGAGAGGGCACCGACAGGGGTCGACCGGGTTTTCCTCGTGCGCCGGCGGCGACTTTCCCCGCCTGTGCAAACAACGCGCAACTCAGGGTGCTGGGTCGAATCGAACGAGTCGCAACCCGACGTCGGAAGACTCTGCCGATCTCACCCGGCGACGGTCAGGTCGTCGTACCAGTCCTGCCACTGCCTCCGCAGCCGCGGCTCCAGGTCGCCGGCGAGCGCGTCGGCGAGAGCCTGCAGCTGGTCGGGGGACAGGGCCAGGCCCGGGGTGCAGGAGCCGAGCAGCGCGGCGAAACCGGCACCGCGGCGCATGGCGAGCGCCTGCGCGCCGGTCAGGTATGCCGCGACCTGCTGGGCAGGCAGCGTCCCCCGGCCGGTGGACCACAGGCCGTCGAGGACGGCCCGCAGCCGCCGGTTGGAGACCCCTTCGTCCTCGACCGCCGCCCACGCGGACCTCTGCGCGTCGGCGTCGGGCACCGCAGCACGGGCCCTGTCGGCCCAGTCCCTCACCTGGGCGGAGTCCTCCGGCGAGGCGCTGGCTGCGACGAGATCCGTTGTCCCCACACCGAGCTCGGCCATCCGCCAGATCAGGACCCAGCGCTGTTCCACGGACAACGGCGCACCGTCGAGGTGGCCCTGCTCGTGCCAGCCGAGCAACACGGAGGGGTCGCGGCACGTCCGGACGGCGCCATCGACGAACGCGGTCGTGGCGGGGTCGGTCGGGTCTGCCGAGCGGCTCAGCCGGCCACGACAGGCGGTTGCGACAGCCTCGAACCCTGCCCGCACCTCCTCGGCGGACCGGCAGACCTGGAGGCCGCGACCCAGTGCCCACCGCAGGACGGCCCGGACGACCGACGGCTCGCTCTCCTGGGGCAGCTGCGCCTCGACGCCGGCGAGGAAGTCCCCTGGGCTCAGCTCACCGGCGTGCAGCCGGGCGAAGGCGTTGGCCCAGATCTGTGCCCGGTGGACGGGGTCCACCACGCGCGACACCTGACGCCGCAGCGTGTCGTCGTCCGGCGTTCTCAGGCTGATGCGCGCGTATGTCTCGCCCCCCGCGTTCGGCAGGATGAGGTGACCGTGCCAACCGGCCAACACGACCGGGTCGATACCCACCTCGATCTGCCGCACGTCCACAAGGGCCAGCGAATCGTCATAGGCGGCAACGGAGATGGTGTGCCGCCGGCTGCCCAGCCGGCGCACCACAGGTCCCGCCTCGGTGTCGGTGACCTCGATCGTGTCGAAGCCGGTGGTCGACAGCCAGGATCGCGCCCAGCCGACGACGTCGTGGTGTGGCGCGGCGGCCGCCAGGCAGTCGACGAAGTCGTCGAGACCGGCGTTCGCGAACGCATAGCGATCGAGGTAGGTGTTGACCCCGGCGAAGAACTGCTCGTCTCCGAGCCAGGTCGCCAGCTGGCGGATCAGCGCGTTGCCCTTGGCGTAGGAGATCGCGTCGAAGTTGCTCGCGGCGGCCGCTGAGTCGGGCACGTCGGCAGCGGTGGCCGCGACGGGATGGGTGGAGCGGCGACCGTCTGCGACATACCCGAAAGGCTTTCGCGCGATCTCGAAATCGACTGGTGCACGGGGATACCCGGCGGCCTCGCTGGCGACCCGGTAGCCCAGGTAGTCGGCGAAGGACTCGTTCAGCCAGATGTCCTCGTACCAGCGCATGGTCGCCAGGTTGCCGAACCACATGTGCGCCATCTCGTGGGCGATGGTCGACGCGCGCGTCTGGCGGGTGGTGAGGTCGATGGTCTCAGGCAGCAGCTCGTCCTGATACATCACGCACCCCGGCGTCTCCTGCGCTCCCCAGTTCTGGCCGGGCACGAAGACCTGGTGATACGAGCCGAACTCATAGGGAGCGGTGAAGAGGCGCCCGTAGTGCGCGAAGCACGACGTGGTGACCTGCCGCAGGTCGGCGAAGTCCCGATCGAGGGCGGAGGAGAGCGACTGCCTCGCGTGCCAACCGAATTCGCGGCGTTCGTCGACCCAGGTGATCGACGCCCAGCGTCCGGCGCAGACGACGAACTGCGTGATCGGGATCGGTTGTGTCGTCGCGAAGCTCCAGCGGCCGTTCGTGACGCCGACCAGCCGCCCGTTGGCCAGCACCGTCCACCCGGGCTCCGCGATCACCGTCAGGGAGACGGTCGCCTTGACGTCCGGCTGGTCGAAGGACGCGAACACGCGCTGCGCGAGATCGACGCCGAGGTAGGCACCGACGTAACGCTCCTGGTCGACCGGGTCGGTGAAGGTGTGCATCCCCTCGCCATCGGTCACGTAGGGCAGGAAGGCCGTCACGGTCACCTCGTGCAGGTGGCTCGACGCCAGGCCCGCCAACGCCAGTCGCGCGCCGTCGTAGTTCGGGCGGTCGACGGCTACCCCGTCGACCGTGACCGCGACCTCGCTCGCGCCGGCCAGGTCGAGGAACGTGGCGCTGGACTCGGACCGGAACCACACCGTGACGGTGCTGTGGAACCGCTCCGGGTCGCGCAGGTCGAGCTCCACGCTGTAGGCGACCTGGTCGAGGTCCGCCGAGCGCGCACGGGCCTCGGCCAGGGTGAGCGGCATGGGCCGACAGTAGCGGCCCGAGAACGAGGCGGACTCAGTCGCGCTCGCGGGCCTCCAGCAGCAGCGACACCGCACTCTGGAGGTCGGCGGCATACTTCACGACGACGGCCGTGGACGGCGGAAGGGCTGGCTCGGCCGGCCATCCCGGCCCGCCGACGACGACCGTCATCGGTGGCCGGCCCGGGGTCGCGAGCGGTCGCAGGTCGTCGCTGCGCGGCCTCGGCAGCGACGCCCAGAGGAACACCTCGCGGGCCATGGTGCGTTCGACGGCAGCGGCCATCGACGCATACGGCATGCTCGGGCCGAGCATCGTCGTGCGCACGCCGTGCTGGGAGAGCACCGCCTCGAGGACGAGCAGGGGCAGGTGGTGGTAGTCCCGGTCGGCGCTGGTGAGGATGACCGGGGACCCGGTCTGACGCATCGCCTCGCCGCGCGAGACCTGACGCAGCTCGGCGCCCAGGACCTCGCTCACGAGGTGCTCCGACTCGATCCCCAGCTCGCCGCGCGACCAGAGGTCGCCGATCTCGTGGAGGGCGGGGACGAAGACCTCGGTCCAGGACTGGTCCAGCGGCTGCCCCCGCAGCACGCCCCTGATGACGCGCGTCATCAGGACCGGGTCGACGGCGGACGCGGCCGCGATGATCGCTTCGGCCGGCGCCCGGGACGAGTCGGGGACGAGGTGGAGGTCGCTCCGGGCGACACCCGCCCGCTCGGCCCGTGCCCGCACCGCGGCGTCCGTCATGCCGTGCAGCACCTCGGCAGCCGCGCTCGCAGGGAGTCCCTGCCCGGTCAGCTGCGCCATGAGCAGGACGCGGTGGACGTCGTTCTCGCTGTAGCGCCGGTGGTTGCCGGGCGTGCGGAAGGTCGGCCCGACGTCGTGACGCTGGTCCCAGCTGCGCAGCGTCGACGCCGGCACAGCGACCTGCAGGGCGACCTCGCTCACCGTGAGCAGGCGCCCCGAAGCAGCGACGTCAGGGCTACCCGCGTCGCCCACGTTCGCCCCGTCCACCGTGCTCCGCTCCGTTGTCCGCGCCCGTCGGATCGTCCGACATCGGACAACGTTACCTGTGTCACGAAAATTAAACCTCCGCAAGATCTTGCGCAATGCGTTATTTCTTGAGTAAGTTTGCCCTTGTCGGAACGGAAGCCCCGTTCTCAATGGAACGGAGAGTCTCATGACCCAGCACCTCAACCTCCCACCCACCCTGGTGGACTCGTGGCAATGGCAGGAAAATGCGGCTTGCCGGGAGCACGACACCGAGTTCTTCTTCTTCGAGGACCGCGAGCAGGGCGAGGAGCGGAGCCCGAACCGCAACGCCCTCGCGAAGGCGATCTGCAGCAGCTGTCCCGTGGCGCGGGCCTGTCTCGAGCACGCGCTGGCCGTCCCCGAGTCCTACGGCGTCTGGGGAGGAACCACCCCCAAGGAGCGGGCACGGATGCTCTGGACGCTCGCTGGCTGAGAAGGATCGGCCGGGCATGACCAGCTGAGAACGATCACGACCCCCGACGGTCGGGAGACTGGGCTCGGTGCCTGTCGGGGAGCAGGTGCTCACGGAAGAACGCGACGATGTGGTCGCCCGCCGGTTGCGCGGCAGAGGAGGTCCCTCGCATGGTGGTGAACCCGTGCGGGACATCCGGGAACTGGTCCAGCTGCACGGTCGCTCCGGCGGCCTCGAGGCGCGCGGCATACGCAATCCCCTCGTCCGACAACGGATCTCGTCCGGCGGTGGTGACGATAGCGGGTGGCAGGTCGGTGAAGTCCCCCGCGAAGTGGGGGCTCACGGAAGCGTCGTCCGCCCCGGGTGAGTCCGGCCCGAGGTAGTGGCCCCGGAAGGCGTGCATCGCGGCCGCCGTCAGGATCGGCGCGTGCTCGTTCCGCTGGTAGGACGGGGAGCTGAAGGTCAGGTCGGTGACCGGGTAGACCAGGCCATGGACCCGCATCTCGCCCAGCGTCGCGTATGCGGCGTCGTCACCCATCGCCCGTGCCTCGCGGCGCGCGTCGCGGTGGTGCAGGGCAAGCAGCGCCGACAGGTTGCCACCGGCGCTGTCCCCGAACGCCGCCCAGCACCGCGGGTCGAGCCCGCGTTCGTCGGCCTCGGCGAGCAGCTGTCGCAGCGCCTCTCGACAGTCGTCGAGAGCCGCCGGCGCCGGATGCTCCGGGGCGAGACGGTAGTCGACGGAGACGACGATCGCGTCACAGCCTGCGGCGACCAGCCCGCACATCCACTCGGTCATCTCCACGTTGCCGAGCACCCAGCCACAGCCGTGCATGTTCAGCACGAGCGGGCGCACGCGTCGGCCACCGCTCGGCGTGTAGAACCGTAGCCGCAACGGCGCCCCGGTCGGCCCCTCGATCGTCTCGTCGTGGATCCGGACCCCGGCGGGCACGGCCCCCTGCACGATCCGCGCGGCCCAGAGGGGCGTGAACGGTCGCCGGTGCTTCGGCAACGACTCCGCCGACATGTTCTGGATCTTGAGCCAGCCCATCGCGTCGAAGAAGGCACAGAAGAGGCGGTGCCGGAGGTTCATCCGGCCATCAGACCATGGCGGGCACCGTTGGTGCGTCAGGCGAACACCCCGGCATACGCGTTGAGTGCCGGCTGCCCGCCGAGGTGCGCGTAGAGCACCGTGGAGTCGCGGGGGATCTCGCCGGAGGTCACGAGGTCGACGAGCCCGGCCATCGACTTCCCCTCGTAGACCGGGTCGATGATCATGCCCTCGAGCCGGCCGCTGAGCCGGATGGCCTCGACCGTCGACTCGACCGGCACGCCGTAGCGGTCGCCGGCCCACCCCTCGAGCACGGTGATCTCGTCGTCGCGCAGATCGCGACCGACGTCGATGAGGGCCGCCGTGTGCCGCGCGATCCGCGTCACCTGGTCGCGGGTCCGCTCGATGGTGGCCGACGCGTCGATGCCGAGGACGCGCCGGGGCCGCCCCGCCGCACTCTCATGCAGGGCCGCGAAGCCCGCGATCATCCCCGCGTGGGTCGAGCCGGTGACGGTGCACACGACCACGGTGTCGAAGAAGACCCCCAGCGCGCGCTCCTGCTCAGCCACCTCGACGGCCCAGCCCGCGAATCCCAGCCCTCCGAGCGGGTGCTCGGACGCACCGGCCGGTATGCCGTAGGGCGTGCCCCCCGCCTCCTCAACCTCCCGCATCGCCTCCTCCCACGAGCTGCGGATGCCGATATCGAACCCCGCGGGGTCGAGGCGCACGTCCGCGCCCATGATCCGCGACAGGAGGATGTTGCCGACCGTGGCGTTGCCCGGGTCGTCCCACTCGACCCACCTCTCCTGGACGAGGCGGCACTTCAGCCCCAGGTGCGCCGCGACGGCCGCGACCTGACGCGTGTGGTTGGACTGGAACCCGCCGATCGAGACGAGGGTGTCGGCGCCGCTCGCGAGCGCGTCCGGCACGATGTACTCCAGCTTGCGGGTCTTGTTGCCACCGAAGGCCAGACCCGAGCTGCAGTCCTCGCGTTTCGCCCAGACCCGTGCGCCGCCGAGGTGGTCGCTGAGCCGGTTCAGAGGGTGCACGGGGCTGGGTCCGAAGGTCAGAGGATATCGCGAGAAGTCGTTGAGACGCATGGGTTTCCTCGGTTCAGGTGGCGAGCAGGGGGTCGAGGGTCTCCCAGGTCTCGAACGAGACCGCTGCAGCGCCGGGCGCGTCACCGGCGGCGCATCGCTCGATGAGCGCAGCGTGCAGGTCGACCGATCGATGCCCCGCGAGGGACGCGAAACGAGCCAGCTCGACTCGGCGCAACAGGGGCATGTACTGGTCCAGGACAGCCCGCGCGGCAGCATTGCCCGCTGCCGTCACCGGTATGCCGTGCAGCTCGTCGTCAGCGGCCAGCGCACGGTCGGCGTCGCCGACGTCGATGGCGCGGGAGAACCGCGCGTTGGCGGCCCGCATCCGTTCGAGGTCGTCGGCGGTCAGCAGCGGCACGGCTGCCCGCACCACGAGGCCGTGCATCGCGGCGACGACCGACCGGGCGTCCCTGGTCGCGCACACGTCGATCGGTGTCACCGTCGTCGACCGACCGGGGGCGGACGCCACGAGTCCGGCGTCGTGCAGGCGCAGCAGCGCCTCGCGCACCGGCGTGCGACTCACCCCGAGCCAGTCGGCGAGGTCGCGGTCGCGCAGCTGCTCCCCCGGCGCGAAGGTGCCGTCGACGATCGCGTCACGCAGCCGGGAGTAGACGTCGTCACGCAGGAGACTGCGGGCGAGCGATGGCGAGGCCTGCGGGATCGGCATACCGATATATTACATATTTTGCCGATGAGCGTCACGATCATCGCGCTCAAGCTCACAGGCCGCTCCCAGGGTTCTCCCATACCGTCGCCGCCACCAACCTCGCTCGTGTCGCCCTGGGGAGTCTCATGCGGCTGAAGACCGGACGGTGGCGGGGCGGCCGACCCGGCCCCCGGCACCCTTGCGTGTTTCTGGTGCTCCTCCTGTCGCTGACCGGGCTGGTCGCGTCCTCCTCGGCCCGGGCCGACGAGGTCACTGCGTCCGTCGACTCCCTCCGGACGGCATGGGATCCGGCCGAGGCCGGCCTGACGCCCGCAGCCGTCGGCTCCAGCGACTTCGGTCAGCTGTTCTCCGCCTCGGTGGACGGCGCGATCTACGGGCAGCCGCTGGTGATCGGCCCGAACGTCGTCGTCACCACGGAGAAGGCCAGCATCTACGCGTTCGACAAGGTCAGCGGCGCGCTGCGCTGGACCCGCCACTACGGCGCCCCCTTCCAGGCCGCGTCCATCGGCTGCGGCGACCTGACCCCCGACCTCGGCTCGACCTCGACGCCGGTCTACGACTCCACCACCGGCCTGATCTTCCAGACGACGAAGCTCGCCGACGGTGCCGACGCCCAACACCCCCACTGGTACCTCGAGGCGGTCTCGGCCGTGGACGGCACCGAGGCCCCCGGCTACCCGGTGGCCATCGCCGGAACCCCCGCCAACACGCCCGGCCTGCCCTTCGAGGCCTTCACCGCCATGCAGCGGCCCGGCCTGCTGCTCCTGGATGGCGTCGTCTACGCCGCCTTCGGTGCGCACTGCGACATCCAGCCCTATCGCGGCTACGTCGTCGGGGTCAGCGTCCAGAACCACGCCGTGACCACGATGTGGACCGACGAGTCGGGCAGCGGGGCCGACGCGCAGTCGGAGGCCGGCATCTGGCAGTCCGGCGGCGGTCTGGTCTCCGACGGTCCGGGTCGCATCTTCCTCACCACAGGCAACGGCATCTCCCCGCCCGCAGGACCCGGTGACCAGCCGCCGGGCACGTTGGCGGAGTCGGTCATCCGGCTCCAGGTGGGCGCGGACGGGTCCTTGACACCCGCGAGCTTCTTCGCACCGG
Source organism: Lapillicoccus sp. (assembly GCF_025353065.1). Taxonomy (GTDB): domain Bacteria; phylum Actinomycetota; class Actinomycetes; order Actinomycetales; family Dermatophilaceae; genus Lapillicoccus. Next base: position 9,168 of record NZ_JANXRJ010000092.1, read on the forward strand.
CCAACGCGCCCACGCTGGACCAGTACGACACCGACCTCGGTTCCGGAGGACCCGTCGCACTGCCCGACGCGCAGTTCGGCACCACCGCACACCCCCGGCTGATCGTCCAGGTGGGCAAGGACGGTCGGGTCTTCCTCCTCGACCGCGACCACCTCGGTGGCCGGATGCAGGGGGCCGGCGGCACCGATGGCGTCCTGGCGATGGTGGGCCCGTTCAACGGCGTGTGGGGGCACCCTGCTGTCTACGGTGGCGAGGGAGGCTACGTCTACACCGTCGAGAACCAGGGCTATCTCCGCGCGCTGTCCTACGGCGTCAACGGCCGCGGCGGCCCGACGTTGACCTCGGTCGGGACCAGTACCGGCACCTTCGGCTACACCTCGGGGTCACCGGTCGTCACCAGCGACGGGACGACTCCCGGGTCGGCCCTCGTGTGGGTCGTCTACTCCTCCGGGCCGACCGGCTCCGGAGGACAGCTCCGGGCCTACCAGGCCGTCCCGTCCGGCGGGATCGTCAAGCAGCTGTGGTCCTCCCCCATCGGCACCGCGGCGAAGTTCACCATGACCGCCACCGACTCCGCCCGGGTGTACGTCGGCACCCGCGACGCGCACCTTCTCGCGTTCGGTCGCCCGGCGACGCCGGCGCTGGCGACTGCTCCCCTCGACTTCGGCCGGATCGCCACCGGTTCGACCAGGACGCTGACCGAGACCGTCACCGCGAGCCGCGACGTGACCGTGCAGTCGGCCACCGGGAGCGGCGCGTTCACGGCGCAGCCGCCGTCGCTGCCGATGCTGCTGCACGCCGGCCAGAGCCTGACCGTCCCCGTCACCTTCGCCCCGACCGGCGCGGGCGACGCGACGTCCACGCTGGCCTTCACCACCGACGCCGGCAGCTATGGCGCCGACCTGCGTGGCTACGGCACCAAGCGCGGCCTGCTGGTCACCCCGGCCGCACTGGACTTCGGTCAGGTGGCTCTCGGGACGGGGGCCAAGAGCCTGTCGGTGAACATCTCGAACAGCGGCCGGCAGGCCACGACGGTGACCGGGATCGGGCTGCCGAGCGCCCCGTTCTCCGCGACCCAGGTCCCTCCGGTCGGCACCGTGCTCAAGCCCCAGCAGACCGTCACGGTCTCCGTCAGCTACGACCCGCAGAGCGTCGCCTCCGACGCGAGCGCACTGACGTTGAGCTCCTCCACCGGGTCGGTCACCGTGCCGCTGACGGGTAGCGCCATCTCCGGCCAGGGCCATCTCACGCTGACCCCGACCAGCACCCGCTTCGGTGCCGTGACGATCGGCACATCGAAGACCCTGACGTTCGACGTCGGGAACAGCGGCAACATCCCGCTCACGATCACCAAGGCCAAGGCTCCTGCCGGCGTGTTCTCCACCGACACACCGCTCCCGGAGGGGCTGACCCTCGCCCCCGGAGCCGTGGTGCACCAACGTGTCACGTTCGCCCCGGTCGCCACGGGTCAGGCCAGCGCGACCTATCTGATCAGCTCCGACGACGGGCAGGGCGGCCTGGTGGAGAGGCTGAACGGCACGGGCAGCACCGCCCTGCCGGCGGCCACCACCTGGCAGCTGAACGGTTCGACGCAGAGCATCGGCTCCACGCTGCGACTGACCGATACCGGTAGCAGCGAAGCCGGCTCGGCGATCTACCAGAACCCCGTCGCCACCAACGGGCTGACCGCGACCTTCACCGCCCAGATCGGCGGCGGCAGCGGCGCCGACGGGATGACGTTCGTGCTGCTCAACCCGGCCGACAGCTCCCCCACCTCGCTCGGCGACACCGGCGGCGGCCTCGGCTACAGCAGCCTGGACGGCGTCGTCGTCGCCCTCGACACCTATCAGGGCGGCACCGACCCGTCCTCCAACTTCCTCGGCGTCGCGACCGGCGTCCAGGGCGACAACCTCTCCTGGACCTCGACCTCGACGCAGATCCGGGCCCTGCGCGGTCAGCCCGTCACCATCACCGTCGCCGTCCACGCGGGGAGCCTCGAGGTCTCGATCGGCTCCACCCCCAAGCTCACGGTGGACGTCTCGTCGGTCCTCGGGCCCACGGCATACGTCGGCTTCACCGCCGGCACCGGCGGCGCGACCGACAACCACGACATCCTCAGGTCGACCGTGGTGCCCGGGAGCTGACCGATCCCGCTGAGGTCGTGGTGACCGCGCCACAGCCGCGCACACCGCGTGCCGCACGCACGACGAAACCACTCGCCATCCCCGCCTACGACACATTGTCCGCATCTCAGGTCGTACCGCGCCTCGACGCGTTGCGCCGTTCCGAGCTCGAAGCGATCAAGCGGCACGAACTGGCCCACCGCGGTCGCCGCACGGCGAAACGGTCCGATTCAGATCGACGGCAAGATGGACGAAGCGGCGTGGGATGCGGCGCCTCCGGTTACGAATTTTCGTCAACACGATCCTGATGAAGGCGCTCTGGCGTCCGAAAAAACCGAAGTGCGAATTCTCATCGATGACGATGCGATTTATGTCGGTTGGCGCCTCTACGACCGCGAGCCCGCCAGGATTCAGTCGCAGCTGGCGCGCCGCGACGATTCGGTGGACGGCGACATCGTCGAAGTCTCGCTGGACAGTTATCACGATCATCTCAGCGCGTTCATCTTCCGTCTTTCTGCCGGTGGTGCGCGGCGCGATGCGACAGTGAGCTCGAGTGGT
>NZ_JANXRJ010000187.1 GCF_025353065.1 Lapillicoccus sp.
AGCAGCTCGGCGTTGAGCTCGACGCGCGGTCCAACGTGGCTCGCGACCACGCGTTCATGACGTCGGTGCCAGGGGTCTTCGTGGCGGGCGACGCCGGTCGTGGGCAGTCGCTGATCGTCTGGGCGATCGCCGAGGGTCGGGCCGCGGCCAACGGTGTCGACGCCTACCTCACGGGGTCGAGCCAGCTGCCTCGACCCATCGACCCCACCGACCGGCCGCTCGTCGTCTGACGCTTTCGTGACGGCCGGATGTCCTACGGGTGGACGGCTGCTCACGGGTGCGGAGGGGTGGGCGACACGAGCGGGACCGGTGTGACCCACCACACGTCGAGGCATAAGATCGGCGTATGCGTCGCGCCAAGATCGTCTGCACCCTCGGCCCAGCCACCTCCTCGCCGGAGCAGATCCGGGCTCTGGTCGACGCGGGGATGGACATCGCCCGGCTCAACCTCTCGCACGGCGAGTACAGCGTCCACGAGGACATCTACCGCTCGGTCCGCAAGGCCAGCGACGAGACCGGCCGGGCCGTCGGCATCCTCGTCGACCTCCAGGGTCCGAAGATCCGCACCGGACGGTTCGCCGACGGCCCGATCACGCTCGCCAAGGGTGACCGCTTCACCATCACCGTCCTCGACGTGCCGGGCGACCAGGATCGGGTGAGCACGACCTACAAGGGCATGCCCGGGGACGTTCGGCCCGGCGACATGCTCCTGATCGACGACGGCAAGGTCTCGCTGCGCGCCGTGGAGGTGACCGCGACCGACATCGTCACCGAGGCCGTCGAGGGCGGCGTCATCTCCAACAACAAGGGCATCAACCTGCCCGGCGTCGCGGTCAACGTCCCCGCCCTGTCCGAGAAGGACAAGGCGGACCTGCGCTGGGGCCTCAACCTGCGGGCCGACATGATCGCGCTCTCGTTCGTGCGGTCGGCCAAGGACCTCGAGGACGTCCACGCGATCATGGACGAGGTCGGTGTGCGGCTGCCGGTCATCGCCAAGGTGGAGAAGCCCCAGGCGGTCGACAACCTCGTGGAGATCATCGAGGCCTTCGACGGCGTCATGGTCGCGCGCGGCGACCTCGGTGTCGAGCTCCCGCTCGAGGAGGTGCCTATCGTCCAGAAGCGTGCGGTGGAGATCGCGCGGCAGTACGCGAAGCCGGTCATCGTCGCGACCCAGGTGCTGGAGTCGATGATCGAGAACTCCCGCCCGACCCGGGCCGAGGCGAGCGACTGCGCCAACGCCGTCCTCGACGGCGCCGACGCGATCATGCTGTCCGGCGAGACCAGCGTCGGCGCGTGGCCGATCGAGGCCGTCCAGACGATGGCCCGGATCATCGAGAGCACCGAGGACCACGGGCTCGAGCGCATCCACGCCCTCGGCACCAAACCGCACACGACCGGCGGCGCCGTGACCTGGGCCGCCGCCGAGATCGGCGAGCTGCTCGGGGTCAAGTATCTCGTGACGTTCACGCAGTCGGGGGACTCCGCCCTGCGGATGGCACGGATCCGGTCCAAGCTGCCGATGCTCGCCTTCACCCCGTTGCAGGACACCCGGTCGCAGCTCGCCCTGGTGTGGGGGATCGAGACGTTCCTGGTGCCGATGGCGCGGCACACCGACCAGATGGCGCTCGAGGTCGACAACTCCCTGCTCGCCTCAGGCAAGTGCGTCGAGGGCGACGTGGTGATCATCGTCGCCGGCTCGCCGCCCGGCATACCGGGCTCGACCAACGCGCTGCGGGTGCACCGGATCGGCGACGCCAAGAACAAGGTGGCCCCGGCCTACGAGGACCTCGCCCTCGGCTGACCTGGCGTGTCAGCAGGCGGAGCAGGGGACAGCCGGGTGACGGGTCTGTCGGCCGGTCGCCGGTATGCTGGACCGGCCCTCCTGCCGGGATGGTGGAATGGCAGACACGGAGCTCTCAAAATGCTCTGGCCGCAAGGCCGTGCGGGTTCGAGTCCCGCTCTCGGCACCACGATGAGCAGTCGAACGGACGGACCGGACGCCGGTGGATCCCCGGGTGGTCCGGCCGCTCCCGGTGGCGCCGGGATGCCGCTCGACTCCGAGTTGGGGCGGTTGACTCCCCGTGCGCGGGGAGCCGAGTACCTCGACTCCGAGTCGAGCGGTCGCGTTGACCGAGTCGAGTGGCTCGACGCCGAGTCGAGCGGCCAGTGCCTAGGGTGGGAACGTGCGCACCTCAGTCGTCTTCGAGACGCACTCGATCACCGAGGACAACGAGGCCGGCGTCGCGACCGGGTGGTTGCCCGGACATCTGTCCCCCCGCGGCCGCGAGCTGGTGGCCTTCGAGGGCGCGGGCATCCCGATCCTCCAGGACTGGCGGTTGCGGGAGTGAGACGACGGCGAGCTCGACGGCAGTGGTCGCGAGATGGTCCACGGAAGCCGTCTCGCGCGTCTGGACACCCCCTACCCCGGTCGTGAGAGCGGGAGCGAGGCCGTGGCCCGGGTCGCCGGACCCCTGCGCGACCTCCTGACCCGCTAGGACGGGAAGAGGGTGCTGATCGTCGGACATGTTGCTACGAGGTGCTGGGACCACCACCTCGAGGGGCTGCCGTTGGCGACCCTCGCGGAGGAGCAGTTCGCGTGGCAACCCGGGTGGGAGTACACGCTGGCGTGAGGGCTGCCGCCGCGTCCGCGCCGCAACAAGGGGACGCTTCCCGGGGGACGGTTCTGGCGCCGACCGCCCTTTTATCGGGTGACGCGATAAAGGGACGGCGGTCGATTCGACAAGAGGACGCTTCCCGGGGGAACGGTTCTCGCGTGGACCGTCCCTTTATCGGGTGACCCGATAAAGGGACGGGGCGCATACCGGAGCAAGCGGGGCGCGGCGAGGGATCGGGCGTCAGTCGCCGAGTCCGGCGGCCATGGGGTCGCGGACGTCCACGATCGCGCTGCGCTTCTCGCGGGTGATCATCGCCCGGCAGACGCCGATGAGCAGCAGGTTGATCAGGACCGTGAGGTAGCCACCGAACTGGTCGGCGAGCAGCCGGAAGAACTGGACGACGAGCAGCTGCAGCGCCAGCGCGACGGCGAACGACTTCAGTGCGCTCAGCCGCGCGCCCTTCCGCCAGCGCCGGACGGCGACGCTGCCGACGACCGCGGCGGCGAGGCCGGACACGGCGTAGAGGAGGTTGCGGATCGAGAAGTCGCGGACCAGCTGGTCGGCGGGGCCGTAGAGGGACAGGACGAGGAAGACGACGAAGAGGATGGCGGCGCGGCGCTGGAGGACGGCCGACCCCATCACCGACAGGAGACCCGCGCGGACCCGGTTGTAGGCCCGCGCGACGATGGTCTGGTCGGAGGGCTCGATCTGCAGCGAGCCGAGCAGCTCCAGGAGCGGGTCGCGCAGCGGCTCCGACGCCGAGGCGGCCCGCAGCAGGGCCTCGGCCCGCTCGCGCTCGTGCTTGTCCAGCTCATGGGCGGCGGACTCCTTGAGCATCTCGACGCCGTTCACCACGAGCTCGCGGTCGGAGAGGGGCCGGCGCTCGATGACCCAGACGACGGCGAGGTAGATCGCGACGAAGGTCATGTAGATGATCGCCGCGACGGGCTGGAAGAAGTAGTCGTTGTTGCCGGTGACGAACTTGCCGACCTCGTCGATGAACAGTCCGAAGCCGATCCCGCCGATGACGGTCGCCACGCTGCGCGAGCGGCGGCCGAGGAACAGCATGAAGATCAGCAGGGCGATCATCATGCCGAGCCCACCGAAGAGGACGTGTGCGATGTGCAGCCCCCCGGCGCTGCCGATCTGGGGGTAGCCGCTCAGCGCGAGGAAGCCCCGGGTGACGGCGATCGACAGGACCGCGGCCACGACGAACAGCTCGAAGTGCTCAGCACCCTCCGCGTCCCGTGCCGGCCGGTAACGGCGGACGGCGGCCCGGGTCCGGTCGAGCTCGCGCGCCAGGTCACCCTGCCCGCCCGGGGTGCTGACGTCACCCGGATCACTCGTCCCCGCCATCTCGTCATGGTGGCACACCTATAGTCTGGCGACATGACAGAGCAGCCCCCGCCCGGCGACCCGGCCACCGCTCCGGCCACCGTTCCGGCCCCTATCGGCGAAGCCCGGCTCCGCATCGTCGTGGCCGAGGACGAGGCCCTCATCCGCCTCGACCTCGCCGAGATGCTGGGGGAGTCCGGCTACGACGTCGTCGGCCAGGCGAGCGACGGTGAGCAGGCCGTGGCCCTGACCCGGGAGCACCGTCCCGACCTGGTCATCATGGACGTCAAGATGCCCGTCCTCGACGGGATCAGCGCTGCCGAGGAGATCGGCAAGGACCACATCGCGCCCGTCATCATGCTGACGGCGTTCAGCCAGCGCGAGCTGGTCGAACGGGCCCGCGATGCCGGGGTGATGGCCTACATCGTCAAGCCCTTCACCCAGGCCGACCTCGCGCCCGCCATCGACATCGCGCGCTCGCGGTGGACCGAGCTCAAGGCGCTCGAGAGCGAGATCGCCGACCTCGGTGAGCGGCTCGAGACGCGCAAGGCCGTCGACCGCGCCAAGGGCATCCTGATGCAGCAGCTGAAGCTCTCGGAGGCGGAGGCGTTCCGGTGGATCCAGAAGACGGCGATGGACCGTCGGCTGGGGATGCGCGAGGTCGCCGAGGCGGTCGTCGCCGGCATGCCCAAGAAGTAGTCCGCCACCCCGGGGCACCGGACGGCCGAAAGTTTCCCGGGTCCCTTCCCGAGACGGGCCGCGAGGTCCTAGAGTCGAAGCATTCCCGGAGGTCCACCGGGGAGGGTCGTTGTCGGGGGACGGCACCCAGAGTCGTCAACGCCACACAAGGAGGCGGTTCGTGTCTCGTCCCCAGGTCTACGTTCGTCGTGTCGATTCCGTGCTCGAGCCGCAGTTCATCGAGCTGTGGGTAGCGAACCGGGTGGAGGCGGGCAGCAGTCCCGACGCGACACAGCGGATCGCCGCGGACGGCACCCTCTCGAACTGCCTGGCCCGCCCCGAGGTGACGGCGTTCCTCGCCCTCGTCGACGGTGCTGCCGTGGGCTACCTCATCCTCTCGGACACGACCTCGGGCGTCTTCGTCGACGCCCCCTGTGTCGCCATCGACCAGCTCTTCGTGCTGGGGGACTGGCGTCGCCACGGGGTCGCCCGGCAGCTGCTCGGCGCAGCTGCGACGCACGCCGACCGCGTGGGCGCCGACCAGATCGCCAGCAACGTCCCCTCCCAGGTGCGTGACGCCAACCGGTTCTTCGCCCGGCTCGGGTTCACCCCGACCGTCGTGCGGCGGGTGACGACGCCGACCGCCCTGCACCGCAAGCTGGCCGGCGCGGGCGAGCCCCGCTACTCCCTCGAGTCGCTGGAGCAGGTCCTGCACCGTCGTCGGACCGCTCGTGGTCGGGCCGTGCGTGCCGTGCGTCAGGCCGCCCCCGGCGTCCGGGGCGCCTGAGAGCTGGGCCCGTCCGGTCGACCGGCTCCGGTGCCCGTCGGTGGTGTCGGTGCCGTGGCCTAGGGTGACAACGTGAGTCGCCTCCTCCTGCTCGACGGACACTCGCTGGCCTATCGCGCGTTCTACGCGCTGCCGGCAGAGAACTTCTCCACCAAGACGGGGCAGAACACCAACGCCGTCTTCGGGTTCACCTCGATGCTCATCAACATGCTGCGCGACGAGGAGCCGACCCACCTCGCGGTGGCGTTCGACCTGTCCCGCCAGACCTTCCGGCTGGAGGAGTATGCCGAGTACAAGGCCGGGCGGTCCGCGACCCCGACCGAGTTCTCCGGTCAGATCCCGCTGATGCACGAGGTCCTCGACGCGTTGAAGATCCGTTACGTCGAGGCGCCGGGCTACGAGGCCGACGACATCATCGCCACCCTGACCACGCAGGCCGAGGCCGAGGGCATGGAGGTCCTCATCTGCTCGGGTGATCGCGACGCCTTCCAGCTGGTCACCCCCAAGGTCACCCTGCTCTACCCCGTGCGCGGGGTCTCGGAGGTCGCCCGGATGACCCCGGCCGCCATCGAGGAGAAATATGGCGTCCCCCCGTGGCGCTACAGCGACCTCGCCGCGCTCGTCGGCGAGACCTCCGACAACCTGCCCGGCGTGCCAGGCGTCGGCCCGAAGACCGCCGCCAAGTGGATCGTGCAGTATGCCGACCTGCCGGGCATCGTCGCCAACGTCGACAAGATCACGGGCAAGGCCGGCGAGTCCCTGCGCGAGCACCTGGACGACGTGCTGCGCAACCGCCGGCTCAACCAGCTCGTCCGTGACGTGCCGCTCGGGCTCACGGTCGACGAGCTCGAGCGCCAGGCGTGGGACCGGGAGGAGGTCCACACGGTCTTCGACGGCCTGGAGTTCCGGGTGCTGCGCGAACGGCTGTTCGCGACCCTCGAGTCCATCACGGTCGAGGCCGAGTCGGGCTTCGACGTCGACGGCGACGTGCTGACCTCTCCGGACGTGGCGGGGTGGCTGGCGGCTCACAGTCCGGTCGGGCAGCGCCTCGGGGTCGCCGTCGTCGGGCAGTGGGCCCGCGGCACCGGCGACGTGCGCGCCCTCGCGCTCGCGTCGGCGGACGGGCACGCGGCCTACCTCGACGTCACCGAGCTCGACGAGCCGGCCGAGCAGGCGCTGGCCGCTTGGCTGGCCGACGTCGACCGACCCAAGGCCATCCACGACGCCAAGGGCCCGTTGCAGGCGCTGGCCGCGCGGGGGTGGACCCTCGGGGGACTCACGAGCGACACGGCTCTCGCGGCGTACCTCGTCAAGCCCGACCAACGCACCTACGACCTCGGCGACCTGGCCCTGCGGATGCTGCGACGGGAGCTGAAGAACGACACCGACCAGCACGGCCAGGGGATGCTGGCCTTCGACGGCGAGCAGGACTCCGCCGCGCGGGCGGCCGGCGAGGCGATGGTCGTGGCCCGGGCCGTCCTCGAGCTGGCCGACGCGCTCGACACCGAGCTCGCGGCGCGTGGCGGCAGCGGCCTGCTGCGCGACGTCGAGCTGCCCCTCGTCGACGTCCTGGCCCGGATGGAGCGGGCCGGCATCGCGGTCGACGTCGACGCCCTCGAGTCCCTGGACGCCGACTTCGCGGCGCAGGTGAGCAACGCCCAGCAGGCGGCGTGGGACGCGATCGGCGACGAGAGCGTCAACCTCGGCTCGCCCAAGCAGCTGCAGGAGGTGCTCTTCGAGCGGCTCAAGCTACCGAAGACGAAGCGCACCAAGACCGGCTACACGACCGACGCCGACGCGCTCAACGAGCTGGGCCGCAAGGTCGACCACCCGTTCCTGATGGGGGTGCTCGCCTTCCGCGACGCGGCCCGGCTCAAGGTCACCGTCGAGGGACTGCTCAAGTCGGTCGCCGACGACCAGCGGATCCATACGACCTACATCCAGACCATCGCCGCCACGGGCCGCCTCAGCTCCACCGACCCCAACCTGCAGAACGTCCCGATCCGCACCGAGGAGGGTCGCCGGATCCGTGGGATGTTCGTGGTCGGCCACGAGTTCGAGTCGCTGATGTCGGTGGACTACAGCCAGATCGAGATGCGGGTCATGGCCCACCTGTCGGGCGACGCCGGTCTTATCGAGGCCTTCCGCACGGGTGAGGACCTCCACAGCTTCGTGGGGGCTCGGGTCTTCTCGGTCGGCATCGACGAGGTCACCCCGGCGATGCGCTCGAAGATCAAGGCGATGTCCTACGGCCTCGCCTACGGCCTGTCCGCCTTCGGGCTGTCGAAGCAGCTGGCCATCGGCACCGGCGAGGCCAAGGAGCTGATGGACGAGTACTTCGAGCGGTTCGGCGGGGTGCGCGACTACCTGCGCGAGCTGGTCGTCGAGGCGCGCAGCACCGGCTACACCGCGACGATGCTGGGGCGTCGCAGGTATCTGCCCGACCTCGTCTCCGACAACCGTCAGCGCCGCGAGATGGCCGAGCGGATGGCGCTCAACGCGCCGATCCAGGGGTCGGCGGCCGACATCATGAAGGTCGCGATGCTCGGGGTCGACCGGGGTCTCACGGCCGCGGGAGCCACGTCGCGGATGCTGCTGCAGGTGCACGACGAGCTGGTCCTCGAGATCGCCGCGGGGGAGCGCGACGACGTCGAGAAGCTCGTCCGCCACGAGATGGGCCACGCCGCCCCGATGGACGTCCCCCTCGACGTCAGCGTCGGTGTCGGCCGCTCCTGGCACGACGCCGCGCACTGACCCTCCGCCCACCTGGAGGGAGGGTCGTGCCGGAGCTGATCGAGCCCACCACCGACCGCCTGCTGCTGCGCCCGTGGCGGGCGGCTGACCGTGAGCCCTTCGCTGCGCTCAACTCCGACCCCGAGGTCATGGAGCACTTCCCGGCCCTGCTGACCCGCGAGGCGTCCGACGCGATGGTCGACCGGTGCATCGCCGCGATGGCCGAGCAGGGTTGGGGGCTATGGGCGCTCGAGGTCCGAGCCTCCGGACGGTTCGTCGGTTTCGTTGGGCTTTCCGTCCCGTCCTTCGAGGCCCCGTTCACGCCGTGCGTCGAGATCGGCTGGCGGCTGGCCCGGGCGGCCTGGGGTCAGGGGTATGCCGTGGAGGCTGCTCGCGCGGTGCTCGACGCGGCATACGGGCCAGGAGGGCTCGACGAGGTGGTGTCGTTCACGGCGCAGGGCAACACCCGCAGCCGGCGGGTGATGGAACGGATCGGGATGAGTCGCGACCCGGCCGACGACTTCGACCATCCTCGGCTGCCGCCCGGGCACCGACTCAGCCGGCACGTGCTCTACCGGCTGGGTCGGTCGACCCGGCTGTCGTCTGCGCGCTGATCGTCGCCCTAGCCCTGGCCGGGCTACCCGGGCTGACTCAGGAGCGGTGTCGCGGGCGGCGGCGGATCAGCACCCCGACCCCGAGGAACACGATCGCCCAGACGAGCAGGACCGCCGACGTGTCACCGGTGCCGGGCAGCCGCCCGGAGGTGCTGCCGCTGCCTTCGATCGTGCTGGTCGTGCTGGTCGTGCCGGTCGTGCCGGTCGTGCCGGTCGTGCCACCGAGGGGGTTGGGGTTGTCGACGCTGATGCCGCCGACGTCGACGCACGTGATCGTGAACGCGACGCTCGCCGAGGCCACCCCCGAGCGGACCGTGGCCGTCTGGGGGCCGCAGGCGAGGTCGGTCGGCGGGGTGTAGGTCCACTCACCGTCGACGACAGGTGCTTCGGCGAAGATGCCGCCGACCTCGACCGTGACCGGGTCGGTGGAGCCGCGCACGGTCCCGGAGATGGTGGGCGTCTGAGTGGGGACCTTCTCGCCCGGTTTCGGGGTGACGATGACGATGACGGGGACGGTGGCTATCGTGAACGTGCTCCTGGCCATGGCGATCCCGCCCACGGCGTCGACGGCGGTCACCGTGACGACGTGCTGGCCGAGGGTCAGCGGCGTGGGCGCCGCCTGGCTCCAGGAGCCGTCCGGTCCGGTGAGGACGGTGATCGGGGCCCCGCCGTCGATGACCAGGGTGATGGGGCCCGAGAGGGTCGACGAGGTGCCGGAGATGGTCGGCGTCAGGCTGCCCGTCGTCGACCCGTTCGCCGGGCTGACGATCGTCACCGCGGCGGCGGCCACCACGGTGAAGTGGGAGACGTCGGTGGCGGTGTTGCCTGCTCGATCGGTGGCGACGGCGGTCAGGACGTGTGCCCCGAGGGCGAAGGGGGGCTGGCCAGTGAAGATCCAGTTGCCCGCGGTGTCGGTCGGCACGGTGTAGCGGCCGGAGGCGGCCACCGGGGCACGAGACATCCCCAGCGCGGCGACGGTTCCCCGGACGAGGGTCTGCGAGGGTTCGTCGACCGACAGGACGATGCTGCCGCTGAAGACGTTGGACGTCCCCCGGATCTCGGGGTTCGGGTCACTGGTGATCGTGCCGTCGACAGGCGACGTGATCTTGACGAGGGGCGCGACCGTGTCGACGGTGAAGGTCGAGGTCGCGGTGGTCGAGTTGCCGAAGGCGTCCACCGCGGTCGCCGTGACCGTGTGGTTGCCGTCCGACAGCGGTGTCGCCGGGGTGAGGGTCCAGGACCCGTCGGCCGTGGTGGTCGCCGTCGCCGGCGGCCCGCCGTCGATGACGACCGTGATCGGCATACCGGTGGGGAGGTCGCTCGTGCCCACGATGGGGGGCTGCGGGTTGTTGGTGGCACTCCCGTCGGCGGGGCTGGTGATGGCGAGGGCTGGCCCGATCGCGTCGACCGTGAAGGTGCTCGTCGCAACGGCCGTGTTGCCTGCGGCATCCGTCGCGGTGGCCGCGGCGCTGTGCGGGCCGTTGCGCAGGGGTGTGGGGGGCTGGAAGCTCCAGGCGCCCGTCGCGGAGGTGGGGACGGTCACCGCCGGTGCGCCGTCGAGGACGAGACTGATCGTCCCCGAGGTGATCGAGCTGGTGCCGGCGATCGAGGTCGACGGCGCGACCGTCGTCCCGGTCGCGGGGACGGTGATCGCCACGCTCGGCGCGACGGTGACGACAGTGAAGGTCGAGGTCGCCGTCGCGGTGTTGCCCGCGGTGTCTGCGGCCGTCGCCGTGGCGGTGTGTGGTCCGTCCATCAGCGCTGTGGTCGTCGTGAGGGTCCAGTCGCCGGTCGGCGAGGTGGTGACGGGAACCGTTGCACCACCGTCGATCTGGACACCGATCACACCGGACACGACCGAGCTGGTCCCGGTGATGGTGGGCGTGGTGTCGTTCGTGGACGACCCGTTGGCCGGAGACGTGATGGCGACCGCGGGCGCGAGGGTGTCGACGGTGAAGCTGGACGCGGCCGTCCCGACGTTGCCGGCGGCGTCCGTGGCCGTGGCGGTGACGACGTGGGGGCCATCCGTGAGCGGGGCGGCCTGGGTGAGGGTCCAGCCACCGCTCGGGCTCGTGGTGACCAGCACGGGGGCGCCGCTGTCCACGGTGACCGTGATGGTGCCGGAGAGGATGTCGCTGGTGCCGGTGTAGGTCGGGCTCGGGTTGTTGATGCTCGAGCCGTCGACCGGGGCGGTGATGGTGATGACCGGCGCGGTGGCGTCCACGGTGAAGGTCGAGGTCGCGGTGGTGGCGTTGCCCGCGGCGTCGGTCGCGGTGGCCGTGACGGTGTGGGGGCCGTCGACCAGTGGCGTGGCCTGAGGCAGGCTCAAGCTGCCGGTCGCGGTGGTGGTGACCGGGACCGGGGTGCCGCCGTCGACCGCGACCTGGATGGTGCCGGAGAGGATGTCGCTGGCGCCGGTGTAGGTCGGGCTCGGGTTGTTCGTGAGAGACCCGTTCGCCGGGGTGGTGATGGTGATGACCGGGGCGACGGTGTCGATGGTGAAGGTCGAGGTGGCGGTGGTGGTGTTGCCGGCCGCGTCGGTCGCGGTCGCCGTGACCGTGTGCGGTCCGTCGACCAGTGGCGTGGCCTGAGGCAGGCTCCAGGTGCCGGTCGCGGTGGTGGTGACCGGGACCGGGGTGCCGCCGTCGACCGCGACCTGGATGGTGCCGGAGAGGATGTCGCTGGTGCCGGTGTAGGTCGGGGTGACGTTGTTCGTGCTGGAGCCGTTGGCCGGCGTCGTGATGGCGACGACGGGGGCGACGGTGTCGACGGTGAACCGCGAGGTGGCGGTGGTGCCGTTGCCGGCCAAGTCGGTCGCGGTGGCGGTGACGAGGTGGGGTCCGTCGATGAGCGGGGTGGTGGGGCTGAGGGTCCAGGCGCCGGTCGCGGTGGTGGGCACCGGGACCGGTGTGCCGCCGTCGACGGCGACCTGGATGGTGCCGGAGTGGATGTCGCTGGTGCCGGTATAGGTCGGTGTCGTGTTGTTCGTGCTCGAGCCGTTGGCAGGGGTGGTGATGGTGATGACGGGGGCGATGGTGTCGACGGTGAACCGTGAGGTGGCGGTGGTCGAGTTGCCGGCGGCGTCGCTGCCGGTGGCGGTGACGAGGTGGGGTCCGTCGACCAAGGGAGTGGCTTGGGTGAGGGTCCAGGCGCCGGTCGCGGAAGTGGTGACCGAGACGGGGGTGCCGCCGTCGACGGCGACCTGGATGGTGCCGGAGAGGATGTCGCTGGTGCCGGCATACGTCGGGGTGGTGTTATTGGTCGAGGAGCCGTTCGCTGGGGTCGTGATGGCGATGACCGGGG
>NZ_JANXRJ010000238.1 GCF_025353065.1 Lapillicoccus sp.
GGATATCGCTGCAGCACAGTTCAACTGGCTCGTCATGGCAGGCCCCCTCAACGAGGCGATGCTGCTGGGCGACGCCGCCGTCCCGACCCCGTCCGCGCTGCGCCGGCATGCCGCCGAGGGTGTGCGGGTCTTCCTCGCGGCGCACCGTCCGACACGCCTTCCTCGGGTGTGAGCCCACGGTCTTCCTCATAGGCTCTCCACCATGGCCTATGACTATCCACCCAGCACAGTTCAGCGCTGGATCGTGGAGCAGCGAACAGGCCTGCGGGTCGGGATCGTCGCCTTGGTGGCGATCCTCTCCAGCGTGAGTGTCTGGTCTACAGCACGTCCCGGACCACCTCGCTGTTGGGCCTGGCAACGTACGCTTTTGTGGGCGGACTGTGGCTCATCATCGTGGGAAGCATCAGCACGTCCGTCGACAGGTGGGACCTGGAGCACCCAGAACTGGGTCGCCGCTGAGCATCCCGCCGTCCGCTACGACCGGTCCGCGCTCACCCCAGACACGACAGCGCGATCCCGTCCAGGATGTCGTGCTCGCTGGTCACCACGGTGAGGGGCCGCCCGCCCGAGCCGCCATGCGCCACCGATGTGTCGGCCTCGACCCGGCCCA
The DNA here is from genome assembly GCF_025353065.1 of Lapillicoccus sp. GTDB lineage: Bacteria > Actinomycetota > Actinomycetes > Actinomycetales > Dermatophilaceae > Lapillicoccus. The sequence continues at coordinate 611 of NZ_JANXRJ010000238.1, forward strand.
CGACGTGCGACCAGATCAACGCGCCCGCCCCGATGACGTCGACGCGTCCCGGGTGCATGAAAGGCAGGGCCGTGCGCTCCGCCCGCGTCATGGTGAGCAGCTCACGACAGGCCTGCTGCACCTCGTCGACGGGCGTCACCGACAGGTGGATGGCCACCGGGTCGTAGGCCGGCAACCGCTTGGCGTATGCCGTGACCGTCGTGACCGTCCCGGCCAGACCGACGAGCGTGCGCACGTCGTGGAAGTCGACGGCGCGGGCCGCCGCGTCGACGGCTGCCCGGATGTCGGCCTCGGCCCTCTCGATCTCGGACCGGCTCGGCGGGTCGGAGTGCAGGTGGCGCTCGGTCATCCGGACGCACCCGACATCGGTCGACAGGGCGGCCTCGACCGAGTGGGTGCCGCGGACGAACTCGGTGGACCCGCCCCCCAGGTCGACGACGAGGTAGGGCCCCTCGATGCCGGTCGCCCGGAGGTCGCCCGTCGCTCCCCGGAAGGACAACGCGGCCTCCTCGGCACCCGAAATCACCTCGGGCACAACGGAATACGCCTCGAAGGCCTCGCGGACCCCGGCCACGAACTCGTCGGCGTTGGACGCGTCCCGGGACGCGGAGGTCGCGACGAAGCGGACGGCCGTGGCGCCCAGCTCGGTGCACTGGGCGGCATACTCACGGGCCTGGGCCAGCGTGCGCTCCATGGCCACCGGGTCCATCCGCCCGGTGCGGTCGACACCGTAGCCCAGTCGCACGACCTCCATCCGGCGCAGCACGTCGGAGATCACGCCCTCGGGGGACACGTCGGCGACGAGCAGCCGGATCGAGTTGGTGCCGCAGTCGATCGCGCCGACCCGGACCCCGGGCTCAGTCATCGTCAGCGCCCGTCGTCAAGAGATTGTCGGCGGCGGCCGCCGAGGCGCAGCTCGTGGGCACCCACCAGTCGTCGAGCATCGCCAGCGCCTCGTCGCCGAAGGGGTTCACGCCGGGGCCGACGGCGAGCGAGTGGGCCACCAGGACGTGCAGGCACTTGACCCGGTCGGGCATGCCTCCGGCAGAGACGCCGTCGATCTCGGCCACCCCGCCGAGCTCCCCCCGGCGACGCAGGTAGTCCTCGTGTGCCGCGCGATAGGCCCGCGCCAGAGCCGGGTCGCCCGAGAGCCGGCCCTGCATCTGCCTCATCACGCCCTGCGTCTCCAGCGTGCTGACGAGACCCGTCAACCGGGGGCAGGTGGCGTAGTAGGTGGTGGGGAACGGCGTCCCGTCGGGCAGCCGCGGCAGGGTGCGCACGACGTCGGGCTCACCGCAGTGGCAGCGGTGCGCCACGCCAGCCACCCCACGCATCGGGCGTCCACGCTGGCGGGACGCCGCCGCGACGTCCACCGCCGAGACCGCCGGAAAGACCGGCGCGGTTGGGGTGACGGGGCCGTCGGGCGTGCTCACCTGGGGGCGACCGGGTCCATCCCCGCCGTCGGGCGGTCGGCGAGCTGCATCGAGGTCCAGAGCTGCCCGTACCACGGCTGGTTGCCGGACGAGGATGGTGCCGCGACGACCGCACCGCTGGGGATCGTCGGAGCGGCCTTGGTGGGGTCGATCACGGAGTAGGACAGCTCACCGGGACGGACGAACTTCAGCCGCTCCCGCGCCTGCTGCTCGACGTATGCCGGGTCCTTCCACCGTTCCTGCTCGACCTTGAGCGCATCGACCGTGCTGGTCTGGGTAGCGATCTTGTCCTGCAGCGCCGAGATCTCGCTGCGCTGCCGGAGGACCGATCGGGCGGTCGGCAGGAGGGTCACCGCGAGCAGCACGATGATCGACAGGAGTAGCGCGCCCCGCACCCAGCTGGGGGACTCGCGGGGGTCGGGGCCCACCGTGAGCGCCCGTGCGGACGAGCCAGGGCGGGTGGCTCGTGCCGGTCGAGCCGACGGTCGAGCCGCCGGGCGGGCGGCCGGCCGAGCAACCGGGCGCCCGGTGGCCCGCCCCGCCGAGGCCCGCCCCACGCCGCTCCGACCTGCGCCGCTCCGACCCGACGGGGTGCCGTTGCCCTGCTCGCCCATGCCCCTGCCTGCTCCTTCGAGTTGCCGTCGCGGAGCGGTCAGCCCTCGGCGCCCTGCGTGTCCGTCGTGTCCGTCGTGTCCGCCGTCCCCGCCTCGGCGTCGCCGGGGGTCGGGACCGACTCCGGCTCCGATTCTGCGGCCTCCGGGGCTTCCGTCGTGGGAGCCGCGCCCGGTGTCCACCCGGCGAATCGGGGGAAGGCGCGGACGCCGGCATACTCTGCCGCCGTGTCGAGCTCCTCCTCGATGCGCATCAGCTGGTTGTACTTGGCGACGCGCTCGGAGCGCGCCGGTGCGCCGCTCTTGATCTGGCCGCAGTTCGTCGCGACGGCGAGGTCGGCGATCGTGGTGTCCTCGGTCTCGCCGGAGCGGTGGCTCATCATGCAGCGGTAGCCGTTGTTCTGGGCCAGGGTGACCGCGTCGAGCGTCTCGGTGAGCGACCCGATCTGGTTGACCTTGACGAGCAGGGCGTTGGCCGTGCCGGAGGAGATCCCGCGCTGGATGCGCTCGGGGTTGGTGACGAACAGGTCGTCGCCGACGATCTGCACGCGGTCGCCGAGGCGCTCGGTGAAGGCCTTCCAGCCCTCCCAGTCCTCCTCGTCGAGGGGGTCCTCGATGGAGACGAGGGGGTAGGCGTCGACGAGGCTCTCGTAGTAGTCGATCATCTCGGCCGAGGACTTCGCGCCGCCCTCGAAGGCGTAGCTGCCGTCTTTGTAGAACTCCGACGCCGCGACGTCGAGGGCGAGCCCGATGTCGGTGCCCGCGGCATACCCGGCCTTCTCGATGGCCACGAGGATGAGGTCGAGCGCGGCGGCGTTCGAGTCCAGGTTGGGCGCGAAGCCACCCTCGTCACCGAGACCGGTGCCGAGACCGCGTTCCTTGAGCACCGACTTGAGGGCGTGGTAGACCTCCGCCCCCCAGCGCACGGCCTCCCGGAAGCTCGGCGCGCCGATCGGCGCGATCATGAACTCCTGGATGTCGACGTTGGAGTCGGCGTGCGAGCCGCCGTTGAGGATGTTCATCATCGGCACCGGCAGGACGTGGGCGTTGGGACCACCGACGTAGCGGAAGAGGGGCAGCCCGGCCGAGTCGGCAGCGGCTCGCGCGACCGCGAGGGAGACGCCGAGGATCGCGTTGGCGCCGAGGACGGCCTTGTTCGGGGAGCCGTCGAGCGCGATCATCTCGGCGTCCACGAGCCGCTGCTCGCTCGCGTCGAAGCCGACCAGCCGCGGATGGATGTCGTCGAGGACGGCGTCGACCGCCTGCAGGACGCCCTTGCCGCCGTAACGGGCGACGTCGTCGTCGCGTCGCTCGCTGGCCTCGAAGGCGCCGGTGGACGCACCCGAGGGCACGGCCGCCCGCGCGATCGTGCCGTCGTCGAGGGCGACCTCGACCTCGATGGTGGGATTGCCGCGCGAGTCGAGAATCTCCCGCGCACCTACTGCCTCGATGCTGGCCACGTGCCTGCTCCCTCAGCTTGCGTGTCGATACGACCGGATGGGACGCGGTGCCGTCGGCGCCGCACTGGTTAATTCTTGATGAACCGCATGCACCGATGGGCCGCGAACCAAACGGCTCGGGTGAGGAGCAAACCCAACGAGCGGTAGGACGATAACGACAGAACACCTCCCGCCGGGCGACGGTACCGAGGCCGACCCTAGTCCCTGCGCCGTCTCCCGTCGTGCCGTGTCCCACACAACGGCCTACCGCGAACGGGGAGCGCTGCTAACCTTTTCGGAGGCCGGTCAGTACCCCCGATTACAGGCCGTGACACGATGGGACACGAGATGTTCGCACCCCGACGCGGAGCCGTTCGACGCCGATACGTCAACGAGGCCAAGCACGCCGTGACCATGTCGCGGGCATGGGCACGCAACATCGCGCCCGGACCCGCCGGCGACCTGCCGTCCATCGTCATCATCGGCGTCCAGCGCGGGGGGACGACGTCCCTCTTCCGCTATCTCGGAGCCCACCACCAGATCGTCGCGCCGCTCTCGAAGGAGCTCAACTACCTCAGTCTCCACTACGGCAACGGGGTGGGGTGGTATCGCGGGCACTTCCCCCGCCTGCCCGAGGGGACCCAGACCCTAGAGGCGAGCCCGCTCTACCTCGTCGACCCCCGGGTGCCCGCTCGAGCCGCGGCAGAGCTCCCTTCCACCCGGTTCATCGCGCTCCTGCGCAACCCGGTGGAACGGGCCTACTCCCACTACCTCCACAACCTCGAGCACGGCTTCGAGCCGCTGCCGTTCGTGGACGCTCTCGAGGCCGAGCCGGAGCGGATGGCCCGGGCGGAGCGGATGGGTCTGGACACCCGTCGCGGGCTGATGCTCATGCGCAACTCCAGCTATGCCCATCGGGGCCTGTATGCCGACCACCTCTCCCGGTGGTACGAGCACGTGCCGCGGGAGCGGGTCCACGTACTGCGCTCGGAGGACCTCTTCTCCGACCCCGAGACCACGTTCAACACCCTCATCGACCAGATGGGCCTCGAACCCGCCTCCGGGATCACCTTCAAGCGGATGAACCACTGGGAGGACGACTCGGTGACCCAGCTCACGCCGGAGGTCCGACGCCAGCTCGAGGAGCGCTTCCGGGCGCCGAACGAGCGGCTGGCGTCCATGCTGGGCTGGACCGAGACCTGGGCGCGCGCGGTGGCCCCGGAACAGCCCGACCCCGACCGTGGCGTCCCGTCCCGGACCAGTCCCTCGAGCTAGCGCTCTCGGCCGGGCAGGGCCGACGCAGTCAGGTGGCGCAGGGTCTCCCGCAGGGCTGAGTCCGGGTCGATGCCTGCGGCCTCGAGCTCGACGACGAGAGCGAGCAGCCGCGCTCCGGGACCGTCGGGGTCGCTGGTCAACGCGGCGTCGAGCAGCTCGACGCGAGCGCGTCGGCGCAACCGGGAGACGATCTTCGTCGCCCGCGCCAGGGGCGGCATGGCCTCCGGTATGCCGCGCAGGATGTCACCGTCCGAGCCGCCCGCGGGGGCCGATGCCCCTCGCGCGTCCTGCTGTGCGGCCCTCTCGGCGTCCTTGATGCTGTCCCAGCTCGCTTCGACGGCCGCGGCGTCCGCGGCTTCCGCGTCCGCGAAGACGTGCGGGTGGCGCCGCACCAGCTTGGCGACGAGGCCGGCCGCGACGTCGTCGATGTCGAACGGGTCGCTCTCGTGCTCCTGCGCCACGCGCGCGTGGAAGGCGACCTGCAGCAGGACGTCCCCGAGCTCCTCGACCATGTGGGCGCGGTCGCCGGACTCGAGAGCCTCGACGGCCTCGAACGCCTCCTCCACGAGGTAGGGCACGAGTGAGGCGTGCGTCTGCTCCGCGTCCCAGGGGCACCCACCGGGCGACCGGAGCCGGTCCATCACGGCGACCAGGTCGAGCAGCCGCGCCCCTTGGACGTCGTAGGACCCCACCACGACCTCGACCTCCGGCGGCGTGGGCAACCGTGAGACCTCGGACGCGATGGCGTCGGTGAGGCCGGGGTCGCCATCGGACGAGCCGACCCACACGACCGCTCCGTCCGTGAGCGCCCGGGACACCAGGGCCCGGGCGAGCACCGGCGGCGCGTCCTCGCCGGGCGGTGGTGACGTCACCGGCATACCGGCTGCCCGCAGGGCCTCGAGCTGGGGCTCGTCCTCGCGACCGAGGACGGCCGCAGCACCCTCGAGGGCGAGCCAGGCGTCGCGGGTGAGCACCCCCGCCGGGACCCGCGGGCTGGTGAGCAGGAGGGTCAGCCGACCGGAGCCGGCCGGTGTCATCGCCGGCACCGGGGTGCGGGTGTCACTGCGTGGGGGTGGCCGGTTCGGGGTTCTGGTCCGCCGGGACCGTCTTCATCCAGTTGAGGTCGCGGGGCCGGAGGCCACCCTGTGACGCGTCGAACGTGCCGTAGCGCGGATCGACCTCGACCTTGGTCTTGGCCATGACCGCGAGGATCGCGTCGACGTCGGGCTGGGTGAGGGTGTTGCCGCCCGTGATCGCATCGAACTTGATCAGCTCGACCGTGCTCGGGGACGCATCCGGGACCGTCGACAACAGGTTGTTGTAGGCCACGTCCGGCTTCCACTTCCCCGTGGCCGTGACGTAGTCGATGATGAAGCCGGCGAGAACCAGGACAGTGACGGTGCGGGCCTCGGTGTTGGGTGCCTTCCCGCTCTTCGACGCGACGAACTCGTTGTACTGCTGCGTCGCCGTGGCCACGTCGGAGACCGAGATCGCCTGGCCGTTGACGACAGCCACCGAGTGCGCCTTGTCGAGGGTGCCGCACGCACCGGCGCTGAGGGCGATGCCGATCGCCGTGACGCACGTGACGAGTCCTCGGCGGGTCGGCAATCCGAGTCGCTGCACCATCGACGGGGTCCTTTCACGGGCTGGGGGCGTCCGAGGCCTATTGTGCACGCTCACGCCGACCGGCCGGTATGCCGGGTGCCGCCTGCGCTGCTCGCGCCGCTCGCGCCGCCGGAAGCCTCCAGGGCCCGAGCACCGCTCGCGATGTCGTCGAGCAGGATCGCGCGCAGCAGGTCGGACGCCCACCGCAGCACGGCCTCGTCACGCACCGGCGTGCCGCCGACCCGGGCCGTCATCGGGCGCGGCACGAGGATCGTGTGCAGGGCCTCCTTGACGATGGTGCCGGGATAGAGGCGCATCAGCCGCATCTGCTGGCTCTCGCGCAGGTCGACCGGGCCGAACCGCACCATCGTGCCCTGCACGGCGACGTCGCCGATGCTGGCCGCCCGCGCGACCGTGCGCAGCCGGGCCACCTCCAGCAGGTTCTTCACCGGCTCGGGCGGGACGCCGTAGCGGTCGCGCAGCTCGGCCTCGATCTCCTCCACCGCGGACTCGTCGACCACGGCCGCCAGCTTCTTGTAGGCCTCCAGGCGCAACCGCTCCCCCGGCACGTAGTCGTGGGGCAGGTGGGCGTCCACCGGCAGCTCGATCTTGATCTCGGTCGGCGAGGTGTCCTTCTCGCCGCGGAAGTCGGCGACGGCCTCGCCGACGAGCCGCACGTAGAGGTCGAAGCCGACGCCGGCGATGTGCCCGGACTGCTCGCCGCCGAGGAGGTTGCCGGCGCCGCGGATCTCGAGGTCCTTCATCGCGACCTGCATGCCGGCGCCGAGGTCGGTATGGCTCTGGATCGTCATCAGCCGGTCGTGCGCGGTCTCGGTGAGCGGCTTCTCCGGGGGGTAGAGGAAGTAGGCGTAGGCCCGCTCGCGACCCCGGCCGACGCGGCCGCGCAGCTGGTGCAGCTGGCTCAGCCCGAAGACGTCGGCCCGCTCGACGATGAGGGTGTTGGCGTTGGGGATGTCGAGCCCGGTCTCGACGATCGTCGTGCACACGATGACGTCGAACTTCTTGTCCCAGAAGTCCTGGACGACCTGCTCGAGGCGGTGCTCCCCCATCTG
>NZ_JANXRJ010000106.1 GCF_025353065.1 Lapillicoccus sp.
TCGGTCTTCCAGAACTCCGTCGAGAGCCCCATGATCGACCAGATGCCGGCGTGCCGCGCGAGCCCGTCGTGGACCTCGGTGTTGGACGTGTAGCCGCCGCCCTTCCAGCCCGGGTCGGAGGTGAGCGCGTCCATCAGCGCCTGGGTGAAGAGGATGTCGTGCGGCGTGATCTTGGCCGTCCCGGCGATCGGCGCGGCGCGCTTCACCCGCTCGGGGAAGCGCACCGCCCACTCGTAGGTCTGCTGCGCACCCATCGAGCCACCGACGACGAGCGCCAACGTCTCGACGCCGAACAGCTCACTCAGCAGACGCTGCTGGGCGACGACGTCGTCGCCGATGGTGACCTTGGGGAAGGCCGCCATCGCGACGGCACCGTCGGTGTTGTGCGGCGAGGTCGAGAGGCCGTCGCCGATCTGGTTGACGACGACGATGAAGTACTTCGCAGGGTCGAGCGCCCGCCCTTCGCCGATGTAGACCTGCTCCCACGTCTGGTGCGTCCCGGAGAACCACGTCGGGATGAGGATCGCGTTGTCCTTGGCCGCGTTCAGCTCGCCGTAGGTCGCATAGGCCAGCTGGAGGTCGGGGATCGTGCCGCCCTCCTCGAGGGCGAAGTCGCCCAGCCCGTGCAGCTGATAGGCCCCCTGGGCCTCGGGCGTGTAGAAGTCGTTCTGCAGCATGGGGAGCCTCCTCGTCGACGCCCCGGACGGCATCGTCCCGGGTCGCTGGCCATGCAACCACGCCGGCCGCCGCACGTCGAGGGCCCGTCCGGCGACCCCCCACCCGTTGCGTCCGCGTCGACGCCACCTCTCACGATCACTGACGCGGACGTCGGCGTATGCCGCGTCTCAGCGCGCCGCCTCGGCGAGCAACAGCTCGGCCAGCCGGGCGGGCTGGGTGACCTGGGGCCAGTGGCCCGAGTCGATGTCGACGAGGTCGAGGTGGGTGGCCTTGGCGAGCTCCGGGAGGTCTCCCCCGGTGATCCACTCCTGGAGCTCGGCCGGGGAGTACTCCGGGCAGACGGCGGTCGCCGGCACGGCATACCGGCGCTCGTCCGACAGCGAGACCGTCCCGGTGATGACGCCGACCGGGGTCGGGATGAACCGCTCCAGCAGCGCGCTCTTGGTGTCCTCGTCGATGTCGGCACTGTCGGGGCCCTCGAACGCGGCCCAGCCCGGGAAGGGCACGCCGTCACCCTCGGCCGCCAGGCCCTTCATGAACTGCTCCCCGTCCGCCGACGGGAAGCCCCCGACGTAGACCACGCGGGCCACCTTCTCGGGCCGGGCGTCGGCCGCGCAGTAGGCGAGCGCCGAGGCGGCAGAGTGGCCGACGACGAGCACCGGGGTCCCGGCGGCGTCAACCGCATCCACGACAGCGGCCACATGGTCGTCGAGGGTGATCCCCGCCCGGTCGGCGTCCTTCGCCTCGAGACCGGGCAGCGTGAGCGCCCGGACCCTGTGGCCGGCCTCCTCGAGCCGATCCGCGACCGGCCCCCACGACGCGCCGTCGAGCCACAGCCCCGGGATCAGGATGATGTCCATCTCGTTCTCCACTATCCGTTGACGTCCAGCTTCAGTTGGGTTTTCCCAAACGTTCGGCAAGGTTAAACTCATCTCATGCCACAGGGCAAGCCCTCGCTCCCCGACTACGAGCTCGACGACCGGATGGAGCTCGACACCATCGCCCAGGTGCGAGCGATCGCCGAGCCGCTCCGGGGCACGATCCTCGGGCTGCTCCTCGATCGGGCGGCGACCATCTCGGAGCTGGCCATCGCGCTCGACCGACCCAAGGGCACCATCGCTTACCACGTCAAGGTGCTGCTCGAGGCCGACCTGGTCAAGGTGGTGCGGACGCGGCGGGTGCGGGCGGTGGAGGAGCGCTACTACGGCCGGACGGCGCGCCTGCAGTATGTCGGTCCGCTACGGGCAGTAGACGATTCGGGCCGGCCGCTGATGGACAACTACCTCGTTGACGCGGCCCGGGAGTCTGCGGCCGCGCACGCCGACGACAGCCTCTCCGCGATCATGCGGCACGCCCGCATCCCCCGGGAGAACCTGCGCGAGTTCCGGAAGCGGATGTTCGACCTCGCCGACGAGTTCAGCCGGCTGCCTCGAGGTGGGGAGCAGGCCTGGGGCTTCGTCGCCGGGCTCTACCCCACCGAGCACCCCACCCTGCCGGAGCTCCCGGAGGAGGACGACGGTCAGACCACGCTGCGGTAGGCCGCGTTGGTCGGCGGCCAGATGGCCATACCGCTCGTGACGCGTGCCAGGGCTTCAGGAGTCGCACGAACTCTGGCGGCGAGAAGCACGAAGTGCGGTGACCAGGTCAGCAAGGGCAGGAGTCCCGGAAAGGCCCTGCCCGGTTCGGTAGACCCGACAGGCGACGGCGGGTGCCGCTCCAGCGGCCGCGAACGGATCCCGACCATTGATGAGGAAGGCGGGTGAGCCGACGAAACGCCTCGCCTCAGCCTGCAGCTGAGTGGTGACGACCGTGGTGTCGAAGGTGACGTCGTCGAGCCCGGCCTCATCCATGGCCCGTCGGAGGAGCGCCGAGGCGGGCCCCTCGTTCGGGCAGTCCGGGACGACGATCAGCTCCACCTTCATGAACCCGTCGCCGCCCTCAGAGCTTCTGGGTGCGCAGCCGCAGGGCGTTGCCGATGACGCTGACCGAGGACAGGGCCATCGCGGCGGCGGCGATGATGGGCGAGAGCAGCAGCCCGAAGACGGGGTAGAGGATCCCGGCAGCGATCGGGATGCCGGCGGCGTTGTAGACGAACGCGAAGACGAGGTTCTGACGGATGTTGCTCATCGTCTTCTGCGAGAGCTGACGGGCGCGCACGATGCCCATGAGGTCGCCGCCGAGCAGGGTGATCCCGGCGCTCTCGATGGCGACGTCGGTGCCGGAGCCCATCGCGAGACCCACGTCGGCGGCGGCGAGGGCCGGGGCGTCGTTGACGCCGTCGCCGGCCATGGCGACGACGCGGCCCTCGTCCCGCAGCCGCTTGACGACGTCGCTCTTGTGGTCGGGAAGCACCTCGGCCTCGACGCGGTCGATGCCCAGCTGACGGCCGACGGCGTCCGCGGTGACGCGGTTGTCGCCGGTCAGCATGACGACCTGCACGCCGTCGTCGCGCAGGGCCGCCAACGCGGCATACGTGCTGGCCTTGATCGGGTCGGCGATGGCGAACACCCCTGCGGCAGAGGAGTCGACGGCGATGAAGATCGCGGTCGCACCCTCGGCGCGCAGCCGGTCGGCCTCGGTGTGGAGGGTCGTGGTGTCGATCTGGAGGAAGGACAGGAAGTCGGCGCTGCCGAGGACGACGGTGCGCCCTTCGACGCGGCCCACGACGCCGCGACCGACGGGCGACTCGAAGTCCTCGACGTCCGGCACGGTGAGGCCACGGTCGCCGGCAGCCAGGAGGATGGCGTGCCCCAGCGGGTGCTCGGAGGCCCGCTCGACGCCGGCGGCCAGGCGCAGCAGCTCGTCGTCCTCGAAGCCGGTCGCCGACACGATGTGGGTGGCGGAGGGCCGGCCTTCGGTCAGCGTGCCGGTCTTGTCGACGACGAGGGTGTCGACCTTCTCCATCCGCTCGAGCGCCTCCGCGTTCTTGATCAGCACCCCGAGCCCGGCACCGCGCCCGACGCCGACCATGATCGACATCGGGGTCGCCAGCCCCAGCGCGCAGGGGCAGGCGATGATCAGGACCGCCACGGCGGCGATGAGGGCGTTCGCGAACCTCGGGTCGGGGCCCACGACCGCCCACGCGACGAACGCGACCACGGCGATGCCGATGACCACGGGGACGAACACCCCGGCCACCCGGTCGGCCGTCCGCTGGATCGGGGCCCGGGAGCGTTGGGCCTCGGCGACCATGGCGACGATCCGGGCCAGCATGGTGTCGCGACCGATCTTCTCGGCCCGCACGACCAGGCCGCCGCTGCCGTTGATCGTGCCGCCGATGACGCCGTCACCGGCGCTCTTGGTGACCGGCATCGACTCGCCCGTCACGAGCGACTCGTCCACCGATGAGCGGCCATCCTCCACGCTTCCGTCGACCGGCACCCGCTCCCCCGGGCGCACCCGGAGCCGGTCACCGAGCTGCACGTCCTCGAGCGGGACCTCCTCGTCGGCGCCGTCGGCGCCGATCCGGCGGGCCGTCTTGGGAGTCAGGTCGAGCAGGGCCTTGATCGCCCCGGAGGTCTGCTCCCGGGCCCGCAGCTCGAGGACCTGTCCCAGGAGCACCAGGACGGTGATGACCGCCGCCGCCTCGAAGTAGACGTCGACCGTCCCCATGGCGCGGAAGGACGCCGGGAAGATGCCGGGCGCGAGGGTGGCGACGACGCTGTAGGCCCACGCCACACCGGTGCCCATCGCGATCAGGGTGAACATGTTGAGGTTGCGGGTCCGCAGCGAGGCCCAGCCCCGCACGAAGAACGGCCACCCCGCCCAGAGCACCACCGGCGTGGCGAGGACGAGCTGGATCCACGTCGAGAGAGTGGCGGGGACGAGGTCGCGCACAGCACTGGACAGGTGGCTCCCCATCTCCAGCAGGAACACCGGGACGGCCAGCGCAAGGCCGATCCAGAACCGGCGCGTCATGTCGACCAGCTCGTGGTTGGGACCGCTGTCCGCGGTCACCGTCACCGGCTCGAGGGCCATCCCGCAGATCGGGCAGGCCCCCGGACCGGGCTGCCGGATCTCCGGGTGCATGGGGCAGGTGTATGCCGCGTCCGCACCCTCGGCCACCGGCGCGCCGGATGGTGTCCCGTCAGAGTCATCGACGGCGTCGGGCGCCGACTCGAACTTCGCTCGGCAGTGCTCCGAGCAGAAGTAGTGGTGAACCCCGTCGTGCTCGACAGACAGGGCGGTCCTGCTGTCGACCGTCATCCCACAGACGGGGTCGAGCGCAGGGGTCTCACTCGTGGTCGCACTGGCTCGATCGGAGACGCGCGGGTCGTCGATGTGGCTGCTCATGAGGACATCATACCCCCTAGGGGTATTGAAGGGCGAGGTCGGGTTGTCCGGGAGCCGCGCACCGCCAGCTCTAGGCCACCCCGTCCTTCGAGTGCAGGATGGCCCGGGTACGCGTGAACTGCGCCTCGTCGAAACGACCACGCCGGACGACCCAGAGGGCCAGGGCGATCGCGGCTCCCCAGAAGAGCACCATCAGGAAGCCCATCAACACCCAGCTGCCCCAACCCGTATCGCTCCACCACATCATGGCGATCTCCTTTCGTCGCGTCGCGCGAGCATCCGAGGTGCGTGGGTGCTCCTGGCCCCGACGATCCTCGCTCCGAGCGACTCCGGTAGGGCCGAACGTCCCCGGCTCGTCCGAGATTCTGCTCCCGCCACCCTGCTACCCCATGGGGGTAGGAGGTCGCCTGCGCCGACTCATGGCACAGTGGAACCATGAGGACCGCTCGCGCCCGTCGATCCGTCGTGCCGCCGCACGACGCTCTGCCGGCGGCCGGCCGGACGATTCTCCGGGTTCTCGCCGTCGTGGCCCTCATCGCGGGGATCGTCGTCATGCACTCCCTCGGTCTCGGCCACGGGCCCATGGCTACCGGACACTCGGGGCATTCGGGGCCCTCGGCGATGGCCGGCACGACGGAGATGGTGGGGATGGACGCCACCGCGGCCCCCCACGGGCTGGCGACGGCGGACGAGGTCGTCGCCGGGAGCACCGATCCTGGGCACGGGATGGCCGCGATGTGCCTGGCCGTCCTCCCGCTCCTCATCATCCTGCTGGCCCGGCTGCTGGGGTTCCGCGTCCGGGCTCTGGCCCACGCGGTTCCGCGTGACGGATGGGGCGGCTTCGTCCCGAGCAACCGCGCTCCACCGGTGCATCTGCGTCCGTCTTTGCTGAAGCTCTGCATCCTGCGCACCTGAGCCTTCCTCAGGATGCCCGACCGCGACCGCCCCACTGGCGCAACGGTCCTGCGGCATACGCGCGTGTCAGGCACGACCCCCTTCAGCGACTCGAAAAGGACTCACCCGATGAACCGCATTCCTCTCTCCGCCACCCTGCCCCGTCTCACCCTCCGCAGTCTCACCGTGTCCGTCGTCGCAGCGGCTACCGCTTTCACCCTCGCGGCCTGCGGCAGCAGCTCGACCACGGGCACCCCGGGGCAGGGCATGCCCGGCATGAACAGCTCCAGCCGCTCCGCAACCACGTCGGCGCCAGTCGGCCCTGCGGCGTCCGGTCCGCACAACGCGGCCGACGTCGCCTTCGCCGTCGGCATGATCCCGCACCACCGGCAGGCCGTCACGATGGCCGAGATGGCCCTGACCACGGCCACCAACAGCACGGTCAAGAGTCTCGCCACCTCGATCAAGGCTGCTCAGGATCCCGAGATCCAGTCGATGTCCGGCTGGCTCACCGGCTGGGGCCAGCCGGTCCCCGCGTCCGGTCAGGACATGTCGCAGATGGGGTCCTCCACGTCGGGCAGCACGAGCGGGGGTGCCATGAGCAGCATGGGCGGGATGATGTCCGACCAGGAGATGTCGCAGCTGTCGACCACCAGCGGGGCGGCGTTCGACCGGCTCTGGCTCCAGCTGATGACCAAGCACCACCAGGGCGCCGTGGCGATGGCCCGGACCGAGCTCACCGACGGCGCCAACACCGAGGCGAAGCAGCTCGCCCAGAGCATCATCGACAGCCAGAGCAAGGAGATCACCACCATGACCACCCTGCTCGGCACCCTCGGCAGCTAGACCGCCACCCGGCCACCCGGCCACCCGGGCCGCTGCCGCGGGCTCCTGCCTCATTGCCTCACTCGCGATGGATCAGGAGGTCGTGGTGGTCGACGCCCGGAACGCTCGAGGGGTTGACGTGCACCATGGCGTCGTCCAATCGGGGGACGCGGTGCTTCAGCTCGTGGTGGGCGGCGTGCGCGATGGCGTGCGCCGCCACCACGTCCAGGTGGCTGTCCACTGTCACCTCGGCCTCGGCATGCATCCGGTGGCCGATCCACCGCAGCCGGATGCTGTCGACGCCGCGGACCCCGGGGACGGTCATGAGGGCAGCCTCGGCCTCGTCCACCAGCGCCGGGTCCACGGCGTCCATCAGCCGACGGTAGATGTCGCGCGCTGCGCCGCGGAGCACCACGAGGATGGCCACGGTGATGAGGAGACCGACGATCGGGTCGGCGAGGGGGAAGCCGAGCATGACCCCGAAGGCGCCCATGACGACGGCGAGAGAGGTGAACCCGTCTGTGCGGGCGTGGAGTCCGTCGGCGACCAGCGCCGCTGACCCGATCTTGCGGCCGATCCGGATGCGGTAGACGGCCACGAGCTCGTTGCCGGCGAAGCCGATGAGGCCCGCGGCCACGACGACCCACGGGTAGGTCAGTGGCTGTGGATCCAGGAGGCGGCGGATCGCCTCGTAGCCCGCCACCACCGAGGAGATGGCGATCATGGCGACGATGAACACTCCGGCGAGGTCCTCGGCTCGCCCGTAGCCGTAGGTGTAGCGGCGATTCGCCGCACGGCGGCTGAGGACGAAGGCGATCCACAACGGGATGGCGGTCAGAGCGTCGGAGAAGTTGTGGATGGTGTCGGCGAGCAGCGCCACGGAGCTGGTCAGGAGCACGACGACGAGCTGCGCCAGCGCCGTCGAGCCCAGGGCGACGAGACTGAGCTTGACGGCCCGGATCCCTTCGGCGCTGGCCTCGAGGGCGGAGTCGACCGAGTCGGCGGCATCGTGACTGTGGGGCCGGAAGATCGACGCCACGAATCCCTTCAGCCCACCCGGGTGATCGTGCTCCTCGTGGTCACCGTGTCCATGCCCGTGGGCTTCGTGTCCGTGCCCCTGCTGCCTGTGCTCGTGCTCCCCGTGCTCGTGCTCCCCGTGGTCGTGGCCGTGGTCGGTCGGTGCGTCGTGGTGGTGGGGCATGGCGTCCTCGTCGGGATGGGTTGCGCGGTAAGGGTGCTCAGGAGGCCGAGCGGGCCGTGCGGGCAGGGGTTGTGGTGCGCGAGCCCGACGCAGCGGGCAACGACTCGGCGTCGTCCGCATGGTGCGACGGCAGCTCCGTGCCGGCGTGCTCGGCGTTGAAGACGGCGTCGCGGACGAGGCTCGCCACGTGGTCGTTCTCCAGCCGGTAGAACACCTGCGTCCCCTCACGTCGCGTGCGGACCAGCCGGGCCATCCGGAGCTTCGCGAGGTGCTGCGAGATCGAGGGCGCGGGCCGGCCGATCCGCTCCGCCAGCTCGTTGACGGCGCGCTCCTGACCGATCAGGGCCCAGACCAGGCGCACGCGAGTGGCGTCGGACAGCAACCGGAAGACCTCGGCGGCGAGCTCGGCCTGCTCCAGCGGGACATCCTCTACTGAATGCTTATCTGCGCGCATACGTAGATGCTAGCCCTACCACCTCAGCCGGCGGGGCCGGTGTGACGTTGCTGCCCTTGATGCCGGCCCGCGTCCAGGCGGCGGCGCGCAGCAGCCGCAGCCCGTTCAGACCCACGATGACGGTCGACCCCTCATGACCGGCGACGCCGAGGGGCAGCGGCAGGATCCAGACGAGGTCCCAGATGACGAGGAGGCTGATGACCGTGCCGGCGATGACGAGGTTGGCCTTGACGACCCGGTGGGCGCGCCCGGAGAGGTCGATGATCTTCGGCAGGATCGCCAGCTCGTCGCGGACGATGACGGCGTCGGAGGTCTCGAGCGCGAGGTCCGAACCGTGCCGGCCCATGGCGACGCCGAGGTCGGCGGCAGCCATGGCCGGGGCGTCGTTGACGCCGTCACCGACCAGGAGCACCCGGTGGCCGGCGGCCTGCAGCGCCTTGACCTGGGCGACCTTGTCGGCCGGCAGCAGGCTCGCGCGGACGTCGGTGATCCCGACCTCCTGGGCGAGGCGGCCCGCCGCGCCGGGGTTGTCACCGGTCAGCAGGACCGGGGTGGCGCCGATCAGGTTCGTCAGCGCGAGCACGGTGGCGTGGGCGTCGGGTCGCACCCGGTCGGCCAGCCCGAGGACTCCCACCGGCCGGTCGTCGAGGAGGACCACGGCGGCCGTGCGGCCGTGGGCTTCCAGGTCGGCGACCGCCGCACGTGCCTGCTCGAGCAGGTCGCCAGCACCCGTCGTCGTGTCGGCGACGACGGCGGGGTCGGCCAGCAGCGCGGGTGAGCCGACGCGGACGACGTGGGCCTCGACGGTGGCCGTGACCCCACGCCCGGGCGCCGAGGAGAAGTCCTCCGCATGGGGCAGCTCGAGTCCGCGGTCGTGCGCTGCCGCCAGGACCGCGCGGGCCAGCGGGTGCGCGCTG
Source organism: Lapillicoccus sp. (assembly GCF_025353065.1). GTDB lineage: Bacteria > Actinomycetota > Actinomycetes > Actinomycetales > Dermatophilaceae > Lapillicoccus. The sequence goes on from NZ_JANXRJ010000106.1 coordinate 9,263, forward strand.
GGTCGTTCGGCGGCCGCGGCGAGACGCACCAGGGCGTCGGGATCGAGCCCCGCCCCGTCGAGCGGGATCACCTCGCTGACGCGCGGGGTGCCTTCGGTGAGGGTGCCGGTCTTGTCGAAGGCCACGATGGTCACGTCGCGGAACTTCTCCATGACCACGGCCGACTTGACCAGCAGACCGTGCCGGCCGGCATTGGCGATCGCGGCCAGCAACGGCGGCATCGTGGCCAGCACCACCGCGCACGGCGACGCGACGATCATGAACGTCATCGCCCGCAACAGCGTCGGACGCAACTCGGCGCCGAAAGCGAGCGGAAGGAAGAACAGCGCCAACGTTGACACGACAACGCCGACGGAGTAACGCTGCTCGACCTTCTCGATGAACAGCTGCGTCGTGGCCTTGGTCGCCGAGGCGTCTTCGACCATCGCGACGATCCGCGCCACGACAGAGTCCTGTGCGGCACGGTCGACACGGACCCGGAGGGCTCCGGTGCCGTTCAGGGTCCCGGCGAAGACCTCGTCACCGGCCTCTTTGAGCACCGGTAGCGGCTCGCCGGTGATGGAGGCCTGGTCGACCTCACTGGCTCCTTCCAGCACCTCCCCGTCGGCTCCGACCCGCTCCCCCGGGCGCACGAGGACCACGTCCCCGACCACCAGATCCGCGGTCAGCACCACCTCTTCGGTTTCGCCGTCGAGCAGCCGGCTGGCCTCCTCGGGAGCGAGGTCCAGCAGGGCACGCACCGAGTCGGCCGTGCGGCGGGTGACGAACGCCTCGAGCGCCCCGGAGGTGGAGAAGATGACGATCAGGAGGGCGCCGTCGAAGACCTGCCCGATCGTCGCGGCGACGAGGGCCGCCACGATCATCAGCAGGTCGACGTCCAGGGTCCTCTCCCGCAGCGCCTGCAGCCCGGCCAGGGCCGGCTCCCACCCACCCGTGACGTAGCAGGCGAGGTAGAACGTCCACCACACCGCGGCCGGGGCGCCGCCGAGCTGGAAGGCCCCGCCGATGGCGAACAGGACTGCGGCGGCGGCCGCCCACCGCACCTCGGCCATCGACAGCACGTCCCACCAGCGGGAGCGCGCACGGCGGCTGATCGCGGCATCAGCGGCGGTATGCCGCGATGAGGACAGGGTGGAAGTCATGACTCACTCCGAACGAGTTTTGGGACAGGCACCCGGACACTGTAACCACATGAAGAGGTGTTCATCTCATCCGTTGTATGCTGCGGCCATGGGTCATGGGGCGAGGTCGGGCACGCGCACGGCGCGTCTGGACCTTGCGGCGGCCAAGTCGGTCGCCGAGACCCTCCAGGCCCTGGCCACGCCGAGCCGGCTGCTCATCCTGGGCCGCCTCCGCGAAGGCCCCGCCACGGTCAACGAGCTCGCCCTCGCCGTGGGGATGGAGCAGTCCGCGGTCTCCCACCAGCTGAGGATGCTGCGTCATCTCGGCCTCGTCGACGGGGAGCGCCACGGCCGGAGCGTGACCTACACCCTCTACGACGACCACGTCGCCCAGCTGCTCGACCAGGCGATCTACCACGCCGAGCACCTTCGGCTCGGTGCCCCCGACCGCACCACCGACGAGACCTGACGAGCGCGAGGGCCTGCCGCGCTGCTACGGCTGGCGCATCGCGTCCTGACACGCCACCGCCGTCGCCCGCGCCACGGCCAGGGCGGCCGGAGCTCCGTTGTCCGGCCCCTTCTCGAAGTCGTCACCCCGCGTGGCCATCGTGTTGGTGAGGTGCGCGAGGCAGACCACGTCCCGGTCCCGGGCGGTCGCGTAGGCATACAGGGCGGCAGCCTCCATCTCCACGCACGAGATGCCCGCCCCCTCGGCGGCGGTGACGGCTGACGGAGTCTCTCGGTAGGGCGCGTCAGTCGTCCACGAGGAGCCGGTCAGGACAGGTTCGCTCAGGCCGACGTAGGCCTCGTTCAGCCGCATCTGCAGCTTCGTCGACAGATGGCTCCAGGCTCCCGGGGGAAGGTAGTGCGCACTGGTGCCCTCGTCGCGCAGGGCACGCTCGATGAGCAGGAAGCACGGCGGTTCACTCGCCCTACCGATGAGCCCTGCCGAGGTGATGCTGATGACCAGGCGCGCTCCGGACGCGGCCAGCTGTTCCGCGACGAGCACGGCGAAGGGGGCGCCGACGGCCGCTCCGACGACACCGATCTCGACCCCGTTCAGGTCGGTGGTCCACATCTCGGAGTGGTAGCAGGCCCAGCCGGGATGGCGCCGCCCGGTGCCGCTGGCGACGAGGTAGCGCACGATGTCACCGTCGGGGTCGAGCAGGGCTACCTCGGGGACAGGGATGTCGGGCAGCGATCGTTGTCGACGAGCCTCGCGGAGCAGGTTCTCCGGGAGGAACACCGAGGGTTCGTCGTAGCGCTTGCCCGACAGGAGCGGGAGCAACATATCCGCTGATCGCGGTGGTGGTCGATCGCTCATGTCACCTCTCGGCTCACCGATGATGCGTGATCGCAGCGCGAGTCGGCGAGATGTTCCGAGAATATCCGCCAGGTCGTGGGATGCGCGGCGGAGGGGTCACTCCCGGTAGGACAGGGTGGTCATCATGCCGGCTTCGGCGTGGTAGATGTTGTGGCAGTGGGTGGCCCACTGGCCGGGGTTGTCGGCTTGCAGGTCGACCTCGAGCTGCTGCATGGGCCGCACGATGACGGTGTCCTTGCGGGCCCCGCCGGCGGTCAGGGCGAAGGTGTGGCCGTGGACGTGCATGGGGTGAAACATCATCGTCTGATTCTGGAAGCGCAGCCGGACGCGTTGGCCTTGTCGGACCTCCAACGGCGCGGTGTCGGGGAAGCTCTTGCCGTTGAGGGTCCACCGGTAGCCGGCCATGGACCCGCCGAGGGCGAGGTCGTGGGTGGTGTCCACCGCGCGATCCGGTAGTCGGGACGGAGCGGCGGCGAGCAGGTCGGTGCCGAGCAGGACCCGCCCGGTCAGCTGGGACGGTGCGGCTGTCGCTGGGGGCGCGGCGGCTGCGGGGCTGGTGCGGACGACGGCCATACCCTGACCGTTCTTGCCCTCGGCAGAAGCGACGAGGGGGAAGGCGCCGTCGGCGAGGGTGACGGTCACGTCGAAGCGCTCGCCCATGCCGATGAGCAGGGCGTCCGTCACGGCGGGCTGGACGGGGTAGCCGTCGGCATGGGTGATCGTCATGCGATGTCCGCCGAGCGCGACCCGGAAGGCGGTGTCGGACCCGGCGTTGACGATACGGATGCGGACCCGTTGCCCGGGTCTGCCGGTGAGGGTGACCGGGCTGGTGGGGATCCGGCCGTTGACCAGGTAGTGCGGGTAGGCGATGTCGCCCGCGCCGCCCAGCAGCGAGGACTGCATGGTCTCGCCCATGCCCCCCATGCCGCTCATTCCCCCCATGCCACCGCTCCCGTTGGTGGCCTGGAGCTTGGTCAGGACCTCGTCCGGGGTGGTGCCGGTCCCGTCGATCCAGTCGTCGAGGACGACGATCCATTCCTGGTCGTAGCGGCCGGGCTCGTGGGGGTCGTCGACGACCAGGACCCCATACAGGCCGCGGTCGATCTGGAGCCCGGAGTGCGGGTGGTAGAAGTAGGTGCCCGGGTCGGGCGCGGTGAAGTCGTAGGTGAACCCGGCGCCGGGGTCGATGGGTTTCTGGGTGATCCCGGGGACGCCGTCCATGTCGTTGCGCAGGGCGATGCCGTGCCAGTG
>NZ_JANXRJ010000108.1 GCF_025353065.1 Lapillicoccus sp.
TACCTCGCCGCCAACACGGAGCTGCTCGGCGCCTACGACGCGATCGACGCAGCGACGCGCGAGAGCGTGCGGGTCGACATGGGCTTCCTGCCGGAGCCGGTCGACCTCGCCTTCGCGGCGCGGTTCCGCCTCAACGAGTTCGCCCTCCACTCCTGGGACGTCCGCGTGCTCGCCGACCCGGCTGCCACCGTCGAGGGCCACGCCGCCCCGCTGCTGCTGGACCAGGCGGCCTTCATGCTCGGCTGGATCGCGAAGTCGGCGCCGCTGGACGGCGCGACGGCGTCGCTGGCCGTGACGCTGACCGACCCCGACCACCGGCTGGGCCTGCTCCTCGCCGACCCCGTCGCCCTCGGCGACGTGCCCACCGACCCGGACGGCACGCTGACGCTCCCGACCGAGGCCTGGCTGCGGCTGCTGACCGGCCGGCTCACGCCGGAGCACACGCCGGGGTCGGTCGCCGCGACGGGAGCCGCCGACCTCGACACGCTCCGGCAGGTCTTCCCCGGCTACTGACCGGCGCCCCGGGCGGCATACCTGCTGGCGTTCCGAACGCCCGTTCTACCGAGTTTCAGCCCGAGCAGCCCCCCGGAACTGCCTCAAACGTGTGCTCGGAACGCGCGCAGGGTGCCTGGCGACTCAGCCCGTGACGGAGCTGCCCACGCCGTAGACCGAGAGCGAGACGGCGACGTAGTGCACGACGAACGCGGCCACCGTGAAGGCGTGGAACACCTCGTGGAAGCCGAACCACTTCGGGAACGGGTTGGGCTTCTTCGTGCCGTAGACGACGGCGCCCAGGGTGTAGAGCCCGCCGCCGACCGCGAGCAGGGTCAGGATCGCGGGGCCACCGACGTGCAGCATGGGGACGAAGTAGAAGATCGCGACCCAGCCGAGGGCGACGTAGATCGGGGTGTAGAGCCAGCGCGGGGCGCTGGTCCAGAAGACCCGGAAGAGCACACCGCCGATGGCGCCGGCCCAGACGATGATCAGGAGCGTGCGGGCCTGGTCCATGGGCAACAGCATCAGGGCGAACGGCGTGTAGGAGCCCGCGATGATGAGGAAGATGTTGGAGTGGTCCATCCGCTTGAGCACCATCTGCACGTGGGCCGACCAGGTGCCGCGGTGGTAGACCGCGGAGGTGCCGAAGAGCATCGCGGCCGTGATCGTGAAGACCACCGCGCCCACCTTGGCCTTGCCCGCGGGGGCCAGGCAGATCAGGACGATCCCGGCGGCGAGGGCGAGGGGGAAGGTGCCGGCGTGCAGCCAGCCGCGCAGCTTCGGTTTGACGACCGCAGCAAGCTCCTCGACGGGGCTCGCCTGGGCCGTCCTGGGGTCGGTGCTCATGCCTCCCAGCGTAACCTACGTTGGCGTAGGTTACGCGAGCGTAGGGTCGTTATTCAGGACACACAGGAATGACCGATCCGGTACCGGACGAGCGCCGAACGGCCCCCTTCCCGGCACGTCTTCCCCGGTATGCCGGGGGTGGCAGGAGTAGCGTGAGCCACGGCCTCGCGGGAGTGCCGAGGGCCCGCGTGCACTCGCGTGAGCCCGGGTGAGCACACGGCATACCGAAGGAGGGGGCTCGTGGGTCTGAACGACCTGCTCTACGGCGCCTACGAGCGGCGCCTCGCCCGGCGGCTGCCGCCCGAGGCCGCACCGCGCCACGTCGGTGTCATGCTCGACGGCAACCGCAGGTGGGCCCGGGCCAACGGGTTCGAGACCGTCGACGGTCACCAGGCCGGGGCCGACAAGATCAAGGACCTGCTCCAGTGGTGCGAGGACGCGGGCGTCGAGGTCGTCACGCTGTGGTTGCTGTCGACCGACAACCTGAGCCGCGACAAGTCCGAGATCGTCCCCCTGCTGAAGATCATCGAGAACGCCGTCTCGGACCTCGCCGCCGAGGGGCGCTGGCGGCTGCACCCCATCGGGGCGCTCGACCTGCTGCCGGCCGAGATCGCGCAGAGCCTCAAGTCCTCCGCCGAGGCCACCCGCGACATCGCCGGGCTGCACGTCAACGTCGCGGTGGGCTACGGCGGCCGCCGCGAGATCGCCGACGCCGTCCGGTCCATGCTGCTCGAGCACTCGGCGCTCGGCACCCCGATCGAGCTCGTCGCCGAGGCGGTCAGCGTCGAGGAGATCGAGGCGCACCTCTACACCAGGGGCCAGCCCGACCCCGACCTCGTCATCCGCACCTCGGGCGAGCAGCGCCTGGGCGGGTTCCTGCTCTGGCAGAGCGCGAAGTCGGAGTTTTACTTCTGCGAGGCCTACTGGCCCGACTTCCGGCACGTCGACTTCCTTCGGGCCCTGCGCTCGTATGCCGAGCGGCAGCGTCGCTTCGGCCGCTGACGAGACCGACGGCGAGGGGCGACCCGGCGTGCGGCACAGGTCGAGCGACGGGCCGGAACGCGGTAACTGAACGTCGGCTGGGGCAGATCTGGACGCTGGCTGTGAGGGGAGTTCTCCCCATGGTGGACGGCTGTGGGCCCGGGCTACCGTCGGTGAGGACGCGGCATACCGTTCGGGGACGCGCGAACGGCACGAGTGCAGGGGAGTGTGGGGGGAGCATGGCGATCTTCAGCAAGGGGGCGGACCCCGAGGCGCTCGAGCTGTCGGCCGAGCGGTTCAGGGAGTATGCCCTTACCTGCCTCGAGGTGCACGACTCGGTGGGAGCGGTGGCCGTGGCGATCAAGGCGAACTGGGTCGGCCCCGATCTGCTGGCGATGGCCGGTCGGATCCCGGCGGTGCAGCAGCAGCTCTCGACGTTGTCCACGACGCTGACCACCCTGGGCGACAAGCTGTCCCAGAACGCCAGGGCGCAGACGACGACCTCCGGCAACACCCTGGGCCAGCCGGGAGGGACGAGTGGTCCGGGGATCCCCGGCAGCAGCGGGACACCCGAGACACCCGGCGCCGAGAACGCCACCGACGGCGAGAACGCCACCGGCGGCGACGGAGCCTACGAGAAGCCGACGTGGCTCGATGCCGTCGAGAAGGGCGTCAAGCCGCTCGAGATCGCCGCGACCGGGCTCGGGGCCACCGCCTTCGGCCTCTTCTGCCACACGGCGGGAGGCGGCCTGGGCGACCTCTTCACCAACGGCAAGCTGCTCGACCTCTATGCGGAGGACGTCCTCAAGGGAGTCGACTCCACCAAGGGCCTGACCAGCTTCGAGATCGCGGGATCCTCCCTCGGCGGGGCCATGAAGGTCCTCGACGGTCGCGCGCTCGGTGGGCTGTTCGCCGAGGGGAGCAAGGCGGGGTCCCTGGTGGGCAAGCTCGGGGTCCTCGGCCCGATCAGCATCGGGGCGGGTGCGGTGTCAACCGTCCTCGATGTCGCTCACGGCGACTACGGCGCCGCCGCTCTCGACGGTGCGAGCACGGCACTCACCGCCGGAGCCCTGCTCGCACCGCCGCCCGCCGACATCGTGTGCGGCGTCGGCGCCCTGGGTATCGCGGCCTACCAGAACATCCCGTTGGTCCACGACGTCGTGGACGGGACGGTGAGCGCCGTAGGGCACGCCGCATCCGCCGTGGCCGACACCGTCTCGAATGCTGCCTCCGACGCGTGGGACGCTGTGACCAGCATCTTCTGACCCGGCATACCCGGCCCGATCCCGACCCGAGCGACCGGCCGACCGCCGACTCGACCGTCGCACCCGAGCGACACCCGAAACGCCATACCCCTGGAGGAGAGCCTCGTGACCGACCTGCTGAGCGAGACCGACCTGGCCCGCGTCCCGCTCCCCGCCGACGTCGTGGGCTTCGGCTTCGCCGAGATGCGCTATCTGTTGTCGCTCCACGAGACCGAGAGCTCGGCGATGACGGCCCGCTCGCTCGGCCTCGACGAGGTCGCCCCGGACGCCGAGTGGGTGGGGGCCGCCGGGATCTCCTCGCTGCTGGCCCGGGGCCTGGTCGCGGCCGACCGCGACCGCGCCGTCAGCCGTGGGGAGGCCGCCCTGCTCGAGGTGCTGTTCTCGAGGGGACACCGGTGGAGCGGAGTGGGGTTTCGAGACGTGGACGACGGAGAGGGCGACGTGCTCGTCGTCATCGAGGGTCCGGGGGCGGTCGGCCTGCTGCAGCCGCGCCCGTTCGGCACGTGGTTCGTGTCCCTGTCGGCCGACCCGGCTCACGTCGCCGACCCCTCCGACCTGGTGGCGGCCAGCATCCTCGAGGCGCGCGAGCTGCACCCTGGAGTGGGGTTCGCCATCGAGACACGGACCCTCGAGGGCCTCGTCGGGCGCCGTTACGCCCGACCAGCGCCCGACGGGTGGCTCGTGTCGGACACCCTGCAGGGTAAGCAGCACCGCCGCGGGCTCACGGACACCGCGGCCGTCGTGCGGGCGACCCTGACGGGAGTCGGTGACCTCGGTGAGTAACCACCCGGACCGCCGCCCCGGCGACCCCGCTGCCGTCGACGGTTCACCCTCCGCCGCCACCGACCCCGCGCCCTACGCCTGGCTCGACGACAACGCCCGGATGGCGGGTGCGATCAGCCCCGGGGTGACGGCCGCGTATGGCCTGTTCTTCCTCGCCACCGCGCTCGTGCTGGTGATCGTCTCGTTCTCCAGCCACCATCTGGGCGGGCTGTGGATCGCCCTCGGGTTCGGGCTGATCGGTGGCCAGGTGCTGCGGATGGGGCTGGCCCGTCGGGCCTGGCGCCTGCGCCACCCGGGCGTCGACCCCCTCTCGACGGTTCCCAGCCCGACCGGCGGGTCGGCCTACGGCCCCGACACCCGGTCGGCGTCGGTCGGCCGCTGGGTGATCTTCGTCCTCTGCGTCCTCCTCGGGCTGCTGCTCGTCATCGCTCTTGTCGACTCGTTCGTGGCCACGTCGACTGCAACGTCGGCGACGGTGGGCTCGAAGGTCCTGCTCGTCCTCCTGGCTGTCCTCGTCCTGTCGGTGGCGCGCTACGACCTGCGACGCATCCGCCAGCTGCGCTCGCAGCGCGGCCCCGGCCCGAAGGATCCCGAGCACTGACAGGTGACCGCCCCGGGGGACCTGCGAGGGGACCGACCGGGGCGGTTGCGGCATACCCGGCACACCTGGGGCGCTCTGCGTTACCGGCGTGTGAACTCTTGGCTCGCACGCCACGACACACCGGGGAAACATCTGCGCCGGGGCCCGAGGGGACGTAGCGTCGCCAGTGACGCAGGGCACCCGCCCGGCGTCCGGGAGGCCTGATCCATGGAGCGAGTTCTGCTCCGGGCGGAGGGCCGGTCCCGGCTCGTCGCCCCGATGACGGCCCGGTCCCGGCACCTCGCCCGTGAGGCGCGCAGGTTGCGCGTGCGCGCGGGCGCCTTCTAGGGAGTCGTATTGGCCACGTCCGATCGTTCCTCGTCCGTCTCTTCAGCCCGCTCGTCCGCACCCGTCACGTCCACCAGCCAGACCGATGCACAGAGCCCCGGAAAGACTCAGCTCTCGGGGGAGACGCAGAGCCCCGGCAGCCCATCGGGGAAGACCTTCATCCTCGACACGTCGGTGCTGCTGTCCGACCCTCGCGCCATGCTCCGCTTCAAGGAGCACGAGGTGGTGCTGCCGGTCGTCGTGGTGACCGAGCTGGAGGGAAAGCGCCACCACCCGGAGCTCGGCTACTTCGCGCGCCAGGCCCTGCGCCTGCTCGACGACCTGCGCATCAGCGAGGGCCGGCTGGACCGTCCCGTGCCCGTCGGCGACGACGGGGGGACCCTACGGGTCGAGCTGAACCACACCGACCCGATGGCCCTGCCGGCGGGATTCCGGTTGGGGGACAACGACACCCGCATCCTCGCCGTCGCCAAGAACCTCGCCGACGAGGGCTTCGACATCACGGTGGTGAGCAAGGACCTCCCGATGCGCGTCAAGGCGTCGGCGGTCGGGCTCGCCGCCGAGGAGTACCGCGCGGAGCTGGCGATCGACTCGGGCTGGACCGGCATGGCCGAGCTCGACGTGACCGTCGCCCAGATGGACTCGCTCTACGACAACGGCCGGGTCGAGCACTCGGCGGCCGCCGAGCTGCCCTGCCACACGGGCCTCGTCCTGCTCTCGCCGCGGGGAAGCGGTCTGGGGCGGGTCGGCGCCGACAAGCAGATCCGGATGGTGCGCGGCGACCGCGACGCCTTCGGGCTGCACGGCCGCAGCGCCGAGCAGCGGATCGCCCTCGACCTCCTGCTCGACCCCGATGTCGGCATCGTCAGCCTCGGCGGGCGCGCGGGCACCGGCAAGTCGGCCCTCGCGCTCTGCGCCGGCCTCGAGGCGGTGATGGAGCGTCGTCAGCACCGCAAGGTCGTCGTCTTCCGCCCCCTGTATGCCGTGGGCGGCCAGGAGCTCGGCTACCTGCCCGGCTCGGAGGCCGAGAAGATGGGCCCGTGGGGCCAGGCGGTCTTCGACACCCTCGGGGCGCTCGTCTCCACGGAGGTCGTCGAGGAGATCATGGACCGCGGGATGCTCGAGGTCCTCCCTCTCACCCACATCCGCGGCCGCTCGCTGCACGACGCCTTCGTCATCGTCGACGAGGCCCAGTCCCTCGAGCGCAACGTCCTGCTCACCGTCCTGTCCCGCATCGGGCAGAACTCCAAGGTCGTGATGACGCACGACGTCGCCCAGCGAGACAACCTGCGGGTCGGTCGGCACGACGGGGTCGCCGCGGTCATCGAGGCGATGAAAGGGCACCCCCTCTTCGCCCACATCACCCTCACCCGGAGCGAGCGCAGCCCGATCGCCGCCCTCGTCACCGACCTGCTGGAGGGCCTCGAGGTCTGAGGGGAGCACCGGGAGCACCGGGAGCACCGGGAGCACCGGGAGCACCGGCAGCAACGGGAGCAACGGGAGCACCGTCCGCTCAGTCCGAGGGGCAGCCGCCCGTTCGTGGTCGACC
>NZ_JANXRJ010000275.1 GCF_025353065.1 Lapillicoccus sp.
CCGTGCGTGAAATCCCCCCTTTGTCTGACCAGCCGTGCCGGACGTGTAGAGCAGCACCGCGGTCTCCTCGTTCGCGATAGGGGATCGGAACGGGATGCTGTCCGTCGAGATCGCATCCCTAGGCGCCGACCAAGACCACATCCACCCCGAGAACCGGCGCCATATCCTGACTGGCAAACACCTTTATGGTTCCAGACCTCCGGACATGGTGAGATCGTTTATGCGGGGGTTGGGTAGCCCTTGACGCTGTAGCGGAGTGTCAGTTCGGTTCCGGGGTAGTGGGTAGCGGTGGCGGTGAGCTCGTTGCAGAGCGCGGCGAGGGCGTTGCTTCGTCTTGGGGCGCTGGCGGGGTCGAGCCGGACGTGCAGTGTGTTGCCGGTGATCTGCAGGTCACCGGAGAGGGTGAATGCTTCGCGGAGCAGCGCGCGTCCTTCGTCGTCATTGCGAGCGTAGTGGGGCCGCAGTAGCCGAGCCAGGGCGGTTTCGGTGTTGTAGGCACTCATTCGGATGGCGTGGGTGAGGAGTTTGCGTTCGGTCTCCAGCAGCCGGCTGCCGGGCCGGACCTGCCCGAGCGGCAGGTGACTTGGGGTCTTGCGGGATGCGTTCGTCGCCTCGGCGAGGTCGGCCTGAGCGGTAGTTAACGCGACGCCGGCAGCGGGGTCGACCAGTGCTGTCCCGCCGTTGCCGCGCCGGCCGGCCTTGGCCACGGCAGTGTCGAGGGCCTCGGCGAGGCTGGTGTGGGCGTCGGTGAGGTCTTTGCGGGCGTCTTTGACGCGGTCGATGGCCTGGTGCTTGGCCGGGTTGGGGACCAGCCGGGTCATGTCATCAGGGTGGTCGGCGTAGGAGTCCAGGGCGTCGAGGGCGAAGTGCTCGCGACCGTGTTTGAAGTAGTTCTCCTGCCTCCACCGGTTACCCATCCGGTAGGCGATCTCGGCCGCGGTCAGGTCGGTGCGGTTGGTCAGGATCGGGGTCTGATGTCCGTCGGGGCTGCGTCGGATGATCAACCGCAGCCTCACCGTGCCAGCCGCGTCCGTGCCCGCGGTGCCCGCGGTGCCCGCGGTGCCCGCGGGTTGGCGTGGGACGGGCAAGGTGATGGGGCGTTCGGCGAGTTCGTAGTGGTGGCTGCTGCCGTCGGGGGCGGTGTGCTCGAGGGTGGTGAAGGTGCTGGCCGCGGCGCGGGCCCACGCGCCCTTGTAGTAGGTGAGCAGGTCCATGTCGGCGGCGATGATCTCGGCGAACACCTGTGGGCTGTAGCCGCCGCGGTCGAACACCAGCGTGCACCGCCGCTCGGGGCCGATCAACGTCCGCAGCTGCGGCAGCAGCCGGCGCAGCTCCGAGGCCAGCGACTGAGACGGGGCGGCGGTGATGACCATCACCGGGTCGCCGTCGCTGTCACCGACCCAGGTCTCCTCCGTCGCGGGGCCGGCGATCCGCATCCGGGCGATGTGGGTCTTGGGTAGCGCCCGGGTCCCTGAGTAGACCCGGACATGTCCGTCCAGGTAGAGGAACCCGACCGCCTCCGGACGGGACTGAACGTGGTGTGCGCCGAGGGCGGCTTGCAGCTGCGCTCCCTTGCCGTGGCCGCCGAGCTCGGTGAGTTCGCGGCGCAACGTCTTGACCTCCGGAGCCCGATCGAGCCCGAGGACCCTGCCCAGATCCGCCGGTCGCAGCCGGGTCGCGGCCTCAGCGCGAGGCTCGCGCAGTAACGCCATGAACACCCCCATCAACAGCGTGACGCGCAGCCCGTAGAAGCCCTTGCGCATCGGACCGAACACCTGCCCGGCAACCCCGAGAAGGCCCGTCATCTCCAACGCCGGCAACGCCAACAACAACCCGACCAGCGGCAGCTGCGCGCCCTCGGTGAACACCACCGGCGCCTCAACAAGATCACCGAACCTGGCCGCGACCCGCTCCGCAGTTCGCGCGAGCGGCGGTGCCAGTACCACCAGCTCCGCCTGCTCGTCATCGGTGCTCTCGGTGCCGGTCTCGGTGTCATCGTCGATGACGATCTCCACCTCGATCGGCTGCTCCACCGGCTGCGGGGTGCGCGTCGTGACCCGCCCCAACGCGACCCGGACCGTCGCGGTCGATACCCCCGTCCGCGCGGCGATCGTGAGCAACGTCAGACCATCGGCCTGCAGCGCAATGATCTGCGCCGTGAGGGCTTCGGTGAGCTTGCTCGGACCCTTCGGGCCGGGAACGTCACGGACCAGCCCCAGCACCCCTTGGGTCGTGAACGACCCCACCCAACGCCACAACGTGGCCTGGTTGACCGAGAACGCCGACGCGACCTCGGTCGCCGACGCGATCTTGCTCCGCACCAGCTGCACCGCAGCCAACCGACGACCGGCAGCATCGGTGGCCGCATAGTCAAAGGTCGCCAACCCGAACACGAACACCACCCCGCCGTCCGGACCTTCCAACAGCCCCGCCGCCGGCCCGATCGAACGCGCCTGAGCCGGCAGCAACGGCAACACCGGTTGGCTCACCCGCCCCATCCTGCCGCTACCGTTAGTCACGCATTGATTATCTCATCCGTTAAGAGTGACAGGCCATCCCGACACACCGAAAACCCCTACTACGTAAGGAAACCCCTG
>NZ_JANXRJ010000328.1 GCF_025353065.1 Lapillicoccus sp.
GGATACCGGCGGCGATGGGGATGCCGGCGGCGTTGTAGACGAACGCGAAGACGAGGTTCTGGCGGATGTTGCTCATCGTCCTCTGCGATAGTTGACGGGCCCGAACGATGCCCATCAGGTCTCCGCCCAGGAGGGTGATCCCGGCGCTCTCGATGGCGACGTCGGTGCCGGAGCCCATCGCGAGACCCACGTCGGCGGCAGCGAGGGCGGGGGCGTCGTTGACGCCGTCCCCGGCCATCGCGACCACACGACCCTGCGCACGGGATGGTCGCGATGTGCCTCGCCGTCCTGCCGCTCCTCGTCCTCCTGGTGGCCCGGATGCTCGGGTGGCGGGTCCGCTCGCTGACCTCGGTCGTGCGGCCTTTTGGACTGCACGGGTTCGCTGCGGGCACGCGCGCTCCACCGGCGCATCTGCGTCCCTCGCTGCTGAAGCTCTGCATCCTGCGCACCTGAGTCGTCCTCAGGATGCCCGACCGCGAGCGCCCCAATGGCGCAGCGGTGCTGCGGCATACGCGCACGTCGTGCACGACCCCCTTCAGCGACGTCAACTTCAGCGACGTCAACTTTTAGCGACTCGACAAAGGACTCACCGATGAACCCCAACCTTGCTTCTCTGACCCCGACCACTCGGACGCTGCGGCGGGCCGCCCTGTCGGTCGTCGCGGCGGCCACTGCCGTCGCGCTCACAGCCTGTGGCAGCAGCTCGACCGCCGGTGACCCGGCTCAGGGCATGCCGGGTATGACCGGCTCCAGCTCCGCCGCCAGCACGGCGCCGGTCGGCCCGGCGGCGTCCGGGCCCCACAACCCGGCCGACGTGGCCTTCGCCGTCGGCATGATCCCGCACCACCGGCAGGCCGTCACGATGGCCGAGATGGCCTTGACCCAGGCGACCGACAGCACGGTCAGGAGCCTCGCCACCTCGATCAAGGCCGCCCAGGATCCGGAGATCCAGGCGATGTCCGGCTGGCTCACGGGCTGGGGCCAGGCCGTCCCCGCGTCCGGCCACAACATGTCGCAGATGGGGGCCTCCACCTCGGACAACTCTGAGACGGGCGGTTCCGGCATGGGCGGCATGATGTCCGACCAGGAGATGGGGCAGCTGTCCGGCACGAGCGGGGCGGCCTTCGACCGGCTGTGGCTCCAGCTGATGACCACGCACCACCAGGGCGCCGTGGCGATGGCTCGGACCGAGCTCACCGAGGGCGCCAACACGGACGCGAAGCAGCTCGCCCAGAGCATCATCGACAGCCAGGACAAGGAGATCACCGCCATAACCACCCTGCTCGGCACCCTCAGCGGCTAGGCCTCCGCAGCGGGCTCCTGACCCGTGCTCGTCGCTCCTGCCGCGAGCGGGCCTGACGTCATGGGTTTCTCCTCGCGTTCGGCCAATACCCGGAACAGCATCTCGGCGCCGCGGCGGTCGAGCTCCATGTATCCAAGCTCTTGTCTCAAGAGTCCTGGGTGGTTCCCACAGTGTCGGAGGCGGTCGGCGGTGTCGTGGGGGTTGCTGCGCAGGGTTGGGGCTTAGCTGTTGTTGAGTGGGGATCGGTCGCGAGGTAGACGTGCCATTCCCCGTGGTGCTGAGCTGCTAGTCGGCATAATGTCGGCCATCCCTTGACCGCATGTACGGGGGTCCCTTCAGGGATGAATGCGGCGTCACCGTCTCGCGGTGGGGGCGGCGCTACCTTGGTTTGCTCGTTTAACGGGCTGAGCGCACACCGGACCAGGAACTGCACGTCTCCGATGTCGGCAGCTGGCACCTTCACCGGTGGGAGTCCCAAGTTCTCGGGGACGACGTAGGAAAGACCGTTGGCCTGGATGAAGTCCACGTAGTCCACGGCTGCTCCGCGTCCTGCAGTGGTGGTGGGGCTGGGACAGCCAGTCGACGGTCGCGGGGCCGGGGCGACCGCCGGGGCTGTGGTGTTGTTGGCGCTGTGTGTGCTTGTGCTGCACCCGGTGAGCATCAAGGAGACACTCAGCAGGAGCGCGGCATGCCCAAGCTTTGGCATTAGCTACCTCCGTGGTGGTTCGTGGGTAAGACACCTCCCAGCGTTGCTTCGTTGCAGCGACGCTTTCGGACCGTTCTGGGTCGGTCGAGGCAGACCGTGACCTTCGGGCCTCGCTGGTGACCAGAAGTTGGGGCTTAGTGCTCGCTGTCCCGGAGATGTCGTGTTGCTCGGCCGAACCAGCCGGTGGTGGGGAGTGCCGGTTCGGGTGGTGGTGGAAGAGGTTGGTGGTTGATGGGCTGCCTAGCCCACAGGGTTGTCGACCGTGTGCTGGCGGTGGTGAGGTCGGCGTGCTCGATGACGTGTCTGGTTTCGTCGATGCCGAACGCGGGCCAGGAGCAGATGAAGGTGAAGGGTCCGTCCGGGGGGACCGGAAACAGCCAGAACGTGTTGTCGACGCTGAGCTCACCTCCGCCGCCGCCATTAAGCATGAGGGTCGGTTCGCGGTCGTCGTGATGTTTTGGGGGCCACCCGTTGGTGCTGATGTTGGTTGCGGTGCGCCCGTCGGCGTACTCCACCCCGAACAGGAGCCGCCGGTCCAGCTCAATGTTCCCCCTGGGGGGCCCGTGGGGGCTGATCAGCTCGTACAGCCCACCCCGGTGGGGTCCGTCGGGGGCGACTCGAAGGCGTACGGCGAGGTTGAAGGCCACCCCGGTGGTGAAGGCGGTCATGTGGGTGACCGCAACAGCGGCGTCCGGGGTGTGTGCCAGGACCACCGAGACGGGTAGTCCCCAGCCGATCTCGTTGTCCGGGCGTTCCCCGCGGATCCGCCACGCCTCGAAGTCGGCTTCGCTAGCCTTCGGTCTTCATTGAGGTCGGCTGACAAGTAGGTCTCGGTCAGGTGGCTCCGGTTCGGGGCTTGGGGGCATACAGGGGCATGCAGGTGGGCTGCGTCCACTTGAAGGTCGACGCTGAGTTCTCCTTTGCCAGTGCTTCGTGATCAATGTGGCGTCGACGATGATGACGGCCGTGCTACCGAGGTCGGTGTCCGCGACCCTCGAGGCGGGCAGCCTGCCGGGCAAGTTGGGACCAGACGTGAGCGCGGACCTTGGCCGGGCGGTGTCGATCCGCTTCACCGCCGCCAAGGTGACCTCGTCCCGGGCCCGCCACACCGTCGGCGCCACCGACCTCACAACCTCAGACCATGACACACGGGGCACCGGGACGACGAATCATTGGGGAGGGGTCACTCCCGGTAGGACAGGGTGGTCATCATGCCGGCCTCTGCGTGGTAGATGTTGTGGCAGTGGGTGGCCCACTGGCCGGGGTTGTCGGCCTGGAGGTCGACCTCGAGCTGCTGCATGGGCCGCACGATCACGGTGTCCTTGCGGGCCCCTCCGGCCGTCAGGGCGAAGGTGTGACCGTGGACGTGCATGGGGTGGAACATCATGGTCCGGTTCGCGAAGCGCAGCCGGACGCGTTGTCCCTGTCGGACCTCCAGCGGCGCGGTGTCGGGGAAGCTCTTGCCGTTGAGTGTCCACCGGTAGCCGGCCATGGACCCGCCGAGGGCGAGGTCATGGGTGGTGTCCACGGGCCGGTCCGGTAGCCGGGACCCGGCTGCGGCCAGGAGGTCGGTACCGAGCAGGACCCGCCCGGTCAACTCGGACGGTACGGTCGTCGCCGCCGGTGGGGCGGCTGCGGGGCTGGTGCGGACGACGGCCATACCCTGACCGTTCTTGCCCTCGGCGGAGGCGACCAGGGGGAAGGCGCCGTCAGCGAGGGTGACGAGCACGTCGAAGCGTTCGCCCATCCCGACGAGGAGGGCGTCGACGGTGGCGGGCTGGACGGGGTAGCCGTCGGCGTGGGTCACGGTCATCCGGTGTCCCCCGAGCGCGACGCGGAAGGCGGTGTCGGAGCCAGCGTTGACGATCCGGATCCGGACCCGTTGCCCGGGTGTGCCGGTCAGGGTGACCGGGCTGGTGGGGATCCGGCCGTTGACCAGGTAGTGCGGGTAGGCGATGTCTCCCGCGCCGCCCAGCAGCGAGGACTGCATGGTCTCGCCCATGCTGCCCATGTCGCCACTCCCGCCCATGCCGCCCATTCCGCCGCTGCCGTTGGTGGTCTGCAGCTTCTTGAGGGCCTCGTCCGGGGTGGTGCCGGTGCCGTCGATCCAGTCGTCGAGGACGACGATCCACTCCTGGTCGTAGCGGCCGGGCTCGTGGGGATCGTCGACGACCAGGACCCCATACAGGCCGCGGTCGATCTGGAGCCCGGAG
>NZ_JANXRJ010000332.1 GCF_025353065.1 Lapillicoccus sp.
CGCCAGACCACGACCTCAGCCAGTCTGGGCGGGGCGCCCACGATCCGGCGCGCAACATCCACGTCACACGCGGGGTCCATGCTGGGCTCATGACGACGCCCATGACGTTGCCGGAGCCGACCGAGCTGACCACCGAGCTGACCACCGAGCAGATGATCCACGCCGACCGGCGTGAGCCCGACGTCGCGCAGTTCGCGGCGGGGGTGTCCTCCGACGCGCAGCACACGGCCCTACGGGCGTCGGTCCGGCAGCTCGGCACCCTGCTCGGCGAGGCGCTCACCCGGCACGAGGGCCCGGAGCTGCTCGAGCTCGTCGAGCGGGTGCGGGCCCTTGCCCGGGAGCCCGAGGACGACGGCCTCCACGACCTGCTCGCCGAGGTGGACGACGCCCGTGCGGTCGTCCTCGCGCGGGCCTTCTCGGCCTACTTCCAGCTCGTCAACGTCACCGAGCAGCTGCACCGCTGGCAGGAGCTGACCCGCGACACCGACGGTCCGCTGATGTCGGCCGCGGGCCGGATCGGCGCGGCCCTCGAGGCCGGCACCGTCGACCACGAGCTCGTCACCGACGTCGTCGCGCGACTGGAGTACCGGCCCGTCTTCACCGCCCATCCCACCGAGGCCAGCCGGCGGTCGGTGCTCGACCTGCTGCGCAAGATCGCCGACCTCGTGCTCGCGAGCGAGGACCCGCGGCGCCGCCGGGCGGACGTCCCCCGTGACGAGCGTCGCCTCGCCGAGCTCGTCGACCTGCTCTGGCAGACCGACGAGCTGCGCGTCGCCCGGCCCGACCCGGTGGACGAGGCCCGCACCGCGCTCTACTACCTCCGGTCCATCGCCGACGAGGTGGTGCCCGGCCTGCTCGAGGAGCTCGACCGCGCGCTCGCCAGCATCGGTGTCGCGCTGCCGCCCGCGACCCGGCCGCTGCGGTTCGGCACCTGGGCCGGTGGCGACCGGGACGGCAACCCCAACGTCACGCCCGCCGTCACCCTCGAGGTCCTCGGCCTGCAGCACGCCACCGGCCTGCGGGTCCTGGCCGGCATGGTCGAGGAGGTCCTCACCGAGATGTCGCCCTCGACGCGGGTCATCGACGTGACGGAGGCGCTCGCCGCGAGCATCGAGGGCGACGCCGCGGCGCTCCCCATCACCTACGGCACCGTGAAACGGCTGAACGCCGAGGAGCCCTATCGGCTCAAGCTGACCTTCGTCCGGGTCCGCCTCCTGCGCACCCGCGACCGGCTGACGGCGGGCACTCCCCACGAGCCCGGCCGCGACTACCTCGACATCGACGAGCTGCTCGCCGACCTCACCCTCGTCCGCGAGTCGATGCTCGCCGGCGGCGACCTCCTGACGGCCGACGGCGCGATCCTTCGGCTCATCCGCAGTGCCACGGCGATGGGCGTCGGCCTCGCGACCCTCGACATCCGCGAGCACAGCGAGAAGCACCACGCCGCGCTCGCCGTCCTCTACGACCGGCTCGGCGAGCTCGAGACCCCGTATGCCGCGCTCGACCGCCCCGCGCGAACTCGCCTGCTGTCGAAGGAGATGGCCGGCCGGAGGCCGCTCGTCGGAGCCGTCCACACCGACCTCGCCGAGGACGCGCGCGGCGTCCTCGACCTGTTCGACACGATCCGCCGGGCCCTCGACACCTTCGGTCCCGAGGCGGTCCAGACCTACATCGTCTCGATGACGCACGACATCGACGACATCTTCGCGGTCGTCGTGCTCGCCCGGGAGGCCGGGCTCGTCGACCCCGGTGACGACGAGACCCCGGCGAGCGCCCGGATCGGGTTCGCGCCGCTGCTCGAGACCGTGGCCGAGCTCGAGGCCGCCGGCCCGCTCGTCGACGCGCTGCTGAGCGACCCGGCATACCGGCGGGTGCTCGCGGCGCGCGGCGACGTGCAGGAGATCATGCTCGGCTACTCCGACTCCTCCAAGGACGCGGGCATCGCCGCGTCGCAGTGGCAGATCCACCGGGCCCAGCGGGCGCTGCGCGACGTGGCCCGCCGGCACGGCGTGGTCCTGCGGCTCTTCCACGGTCGCGGCGGGTCCGTCGGGCGAGGGGGCGGCCCGACCGCGCAGGCCATCCTGTCGCAGCCCTACGGCAGCCTCGACGGACCGATCAAGATCACCGAGCAGGGCGAGGTCATCTCCGACAAGTACACCCTGCCGGGCCTCGGCCGCTGGAACCTCGAGGGGGCGCTCGCGGCGGTGCTCGAGGCGTCCGTCCTCCACCGGACCTCGCTGCTTCCGCAGGAGGTCCTCACCGGCTGGAACGACACGATGGACCTGGTGGCCGGCCGGGGTCAGGAGGTCTACCGCGAGCTCGTCCGCGACCCCGGGCTGGTGCCGTTCTTCGTCGCGGCGACCCCCGTCGACGAGCTCGGCAAGCTCAACATCGGGTCCCGTCCCGCCAAGCGTCCCGGCGGCGCCGGCGGGCTCGACGACCTGCGGGCCATTCCCTGGGTGTTCGGCTGGACGCAGTCGCGGATGATCATCCCCGGCTGGTTCGGGGTCGGGAGCGGTCTGGCCGCCGCGCGGGAGGACGGCCGCGGGCAGGTCCTGCAGGAGATGTACGGCTCGTGGAGCTTCTTCCGCACCTTCCTGTCCAACGTGCAGATGACCCTCGCCAAGACCGACCTCGGCATCGCCGCGCGCTATGTGCGGACCCTCGTGCCGGCCGACTCGGCGGGGCTCTTCGAGCTCATCCGCGAGGAGCACGAGCGCACCGTCACCGAGGTGCTCCGGGTGACCGGTCAGGGGGCGCTGCTCGAGTCGGCCCCGGTCCTGCGGCGCACGCTCGAGCTGCGCGACAGCTATCTCGCGCCGCTGCACGCGCTGCAGGCCACGCTGCTCGCGCGGCTGCGCGCCGCCGGTGAGACCCGCGAGCCCGACGCCGACCTGCAGCGGGCACTGCTGCTCACCATCAACGGCATCGCGGCGGGGCTGCGCAACACCGGGTAGAACCGCCGTTGCCGGTCGCGCTAGAGGGTCCTCGGGTTAGGGTCGCCTCGACAGGCGTCGCCTGTTCGGGGGCGGCTCGGTGACGAAGGAGTTGCGATGGCTGTGGATGTGTCGACCCGTCCGGAGGCAGGCACTGCTGGTTCCCCCCAGGGCAGTGGCGACGGCGACGAGAACGACGTCGCTGCCCCGCTGGACTCCTTGCTGGCCGAGGCCGTGTTCAACCCCTTGCGACGGTTCAACCCCGGTCTGCCCGGGCTGCGGATGGGTGCGCAGCTGGCTGCCCGACCGATGCTGCTGGGACGAGCCGCCACCTCCACGGCCGCCGAGCTGGCGCGGGTGGTGCTCGGGACCTCGACGGCGGCCTCGGCGCCGAAGGACCGCCGCTTCACCGACCCGGCGTGGAGCGACAACCCGGTGCTGCACCGCGTGCTCCAGGCCTACCTCGTCGCCGGCCGGGCCGCGACGGAGCTGGTGTCGGACGCCGACCTGGACTGGGAGGACCACGAGCGGCTCGCCTTCGTCGCCCAGAACATCGTCGAGGCCCTCAGCCCGAGCAACAACCCGGTGCTCAACCCGGCGGCGCTCAAGGCGGGGCTGGACAGCGGGGGCGCGAGCTATCTGCGGGGGGTGCGGAACTTCGCCCGTGACATGGCGGTCAAGCCACGGGTGCCGAGCATGGTCGACACCACGGCGTTCGCCGTCGGGGACAACCTCGCCGTCACTCCGGGGTCCGTGGTGCTGCGCACCGAGGTCTTCGAGCTCATCCAGTACACGCCCCAGACGGCCCGGGTCCGCACGACGCCGCTCCTGATGGTCCCGCCGACCATCAACAAGTACTACGTGGCCGACCTCGCCCCGGGACGAAGCATGGTGGAGCACTTCGTCGCGTCGGGCCAGCAGGTGTTCATGGTGTCCTGGCGCAACCCCGACCGGCCGCAGGCCGACTGGGGGCTCGACGCCTACGTTGCCGCGGTGATCGAGGCGCTGGGGGCCGTCGAGGACATCTGCCGGACCACGAAGACGGTGCTGTTCTCGCTGTGCGCCGGCGGGATCATCTCGTCGCTGGCCCTGGCCCACCTCGTGGCGACGGGGCAGGAGCACCGCCTGGCCGGGTTCGCGCTGGGAGTCACCCTGCTCGACCAGTCGCGAGCGGGGCTGATGTCGTCGCTGACGAGTCGACAGGTCGCCACGGTCGCGGCGGCCAAGTCGCGCGCGGACGGATATCTCGACGGTCGCTCGCTGGCGGAGGTCTTCGCGTGGCTGCGACCCGGGGACCTGGTCTGGAACTACTGGGTCAACAACTACCTGCTCGGCAAGCAGCCCCCCGCCTTCGACGTCCTCTACTGGAACGCCGACACCACCCGGATGGCGGCGAAGCTGCATGCGGACTTCCTCGACCTCGCGGTCACCAACGCCCTGACCCGACCGGGGGAGACCTCCGTGCTCGGTACGCCGGTGGACCTGTCCGCGGTGACCGTCGACTCCTACGTGATCGCCGGTGTCGCCGACCACATCTGCCCGTGGACCAGCTGTTACCGCAGCGTCCGGATGCTCGGGGGCCACAGCCGTTTCGTGCTCTCCACCAGCGGTCACATCGCCGCCCTCGTCAACCCTCCGGGCAACCCCAAGGCCAGCTACCGGGCCAGTGACGACACGCCGGACGACCCGCAGGAGTTCCTCGGCGCGGTGGAACCCACCCCGGGCACCTGGTGGACCGACTTCGTGGTCTGGCTGACGGCCCGCTCGGGGCGTCAGAAGGCCGCGCCGAAGACGTTGGGCAGCGCGCGGCACCCGGTCGTGGTCGCGGCACCCGGCACCTACGTGTACGCGACGTGAAGAAGCAGGCCCCGCGAACCCCGGCCACCCGCACCCGGGTCGTCGTCGACGGGCTAGGGATCGAGGTCTCGACCCGCGGCCGCGGTCGCCCCCTGCTGCTCGTGATGGGGTTGGGGGGCAACCTCGGGATGTGGGAGCCCCTCGAGCAGGAGCTGGTGCCGCTGGGGTTCCGCACCATCACCTTCGACTCGCCGGGCACCGGGGGCTCCGACGGGTGGCGGCTCCCGCGCCGGATGCCGTCCGTCGCGCGGGTGGTCGAACACCTGTTGACCGCCCTCGGTGAGGAGCAGGTCGACGTCCTGGGGGTCTCGCTCGGGGGAGCCATCGCCCAGCAGCTCGCCCACCAGGCCCCCGACCGGATCGACCGACTGGTGCTCGCCTCCACCATGCCCGGCCTCGGCGGGGTCCCCGGCTCGCCGACGGTCCTGCTCCAGATGAGCACCCCACGGCGCTACCGCGACCCGGCCTACTTCGCGACGATCGCCGGCGCCCTCTACGGCGGCCGCTCACGGGAGGGCGGACCGCCGCCGGAGATCGCGGTCGACCGGTTCGCGCGCCCGCCCACCTGGAGCGGGTACCTGCACCAGCTGTATGCCATCCAGGGCTGGAGCAGCATGCCGTGGCTGCACCGGATCCGGCACTCGACCCTGATCATGTCCGGCGACGACGACCCCATCATCCCGCTCATCAACGCACGGATCCTGGCCTGGCTGATCCCGCGGGCCCGGTTGCACGTCGTCCGCGGTGGGGGCCACCTCTTCCTCCTCGAGGAGCCGCGCAGCTCCGCCGAGCTGATCGCCGAGTTCCTCACCGCCGGACGGGAGACCGTCCGCGCGAGGCCGAGGTCCCGGGCGCGCACCAGGTCCGAGCCCCAGGGATAGGTATGCCGCCCGGCCGCCCCGGCCGCGCGGCATACCCGGTGGTGTCAGAGGTGGGGCATAGGCTGGCCCGCGTGTACGAAGGAGTGGTCCAGGACCTGATCGACGAGCTCGGGCGGTTGCCCAACGTCGGTCCCAAGAGCGCGCAACGGATCGCCTTCCACATCCTGCAGGCCGACCCGGCCGACGTCACCCGGCTCGCGGAGGTGCTCCTCGAGGTCAAGGACAAGGCCCGCTTCTGCGACCGGTGCGGCAACGTCTCGCAGGACTCCCTGTGCCGGATCTGCGCCGACCCGCGCCGTGACCAGACCTCCATCTGCGTCGTCGAGGAGGCCAAGGACGTCGTCGCCGTCGAGCGCACCCGGGAGTTCCGGGGGCTCTACCACGTGCTCGGCGGGGCGATCTCGCCGATGGACGGCGTCGGTCCCGAGGACCTGCGCATCGCCGAGCTCATGTCCCGGCTGTCCGACGGCACGGTGACCGAGATCATCATCGCCACCGACCCCAACATCCAGGGCGAGGCGACAGCGACCTATCTCTCGCGCTTCCTCAAGCACATGGGCATCGTCATCACCCGCCCCGCGTCGGGCCTGCCGGTCGGCGGCGACCTCGAGTATGCCGACGAGGTCACCCTGGGCCGGGCCTTCGAGGGACGGCGAGCGGTCAATGACTGACCGGGCCCCGACCGCAGCGGAGCAGCACGCGCGAGAGGAGCAGCAGGAGCTGCTGCTGCTCGCGGCGGACTCCGCCCGCGACGCCCGCACCTATCTCGGCACCGTCCGGCAGGTCGCGTCCGGGGCGGCCGCCGACACGGCGATCCCCGTCCTGCTGCTCGCGACCTCCCAGCTGCTGCTCGCGGGCTCGCGGCTCGGCGCGATCCAGGACATCGTCCTGGTCGAGCGCTACGAGCCCGACCCCGGCCCCGATCCCGACCTCGACCCCCTCCTCGACGGGCTCGCCAACCTCCTCGAGGGGCTCGACGACTACGCCGACGTCGTCGACCCGGTCACCGCGGCCGAGCTGACGCGGGGGTCCCTGTCGAACGACATCGTCGAGATCGCGGCGGCGCTCAGCCACGGCCTCGAGCACTACGACGCCGGCCGCCACATCGAGGCCCTGTGGTGGTGGCAGTTCAGCTACCTCTCCACGTGGGGCGACCGGGCCGCGAGCTCGCTGCGGGTCCTCCAGTCGGTGCTGGCGCACCTGCGCCTCGACGTCGACGAGGAGATCGTCGGCGAGGCCGAGTTCGACGCCCTGCACCCGTAGGCCGCCGGACGTCTCACCACCCGGTTGTCCGGCGGGGTGCCGGGCCCCGGCGCGGATAAACTGGGTCCTCCGCCCGTCCCTCCCCAGGAGCAGTGTCCGTTGAGTCTGGTCGTCCAGAAGTACGGCGGTTCGTCGGTGGCCGATGCCGAGAGCATCAAGCGCGTCGCGCGGCGGATCGTCGAGACCCGCAAGGCCGGCAACGGTGTCTGCGTCGTCGTCTCCGCCATGGGTGACACGACCGACGAGCTGCTCGCCCTGGCGCAGCAGGTGACGCCGCTGCCGCCGGGTCGCGAGCTGGACATGCTCCTCACCTCGGGCGAACGGATCTCGATGGCGCTGCTCGCCATGGCGATCGCCAACCTCGGCCACGAAGCCCGCTCGTTCACCGGCTCGCAGGCGGGCGTCATCACCGACGCGGTCCACGGCAAGGCCCGCATCATCGACGTGACCCCCGGGCGGATCCAGACCGCCCTCGACGCCGGCCACATCGCCATCGTGGCGGGCTTCCAGGGCGTCAGCGTCGACACGAAGGACATCACCACCCTCGGGCGTGGTGGGTCCGACACGACCGCCGTCGCCCTCGCGGCGGCGCTCGGAGCCGACGTCTGCGAGATCTACACCGACGTGGACGGGGTCTTCACCGCCGACCCCCGCATCGTGTCCTCGGCCCGCAAGATCGTCGTCCTCTCCAACGAGGAGATGCTCGAGATGGCGGCCTGCGGGGCCAAGATCCTCCACCTGCGCTGCGTCGAGTACGCCCGTCGCTTCGACATGCCCATCCACGTCCGGTCGTCGTTCTCCCCCCACGAGGGCACCTGGATCACCGACACGGCCTATACCCAGGTCGGATCTGAAGGAGAGACCGTGGAAGCCCCGATCATCGCCGGCGTCGCGCACGACCGCAGCGAGGCCAAGATCACCGTCGTCGGGGTCCCCGACCGGGCGGGCATGGCCGCCAACATCTTCAAGGCCGTCGCCGAGGCCGAGATCAACATCGACATGATCGTGCAGAACGTGTCGGCGTCGGAGACCGGGCTCACCGACATCTCCTTCACGCTGCCGAAGACCGACGGTCAGGTGGCCGTCCAGGCGCTGACGCGGATCCAGCAGCAGGTCGGCTTCGCGACGATCCTCTACGACGACCACATCGGCAAGCTCTCGCTCGTCGGTGCCGGGATGCGTTCTCACCCGGGCGTTTCCGCGACGCTGTTCCAGGCGCTCGCCGACACCGGCGTCAACATCGAGATGATCTCCACCTCGGAGATCCGGGTCTCGGTCGTCACCCGCGACGACCAGCTCGACGACGCGGTCCGCGCCGTCCACACCGCGTTCGGCCTCGACTCCTCCGGCGGAGAGGCCGTCGTCTACGGAGGGACCGGCCGATGAGCACCGCAGACCGCAGCACCAGGCCCACGCTCGCCCTGGTCGGCGCCACCGGCGCCGTCGGCACGGTGATGCGCCAGATCCTCTCGACCCGCGAGGACGTCTGGGGCGAGATCCGTCTCGTCGCCTCCGCCCGGTCCGCCGGCAAGCTGCTCGAGGTGCGCGGCGAGCTGGTCGCGGTCCAGGCCCTGGCGCCCGAGGTCTTCGACGGCGTCGACGTCGCGATGTTCGACGTGCCGGACGAGGTCTCGGCGCAGTGGGCGCCGATCGCAGCCGCGCGAGGGGTCGTCGTCGTCGACAACTCCGGCACCTTCCGGATGGACCCCGACGTGCCGCTGGTCGTCCCCGAGGTCAACCCCGCGGCCGCGAGCCGCCGGCCCAAGGGCATCATCGCCAACCCCAACTGCACCACGCTGACCATGATGGACGCCCTCGGCGCGCTCCACCGCCGGTGGACGCTGACCGAGCTGGTCGTCGCGTCCTACCAGGCCGCCTCGGGCGCCGGGCAGGCCGGCATCGACCGCCTCTACGACGAGCTCGCGGTCGTCGGCGGCGACCGCACGCTCGGCCAGCAGGCCGGCGACGTCCGGGCCGCGATCGCCGACAAGCTCGGTATGCAGCCGGGCGACTCGCCCTTCCCCGCGCCGCTCGCGCTCAACGTCGTCCCCTGGGCCGGGTCGCCCCGGGAGGGCGGCTGGTCGTCGGAGGAGCTGAAGGTCCGCAACGAGTCGCGCAAGATCCTCGAGATCCCCGACCTCAAGGTGTCGGCGACCTGCGTCCGCGTGCCGGTGGTCACGACCCACTCGCTCGCGGTGCACGCCGTCTTCGCGGAGGACATCACCGTCGCCGAGGCCCGGCAGGCCCTGGTCGAGGCGCCCAGCCTCGTCGTCATCGACGACCCCGAGTCCGGCGAGATCCTCACTCCCGCAGACGTGGTCGGCTCCGACCCGACCTTCGTCGGCCGGCTCCGCCAGGCCCTCGACTTCCCCAACACCCTGGATCTCTTCCTCTGCGGCGACAACCTCCGCAAGGGCGCGGCGCTCAACACCGCGCAGATCGCCGAGCTCGTCGCCCGGGAGCTCACCGGCTGACACTCGGCCCGGACCCACCGCTCGACGGGACGGTCCCCTCGGCGCCACCGGGGTTGCATCGGCTGGCCTGCATCGCGGACTGCGACACGACGGGTCGCCACGGCTCGAGGTTCCAGGACGTCTTGTCAGGCTCGACGATCCGGGCGAAGGTCCAGTGGCAGTCGAACTGGGCCTGCATCCCCGGGGTGCCCGCGTCCGCGGCATACCGGAGCACCTCGGTCCATGCCTCGGCCCTGCCGGAGAGGGCAGCGATCCGACCGGCGGGCGTGGGGTAGACGCGCAGGGTGCGGCCCCGGGAGTCCGAGATCCACGCCACCCGCGCGATGTAGGGCGGCGCGGCAGCGGCGGGTCTCGACGGGGAGGCGCTCACCACCACAGGCACGGTGGGGCGGGAGGAGGTGACCGAGGTGGCGCGACCGGACGTGGTCGTGCAGCCGGTGGCCAGCAGCGCGCTGGTCATCGCCAGGCCGGCTGCGCGGCGGCGCCGGCCGGGGGAGGTCATCGTGACGGGTCGCCGACCACGACGTCGACCACCGTGACGTCGACCGGGACGACGATCCCGAGGGTGTCGGTCAGCGTCGCCTCAACCAGCGTCCGCACCCGGTCGCCCAGCACCCGCAGGTCGGTGCCGTAACCCGCGACGAGCTCCACCCGGACGCCCACGCAGTCACGACCGTCCAGGACCAGGGAGAGGGTTTCTGCCGCAGCCTCCGGTATGCCGGAGAGTCCCCTGCGCAGGGCGTCGACGACCACCCGGTCGGACACGACCAACGTGTCCACCTGAGTGAAAGTCGTTGTGCCGGAAAGATCTGCGACGTGGGCCCGAACGGACCTGCTCACCAGCGAGCTGCGCCGCACCCGGTCGCGGACGCCCGACGCGACGGCCGGCCACTCGGCGGACTCCTGCTCGGCGCGGTCCTGGAACGCGTCCACCGCGCGACTCATGATCTCGTCGTCCGTGGTCATCGCCATGCCTCCAGTCTCTGCGTCAGGGACACCCGTGCGCGAGCCAGCTGGCCACGCACCGCGTCCGGGGTCATCCTCAGGGCCTCGGCGGCCTCGACGGTGGTCAGCCCCTCGACCTGGGTGAGCAGCCACGCGGCGCGCTGCCGATCCGGCAGGGCGGCCAGGGCCTGCGCCAGCTCGGTGAAGAAGACCGCCTCTTCGGGGTTGCTGCGGGCGCTCCGGTCGATCGTGTCATGGCCCGGCCGGGTCATCAGATCGGGATCCATCGGCTCCGGGCGTCGGCGGCGCAGGGTGTCCCGCGCCTTGTGGCTCGCGATCCCGAAGAGCCAGGTCGACAGCGTCGAGCGGCCGTCGAAGCGGTCGATCGAGCGCCACGCGGCCACGAAGGCCTCCTGGACGACGTCCTGCGCCTCGCCGTGGTCGCGCACCATCCGGCGCACGAAGCGGTAGAGCGCCGGGCCGTGCCGCTCGACGATGGCCCCGAAGGCCTCGCGGTCGCCGAGCCGCGCGGACCGCACGAGCGCAGCGTCGGACAAGGACGTCGGCCCCGACGCCGACGTCGGCCCCGATGCCGAGGTCACCGACCGATCTGCCACTGCCCTGCCCGTCTCCCGAACCTGACGCGTCGACCCACCCGTACCCCTCACGGAAGGCGGGCGGGCCGGCGATCCTGCGTCGAGGGTATGCCGCCCGGGTATGTGGCTCAGATCACGAGGTCGTCCGCGTGCGGATGGACCGCATCGGCGCGACCCACCTTTCGAGACACCATCAACCAGAGAACGAGAAAGAGGAACCACCCCATGCCTGAGACCGCCACCACCGACACCGGCAAGAACGCCCAGCCGGCTGCTGCCGCCGCGACCCCCGTCTCCACGGCCGCCGCGAGCTCACGCAGGTCGACCGCGCCCAGCACGGACACCTCGGCCCAGACCGATAGCACCGCCGGTGACGACGGGGTGGGGAGCGCCGTCGCCGCCACCCAGGGCAAGACGGTCATCGCCGACATCGTCGTCTCCAAGATCGCGGGGATCGCGGCCCGCGAGATCGACGGTGTCCACGACCTCGGTGGCGGCACGGCCCGCGTCGTCGGTCAGCTGCGCGAACGGATCCCGGGTGGTCGCACCAACCTCTCGCAGGGCGTCGGCGTCGAGGTCGGGGAGCGTCAGGCCGCCGTCGACATCGACATCGTGGCCGACTACGGCGTGGCCATCGCCGACCTCGCCGAGGGCATCCGCCAGAACGTCATCGCCGCCGTGCAGCGGATGACCGGACTCGAGGTGACCGAGGTCAACGTCACCGTCCACGACGTGTTCCTCGACGACGAGGACGGCTCCGACGGCGAGTCCGCTCCCGCTGTCTCCCGAGTGCAGTGAGCACCCCGAGGTGAACGTCCCCGAGACGCGGGACACCCCCGCCACGACATCCGACCTCGCCGACCGATCCGACCCCGCCGACCGCGCCGACCGCGCCGACCGCGCCGATCTCGTCGACGCGGTGGCGAGCGCGGTGCGCGCCGTCCCCGGTGTGGCCGACCTGCACGCCGGCGTGTTCGGGGAGGTCGGGACCTACCTGCCCGGGCGTCGGGTCGCGGGCATCACCATCGGGCCCGGCGGAGCCGAGATCCACGTCGCCCTCCTGATCGGCTACCCGGTCCGCCAGACCGCTGCCCTGGTGCGTGCCGCCGTCGCTCCCCTCACGGGGGGACCGGTGCACGTCACCGTCGAGGACGTCGTCGCCGACCCCGGGCCGGACCCCGATCCGGCCAGCGGGCCGGCGGCGACCCCCACCGGGCCGGCCGGTCCCGTCGATGGCCCCGGGACCACCGGTGGCGGTGCGTGAGCCCGGTCCGGGATGCCGATCGCGCCAGGACCGCCGCCCGGCGCGCCGTGGCCCGCAGGCTCCACCCGGACATGGGCGGCGACACCGCGGCATACCTGGACGCCCTGGCGGCACTCGATGCCGCACCGGCCTGGCGGCCCGTCCCGGCGGCGCCGGTCACGTTCCGGCGCACCCGCTGGTCACGTGCCCGATCCGGTCTGCGCCGGCAGCGCCGCCGCTGGCTCGCTCGTCATCGATCCTCCCGCTACACCGAACTGTGAGCCACCCCCCACAACCCCCTTCCATCCTCGGAGACATCTCATGAGCACTGCCACCATCGGCCTCCTGGTCGGACTCCTCCTCGCGATCGCCGCAGCCGCCGGAGGCTTCGTCGGCTTCCTCGTCGCGGTCATCCTCGGGGGCGCCGGTTGGGCGATCGGCGCCCAGATCGAGGGCCGGCTCGACCTGGCCGAGATGTTGCGTGGACGCCGTGGCTGACAGCCTGCTGGACGCACCCGCCACCCGAGGTCGGCTCGTGATCCGGGACCGGGTCATCGAGCAGATCGCGCGGAGGTCCGCTCGCGACGTCGAGGGCGTGGCGCCCGCCCAGACCGGCACGTGGGGGTCGCTCACGCGACAACAGTCTCCCCGCGTCGACGTCACCCGGGCCGGTGACCGCATCCGGGTCACGGTCCACGTCGCCGTGGCCTGGCCGGAGCCACTGGCCCGCGTCGCGACCGAGGTGCGTTCGGCCGTCACCGCCCAGCTCACCGCCTCGACCGCGCTCACCGTCGAACGGGTCGACGTGCGCGTCGACTCCACCCCCGACCTCATCGCCGACTCCCCCCGAAGGAGGGTCCAGTGACCACCACGTCCACCGAGACGACCACGACGTCCCCCGAAACGACTGCGCTGCAGTCTGGTTCGCGGATCGAGTCGTGGGGCGCGGACGTGCCCCCGGCGTCGCCGCCGGTGGCTGCGCCGGCTGCGGCAGCCACCGGGATCATCGTCGCCCTCGTCCTCCTGGGACTCGGCGTCGTCGGGATCCGGGACGCGCTCGCCGCCGCGGGGGCGCTCAAGGGAACGTTGTGGACGGTCACCGCGGCCGAGGCCGTCTCCGGGTCGAAGCCGACCGTGTGGGTGCTCGTCGGCGCCGTCGTCGCGGTGCTGCTCGGGCTCTGGTTCGTCGTCTCGGCGCTCCGACCACGGTCCTCCGTCGGCCTCCGGGTCTCGGCGACCTCATCGGTCTGGATCGCCCCGCGCGACGCCGCGCGGCTCTCCCTCGGGTCGGCGACGCAGGTGCCCGGCGTCACCGGTGCCACAGCCAGCGCGAGCCGTCGCCGGCTCGTCATCACCACTACCGGCGAGGCCACCGGCGTCGACCTCGAGTCCGCCGTCCGGGAGGCCGCGACCACGGCGCTCGCCGGGCTGGAGAACGCGCCCTCCGTGCGGGTCCGCGCCAAGGCTCCTCGTGTCGCACGGAGTGCGTCATGAGCCGCCGACTCGCCGGCTGGGACCGCCTCGTCAGCCTCGTCGTCGGGCTCGCGCTCCTCGTCTCCGGCGTCGGCGCGATCGCCTGGTATGCCGGGCGCCTGCCCCGGGTCGGACCCGTCCTCGACGTCGGCTGGCTCCCGAGCACCACGCACCAGCAGTGGTGGCCGTGGGCCTGCGCCGGCACGGGCGTCGTGCTCGTCGTGCTGAGCCTGCGCTGGCTGGTCGCCCACCTGCCCCACCGCCGTCCCAGCACCGTGGCGCTCGACGGCTCCGGTCAGGACGGCCGGCTCGAGGCCGACCTCGGCGTCGTCGCCGACCAGGCCGCGCAGGCCCTCGCCGCCCTCCCCGGTGTGACCTCGTCCACCGCCCACGCCGCCAGCGAGCGAGGGC
Organism: Lapillicoccus sp.; assembly: GCF_025353065.1. Taxonomy (GTDB): domain Bacteria; phylum Actinomycetota; class Actinomycetes; order Actinomycetales; family Dermatophilaceae; genus Lapillicoccus. The sequence goes on from NZ_JANXRJ010000332.1 coordinate 14,080, forward strand.
GAGACGTCCTGGAGCTGGTGGCGACGATGTCCCGCGACGGTGACCTCGCGACGGTCGCGGCCGGTCTCGACGAGACCGTCGGCCACCTCGGGCGGGTGCTCGCCCCCGGGTGTCCGCCCGTCCGCGGCTGGGTGCGGGTGAGTCGCTCTTGACACCGTCCGTACCTCGATACGGGATCTTTTGCCACCTTCCGGACGTTTTGTCACTCAGGTGCAGCCCCGTCAGGGGACACCCCTGACCTTCTGACCCGGCTGTTCGGGATCTCCGACCAGTCGTCCGCTCCACGAAAGGAATCACCATGGGAATCATGGACAAGGCCAAGAACGCCGCCGAAGAGGCCGCCGGCAAGCTCAAGGAGGCCGCCGGCAAGGCGACCGACAACGAGCAGCTCGAGGCCGAGGGCCAGGGCGACCAGGCGTCGGCCGGTGCCAAGAAGGCCGGCGAGAACGTGAAGGACGCGGCCTCGAACCTCAAGGACGGCCTCACCAGCTGACGGTCGCGCCTCACCCT